>DFST01000169.1:8784-26504 GCA_002378975.1 Chitinophagaceae bacterium UBA3430
ATCGTTCGCTTGCCTCAAGCCCTCACCCTGCTTTCTACGCACTTGTATGAGATCGGAGAATCGTTACCCAAAGACGCCGGTATCTTGTTTCGATACTTCGAGACCGAAGTACGGCCCGATGAATTGCATTTCTCCTACCAACTCAAAGAAGGCATCAGCCAAGACCGGATCGGATATCGCATCCTGGAACGCGAGGGGGTGGTAGCATTGCTGAATAAAATTCCCCGTAATATTGAGGGATGAGAAATGCCCTTTTGATCGGCCTGCTTTGCTTGACGGGGTTTGCCAAAGCCCAACACCCCATTGACGTTACGCACTATCGGTTCCTTATCAATCTTTCCGACAGCTCCAACCGAATTTTTGGAAAAGCAGACATCGAATTTCGAGCCCAGCAATCCGCACGATCGATCGAGATCGATCTGGGCAAATACGATCAAAAAGGCAAGGGCATGCAGGTGACCCAAGTAGGTCGTTATGGCGATCGAAAAGGGAATCAACCGAGCCGACTGTCCTTTCAATGGATCTCCGACGACCGCATCCGAATCGATCTGGACAAACCCATACAAAAAGACGAAGAAGCAAGCATTTGGATCGAATACAACGGCATTCCTCGGGATGGTTTGATCATCTCCAAGAATCAACACGGCGAGCGCACCTTCTTTGCCGACAATTGGCCCAACCGCGCACATCAGTGGATTCCTTGCGTAGATGATCCGGCCGACAAAGCCTCCGTTGATTTCATCGTAGAGGCGCCACATCCGTATAAGGTGGTCTCCAATGGAGTACCCACCGGAAATTCCAATCAGGTGATGTCCAACGGGAATAGTTCCCATTACTGGATTGAGAAAGTGCCCCTCCCAACCAAAGTCATGGTGATCGGTGTGGCCCGGTTTGCCGTCGACACGGTCGGATTCTTTGGGAACACCAAACCAGTCACCAGCTGGGTATTTCCGCAAGACAGCGCCAGCGGATTCAAAACCTATGCACAAGCCCTTCCCATTCTGGAATGGATGAACCAATACATCGGTCCCTATGCCTACGATAAGTTGGCCAACGTACAATCCAAAACCATCTTCGGCGGAATGGAAAATGCCAGCGCCATCTTCTATTATGAAAATTCAGTCAATGGCAAGCGCGACGAAGAAGCCTTGATCGCGCATGAGATCGCCCACCAGTGGTTTGGCAACATGGCGACGGAAAAGAGTTTTCATCACCTCTGGCTCAGCGAAGGATTTGCCACCTATCTGACGCATCGCTATATGGAGTCGAGGTATGGCGATTCTATTTTAAAAGGGCGACTGCAGGCGGATCGCGAAAAGATCAATGAATTTTTGAGTCGTACCCCTCGTTCGGTCATTGACACCGTGGCCAACTACATGAGCATGCTCAATGCCAACAGTTATGAAAAAGGCGGTTGGGTATTGCACATGATCCGTAAGCAAGTAGGCGATCAAGCCTTCCAACAGATCATCCGCCAATATTATGAATCGTTCAAAGGAAAGAATGCAGATACGGATGATTTTCGAAAAGTAGTGGAATCGATCACCGGACAGGATTGGTCGGTCTTCTTCGATCAATGGCTGAAGCAAAAAGTGAATCCCTCGCTGCAGATCCAATGGGAAAATTCCGCCGATGGAAAATCAGCCAACCTATCCATCCGACAATTACAACCGACAGAACCCTTCTCCTTTCCGCTCACCTTAGATCTGACTCCTGGATCCGGAAATAAAAAAAGAGTGAAGATCCAGGTAACTAAAACCGAGGAAACGTTTATCCTGCCGGAACCTGGCACGATCGACTCCATCGTGGTCGATCCCGAGACGGAATTACTGATCGACAAATTGATTGTGGTCCAAAAAGGCTAACCCCCGCTTATACGTATTGACTTCCGGCACTTCGCAAGCTAGTTTCGTCGGATGCTCATCAAAACATTTGGCAGTGCCGTGCAAGGGGTCGATGCCATCACCATTACGCTGGAGGTGAATGGAATGAGCAGTACCAAGGATCCGTTGATCGTGGGATTGCCTGATCATGCCATCCGAGAGAGCATGCAACGAATCGAAAGCACGTTCAAGACCAATGGCTATGACATGCCCCGCACCAAAGTGGTGATCAACCTGGCGCCGGCAGATATTCGAAAAAGCGGAACAGCGTTTGATCTGCCCATGGCCATTGGCATACTGGCCGCCTCGGAACAAATTCATCAAAGCGAACGTTTGCAGCAATACATTTTGATGGGTGAGTTGGCGCTTGATGGACAAATCCGTCCCATCAAAGGAGCACTGCCCATTGCCTGGCAAGCACAAAAAGACGGTTTTACGGGTATATTGATCCCGGCCATCAATGCGCCCGAAGCAGCGCTGGTAAAAGGAATTCAGGTTTATGGCGTTTCGCACATTCTTGAGGTAATCCAATTCTTTGAAAAAGAGGAAATCACGTTACCACAGACAAAATCCGATTCCTGGGACCGATCCGATTTTGTTTCCGGCAAGGAAGCCTATGATTTTTCGGATGTACGCGGACAAGATCATGTAAAACGAGCGTTGGAGATCGCGGCCGCCGGTGGGCACAACGCGATCCTGATCGGTCCGCCTGGATCCGGAAAGACCATGCTGGCCAAACGCCTTCCTACCATCTTACCTCCCTTGTCTATGGATGAGGCCTTGGAAACAACCAAGATCCATTCGGTCTGCGGAAAATCAACAGGCCGCAGCGCCTTGATCCGAGAAAGGCCATTTCGCTCCCCCCATCACACAATTTCCGACATCGCGTTGGTCGGTGGTGGTAGCCAACCGCAGCCCGGTGAGATTTCGCTGGCCCATCACGGCGTATTGTTCCTGGATGAGTTACCTGAATTCAAACGCACCGTGCTCGATGTGATGCGCCAGCCGATGGAAGAAAGAAAGGTGACCATCTCGCGGGCTCGAATTGCCGTAGATTTCCCGGCTTCGTTCATGTTGATTGCGTCCATGAATCCGTGTCCTTGTGGATATTACAATCATCCGGATCGGACCTGTCACTGCGCGCCGGGACAAGTCCAGCGATACCTGAATCGCGTTTCCGGTCCGCTGCTCGACCGGATCGACTTACATGTGGAGGTAACGCCGGTTAGCTATACTGATCTTTCCTCGGTACAAGCCGGTGAATCCTCCCTTCGAATTCGTGAACGGGTATTGGCAGCTCGAGTTCGACAGGAACATCGCTTTCGGGACCAATCGAGAAAATGCTCCAATGCCTCCATGCAGGGAAGAATGATTCAACAACACTGTTCGCTGGATGACGCGGGTATGAAACTACTTCGATCGGCCATGGAACGTTTGAATTTGTCTGCCCGAGCCTATGATCGGATTCGAAAAGTGGCTCGCACCATCGCCGATCTGGCCAATTCCGACTCGATAGCTTCCGAGCACATAGCCGAGGCGATCCAGTACCGGAGTTTAGACCGAGAAAATTGGAATCGATAGGAAGTATCTTTGCGGGGTGAGTCAAACAAGCCAATCCGCTTTTGAAAGTCTGAATCGTTACTACGATCACATCTATGTGCTAAGCGTAGAAGCGGCAACCGACCGACGAGCTCAGTTCGATGCCCGTTTTAAAGGACTGACCTATTCCTATTTTTTTGGCGCCGACAAGAACCGATTCACCATCGAACAACTGCAAGAGGAGGGCATTTTTAATGAATCACTGGCACGTAAGCGACATCGGTTCGATAAACCAATGAAAGCGGGTGAGATCGCTTGTTCGTGGAGTCATCGCCTGATCTATGCCGATATGCTAATAAAAGGACATCATCGAATTTTGATCCTCGAAGACGATGCCGTTCCGGATATTGTTGCGTTGAGACAAGTGGATTTGATATTGAAGGAACTCCCCAAAGATGCGGAATTGCTATTCTGGGGTTGGGGCAAGAACGGTGAGCGAAACCTAGCCGGATGGTGGAAACAGTTGGTTTATCACGTACAGCACGCAGTTGGCTTTTTGAAGTGGGATCACCGGGTCATTCGGAATTTATATGCCCGCCCCTTCTCCGGCCATCTCAAAAAAGCAGGCTTTCATGATTTTACGTATGCGTACGCCATAAACGAATCGGCAGCAAAAAAATTGATCGAGATGCAGACCCCCATCCAATACATTGCTGATAATCTGTTGGCCCATGCATCGACCAAAGGTCTAATTGAAGCATACACGGCTTGGCCAAAGGTGTTTCTGCATGACGAAGGTCCGGGTGGACAAGCTCGTCCTTCGTATATTCGCTGATTGATTTCCCCACATGAAGATTCTCTTTCATTATTTACGCCCCCACCGGGCTTGGGTAGTCTTGCTATTATTGTTGTCAGGCATCAACATTGGCTTTTCGCTGATTGACCCAATCCTATTGGGTAAACTGGTCAATCTGGCCAATCATTACAGTACGCACACCAATGAGTACACCGCGAAGCGTTTTTTCTGGTCTTTCAACGAGTCGCCTTACTTGGGCGTCGGTGCCCTGCTGATGATCTCCATCAGTGTGGCCATGGTGAGCCGGATCGCCAAAGCCTTTCAGGATTATTTACTGACGCGCATCACCCAACAATTTGGAGCAACGGTATTCACCGAAGGGCTGCAACACGCCATGCGCCTTCCTTATCAGGAATTTGAGGATGCCCGTAGCGGGGAGACGCTGAGTGTACTGCAAAAAGTTCGGACGGATACAGAGAAGTTTGTGGCCGCCTTCATCAATATACTTTTCCCAGTCATCATCGGAATTCTGTTTGTGGCTGTATATGCCTCCGCGATCCATTGGAGCTTGCCCTTGATCTACTTTGGGGGAATTTTTCTACTGACTCTGATTTCCAATTTACTGAGTAAAAAAGTAAAAAGTATTCAGAAGCGCATCGTGGGCCAAACCACGGCACTGGCCGGAGCAACCACCGAATCACTCCGAAATATTGAATTGGTGAAAAGCCTGGGCCTCACGGCGCAGGAAGTGAGTCGCCTGAACCAAAACACATTTAAGATCCTTGGTCTTGAGTTGACCAAGGTCAAACGCGTACGCAGCATCAGTTTTGTACAGGGAACATTCGTCAATACGCTTCGCCAGGTTATTCTTTTTATGTTGATGTGGCTGATATTCCGAAATGAAATGAATGCCGGCCAATTGGTGACCATGCAGATTTTCTCATTCTTTGTATTTGGTCCGCTGCAAGAGATCGGCAACATCATCCTTACGTATCGAGAAGCCCAAGCTTCCTTAGAGAACTTCGGAAATCTGATGAATAAAAAACCTGAACCCGTGCCGGAGTCGCCCATCTCATTGGGACCGCTCGAGCAATTGGCTTTCGATCAGGTACTCTTCCGAAATCGGGAAGCCGGTCAACCAGCCGTAAATCGAATCAGTTTTGAAGCCCGGCGCGGGGAGACCATTGCGTTTGTTGGTCCATCGGGTTCCGGCAAAACCACATTGATGAAATTATTGGTAGGACTCTACCGACCGCAAGAAGGAACCATTTATTTCAATCATACTCCGGAGCCGCAGATCCATTTTCAGGAAGTGCGCGATCAGATCGGATTCGTGACCCAGGACACTCAGTTGTTCTCCGGCACGATTCGGGAGAATTTATTGTTCGTTCGACCGGACGCAACGGAAAATGATCTGATGGATGTACTGAACCGGGCCGCCTGCCAGAATCTGATCACGCGCTCCGAGCTCGGATTGGATTCGCTGATCGGCGAAGGCGGACTAAAACTATCCGGCGGAGAGAAGCAACGACTTTCCATCGCTCGTGCCCTCCTACGCAAACCCCGATTGCTTTTATTTGATGAGGCTACCTCAGCTTTGGACTCCATCACAGAAGAAGAGATCAACAATACGATCCGTCAGGTATCCCAACGCGGGGAACAGATCACCATCCTGATCGCACACCGATTATCGACCATTCTGCATGCTGATCGAATTTATGTGCTGGAAAAGGGCGACATCGTGGAAACGGGCACACACAGTGAATTGCTGGAAGAAAAAGGACTTTATTTTGCGATGTGGCGTCAGCAGATCGGAGAGCGAAAACCAAATCACAACAGTTAATATGGGTATATTATCTTGGCTGGGGTTCGGAAACAACTCGATTAAACAAGCCATCGAAGCCGGTGCCGTCATCATTGATGTACGTACCCCCCACGAATTCGATCAGGGAAAAATCCCCGGTTCGATCAACATTCCGGTGGATCGAATCAGCACTCAAATCGACCGCATTCAGAAAATGAACAAACCCGTCATTCTGTGCTGCGCCTCCGGGATGCGGGCCGGCATCGCCAAATCAACACTGAAACGTGCAGGCATCAAGGATGTATACAATGGCGGCGGCTGGCAATCCTTGTTGCGCAAATTGTAAATTCAGTCTTTTTTCTCCGAACGATCCGTAACCATATCATAAAAGATATTGGAACGCTCCAGCTCCTCAATGTCGCTCAACTCCAATTCGATGGCCTTGGTACTCTGTGTGATCTCCACCAACGATAAGATCAGCGAAGCGATCAGTGACAACAAGCTTACGGCAAATATCCATTCTGCCAGGCTCAACGCTTCCCGATAAAGCGCATACATACAAGCCACACAGCCCAAGAAGCTGAGAATGCCTAAGGCTTGCATGTAACGGATCAAATTGATTCGTCGACGCAAACTGGCGATCTGGGGAAGCAACGTTGGATGCCTTGCCCCTTTTTTGTATTCCTCATGCAATCGACGAACCAGACTCGCCAAGGCCAGAAAACGGTTCGTGTATGCCAGCATCAATAAGGTAATGCCAGGGAAGAGCAACGCTGGGGTATTGAGGTTGATGTCCATACCCTAAAGATGCATCAATTCTTGCTTACTGCGATATTCGGATGGGAACGATCAATTTGAAATAGATATTACGTCCGGGATTGAATACGCCGGCCCGACCGTTCACTGAATTTTCGTCGGTGTACTTAAGCCGACTCAAATGGCTTTGCCAAGCTACATCGAACAAATTGGTAATACCCGCATGCCAGCTAAACGTCCACTGATTCTTTTTATTCACCACGTCGGAGCCAATGCCCCAATTGACCAAGGTGTAACCGCTGGTAGCCGTTTCCGTATCGAACCCACTAAAAAATTGACGTTGCGCCGCATTTACATCGATCTCCAACTTGCTGTACAAACGACGAAGATGCGATCCCCATTTTTTTGCATCGGCCCGGAATTCGGAACGCCAACGAGGCGACGGAATCAGGGGTAGTCGATCGCTGCCGGGCTTGGTAAGATCGATCAAACGATCGAAACGACCTTGCACCCACGAGAAACTATTTTGCCAATGCAACCAGTCCAGTGGATGCGGATGCAGATCAAAAACCAGCTCCAATCCGCTCAATCGAGCGTTCCCTTGTTCAAATTGAAAAGCCTGCAAGAGTTCGCCATCCACATCGACCAACGAATCCAATCCGTTCGAGCCTTGTAGTTTTTGATAAAAAATGAAGTCGTTGATGTTGTTGTGAAAAGCCGATAGTCCGATCTGTAGGTGATCGTAACTCAGCTCAAATCCAAGATCGTACTGCCAGCTTCGTTCTGACCGCAAGGAGGAAGTCCCATACTCATACCGATTCGTACCCTCATGCGTACCGTTGCTTGCCAACTCCGCGATCGTGGGTGCTCGGAATCCACGAGCTACATTGAATTTCAAGGTCAGCGCCGAATCCAACTCCCAACTATATCCCACACTGGCCGATACGTTCGTGAAATTTTTTTTCTGAGCGACAAATTTTTGCTCCGTTCCTTCGAAGGCCTCATCACTTACGAGATGGCGGTAATCGTATCGAAGGCCGCCACTCAGGGTTCCGCGCTTAAAGTATCGTTGGGTGTGCGCAAACACCCCCAGATCGAATAATCGATAAGCGGGGATCAACAATTCTTCGCCGAGGTTCGTATTTGTTTGGTGCATACCGTTGGCACCGATGGTCGTATGCCACTCCTTCATGGTGGGCAGTTTCCAATGCAAGGTGTAATTCAAGGTATTTAGATCGAAATACAGCTCTTTCTCCTCGGGGTCTTCCGGATTTCCGAATTCGATGCGCTGATTACGCTGCCAGGCCAAATTGGCTTTCAATTGACTACCCCCTACTGTCCACTGATTATCAGACACCAACCGATCGTGGATCACTTGTTGGTTGGGTATCCAGGGCTTTCTTCCCCGTAGGTCCGCATTAGTGGCTATCCGTTCCAGGGGTGAACCGGCAAATAGCAGAAATTTTCCGGTCGCATCATCCCGATCCCCTTCAATGAGTCCCGGTTCTTGTTGAAACCGACTAAAGCTCAGATGACTAAATCCACGCACGCGGTTAATGCCGATCTGTGCCCCCAGATTCCGTTCGGAGAAACGAGAATTCAGCACTCGGCCGTCCAACCGATTGGAATAATCATGAGCCGACTTATAGGTTGCATAGCCGCCCCAATTGAATCCTTTTTGTTGACCGGCTAAGCGCAGATTGGAATGCAAGAGTCCGCTGTTTGATTGAAATCCATTCAACCACTGTCCCTGGATCGTACCCGCTGGAGGCATTACTTGAGTTAAAAACTGCACCACTCCGGCCATCGCATCGCTTCCATACATCAAGGAAGCCGGGCCTTTCACCACCTCGATCCCATTTACACTGGCCTCGTCGATTTCAATGCCGTGTTCATCGCCCCATTGCTGACCTTCCTGACGAACGCCATC
Source organism: Chitinophagaceae bacterium UBA3430 (assembly GCA_002378975.1). GTDB lineage: Bacteria > Bacteroidota > Bacteroidia > Chitinophagales > Chitinophagaceae > JJ008. Next base: position 17,493 of record DFST01000169.1, read on the forward strand.
CTGCATCACTACAATCCGATTGGCACCCAAACCACGAATGATGGGCTTCGAGATAGCTGGGCCAGTACTCACGGCCGATATACCCGGCAAGGCGGTCATCGCATCTACAATGTTGGTCGCAGCCGATTGCATTAAAGATTGACGTTGTAGGGTCGATACGGCGACCGGTGTTTTCCGAATGGTTGTGGCTGTTCCCACACCCGTAATGATCACACCGGCATTCTCGGTCACATTGGGATTCAATCGAAAATCCCAACCCAGATCTGCTTTTAACTCAAAATGCTCCACTCGAACGGAAAATCCCAATGCACTCAGCTCCAGCACATGGTGACCGGCAGGCACCTGCCCCAACACAAATTGACCTTTTTCATTGGTGATCGTCTGACGGCTGATATCCGGCAAGCGGATCAATGCCCCCGCTATGGGCTCTCCACTGATGGCATCTACCACTGAGCCTGTGATCCGATAACCCGACTGGACGGCAGCAGCCTCTTGGAAAAAGGTAAAAAAGCCAATAATAAGTGATGCAGTGAAAGGAAGAATGGTCCGGCGCATATTTGAAACTTTGTTGCAAATATATAATTGCAACGATGTTTCACAAATTTTTTTAATCTGAGATCCGATGCCCGGCCATCACCCAATCGCTGATCCGTTGTTTATCGAGGGTGGTGAGCTGCCCACCCTGCGGCATAAAAGTTGGTGTTCCATTGACACAGCGGACCTGGATCCGGTCCCAACCAGATACGATGCTGGCATCTGTATCAAAATTCTTGTTGCCGCTATTGCCTGCGTTCAGGTGGCAGGGTCCGCAATAACCGGCTACGATCTGTTTGACCTGGGCATATTTGGGACCATAATTGACGATGGAGATCTGGGCTGTATCCAAACAGCCTCGGTTGTTCCGGACAGTCAACACGTAATTACCGGGTGCCAGGTTGTTAAACAAGGCCGTTGACTGAAAGGCCCCATTGTTCAGTTTGTAACTAACGCTGTCGCCAGCCGGATTGAAGACGGTAATGGAACCGTTGTTACTGGCACCAATGGCCGGTGTGGTCGCGTAAACGATATCGATCTGAACACCCGTACAGGGATTGGGCGGTGCATCTCCGGTACAGGAAACACCAACCACCACAAGTGATAAGAGCGTAAGTGAAAGAAAGCGAAATATGCTTGTGTTCATGGAATGGTTTAACGGACTTTGAGCATAGCGCGCACATGTTGAGTCACGCCGTTTTGGAAACGAGCATAATACACACCCGGTGGTAACGGCTCACTATCGAATGGAATCGTATAGGTGCCTGCTGCATATTCCTTATCGACCAGATTCATCAACACCCGACCCAGCGTATCCATGATCTGAATGAGTGTATGACCACCGGCCGTTCGGAACTTAATGGTAGTACTTGTTTGGAATGGATTTGGGTAATTGGTGATCATAACCTCCACCGGTGAAGGAGCAGGTGGCACCACCCCACTGCACACCCCCGCCTTGATCAGCGGTAAACTTTGCAATTGGCTGTTGACATTGGGCGGGAATAGGGAATCGACCACGGTCTTATCCAAGCAAAACCATTTTTCCAGCAGGGTAGAATAGATGCTGCGGAAATCGTACTGCATGGGGATGTTGTCATTCACCGTAGCGGTTGTCGGCAATGTAGGATTGACGCCCAGCATACCGGCTTCGACGGATTTGCCAAAGAGGAACATGGGTGCGGCAGCTCCATGGTCCGTACCGGAACTGGAGTTTGATTTGATCCGCCGACCGAATTCACTGAAGGTCATTCCAACGACTCGATCTTCAATGCCCAAGAATTTGAGGTCTTCCTGAAACGCCCGGATGGCATCCGACACGCGTTGTAGCAACGTAGCATGCGATCCGGTGGTTGTATCGGCGGCATTGACTTGTACCGAGTGCGTATCGAATCCACCAAAGCTCACCATGTACACGCGGGTCTTCAGTCCGCCCTTCACCAAGCGAGCAACGATCTTGAGCTGATCGGCTAGGGAGTTGTTGGTTGGGTAGGTATACTGGGAGGTGACATTGTTTGCTGCAGTGCGAACCGAATTCGCGTACCCTTGTGTTTGTTGGTTGACCTGACGAATGAATTTCAGCTCCTTGCCGGCCGGGGTATTGGGAACCGGATCGGTGGTGCCATTTACGAGGTTGTAAAAACTCGTGGGATTGGTAATGCTCATACCCATGTTCACGCTCGGCCCTTGCAGGGTGAGTGACGTGGTAGAACCGATCTGAATGGCCAGCGGATCGGGCATGTCGGTATTGGGATAACCAATCGGGAAATCCGGATATTCATAATTCAAATAACGCCCGGCCCAGCCTGTATAGACCTCTTGGTTGCTGTTAGAAGCACTCATCCATATATCGGTGGCACGGAAATGCGAAAAATTGGGTTGCGGATAACCAACGGCCTGGATCAATTTGGCCTTCCCGTCTGAAAATAATCCTTGCAACCCCGTCATGGAAGGGTGCAGCCCTGTACCCGTTACTCCGGAGATTGGAAGCACTCGATTCTCCGGAATCGCTACGTTGGTGCGGGCATTGTAATACTTGGAGTAATCGGCCACCGGAATGACCATGTTCAATCCATCGTTACCACCCGACAACTGCACGATCACCAGTACGTGATCAGTGAGTGTATTGCCTCGCATCAGTGCTTGTACCAATGGCGACTGACTATTGAAGGCCTTGATCGAGTAGCCATTGATCAGGTCGGGCAGCATTGCAGCCGCCGGGATCGAGCCGTATAAAAAGTCTTTTCGTTTCATAAGTATCGGTTATCGAATGCTTAGATGAGTTGATATTCGGCCAGGTTGAACAGGTATTTGAACAGGTTCATCAACCGGGAATTGACGGTATTGAAATTCGCGGTGGTCGGATTGGCGGTATAAGCCATCCAGGCATTGGTCCAATAATAATCCCACTGTTGTCCCGTCAGCAAAATCTGTGTCTTGATCTGCGCTTTGCTGTTGACAGAGAGTGGATTGCGGAAGAACCGATCTACCGCTTCGTCGATCAGATCGTTCGGATTACCCGGATTCAGAAAGGTTTGCGCCAGGGCCACACAATCAAACTTCAACCGTATGCCGTTGACCAAATAACCGGTTGCGATCATGGTATCGGTGAACTGATTTCGTTTGGGCAATGAGTCGGCGTTGATCCAGATCTCATGAAAAAGCGGTTCTTGGTAATAGGCCGGCATGCCCGATACGTTGGGAGGATCGTTCAAGCTCATACCCATATTCGTCATCCAGTTGCTCATCAAATTCCACATGGAATAATTAGAGAGATAATCCGTAGCAGTCGGAAAGCTGGTATTCAACTCCCGGATAGAACCAATGACCTGATCGGCCGGGTTCTTGATGACGCAGCCCCGATTGAGCACGTCGTAGAAATGCTGACTTTGGAAGAGAGCGGTCAACACCGGCTTCAGCTCGTAGTTGTTGTTTCTAAAGATGGTCGCCAATGGAGCGATCACTTGTTGTTCGGTATTGTCATCGATCGTATAGTAAACAAACCATCGATATAATTTACGCACGATGAACTTGGCTACTTCCCCTTGCGAAAAAACCATATTCAACAAATCGGCCAATTCCAGATCACCGGCCGTAGCACCGGTTCTTCCGGTGATCACCGTATTGTTGAAAAATGGAGAAAAGGTTTTGTTTGCTGTGCTGTGACGGCTGGCTGTAAAAATCGTTTGCCAAGTCGTGAAATTGATCTGCCAACCGGTCAATACTTTAGCTGCTTCTTTTACGTCCGCTTCTGTGTATTGCGAATCCGGGCCTTTGCCCAAGGTAAACAGTTCGAACAACTCGCGTGCATAATTCTCATCGGGTGCGGAGGCGTTGTTCAAATACCCATTCAAGTACCGAAGCATGGAAAGATCTTTGGTGATGTTGCGCACCAATTCCTTGTAATTCCCCAATGCGTACTGACGGATCAGCGCGTGCTGACGGTAGGTCCAGTTGCTGACCCCAATATCGGTGATTTCATTTCCAAAATGGTCAACCAAAAAAAGCATCAATTTCTCCCGAATGCTTCGATCTTGGTTGATCATCACCCCCGTCCACCACTTTTTGTAGGAGGCCCGACGCTGAGACTGAACGGTTCCATCGTTGTTGATGTCGTTGATCCAGGTGGTTCCTTGCAAAATATTGGCATCGGCGTTAACGCCCAGCGTGGTGGACGTGACGTATTCTTTGACGGGCGGGGCAGGATCCTGGGCGGTTGGGTTGAGTAATTCCTGCACGGCTTGGGACATGGACAAGTTCTTGAAATAATTCACGTCGGCGCGTTTAGCCCCAAACATGGTACGTTTCAAAAGGTGAACGACCTCTTGCTCCGTCCAGGGCCCCGTGTACGCATCGATCCCCGATAAAGTGCGAGGTGGCTGTGCAGTCGAAGTGGGAGCCGATCGGCGAGTGGCCGTAAAGAATTCTCTTCTGTCCATGGCAGTCGGATTAAATGAATTACGTATGCATTAAAAATAGCTAAAAAGAAAAGCCAAAAGCAATAAATAAGAAGAAAAAACAGCTGAAATCCCTGTCTGTTCGTAATTCTACGAGATGGTCAATACGACTCAAGGATACCGGCAATGCCCTGTCCGCCGCCCACACAAGCGGTCACCATTCCAAAACGTTTTCCTAAACGCTTGAGATCGTGGAGGTTCTGAATAGTCAGTTTACAGCCGGTGCAACCCAACGGATGACCCAGGGCAATTGCCCCGCCGTTGATGTTAACTTTTTGTTCATCCAGGTTGGCTTCCCGGATGACGGCCAGTGCCTGCGCCGCAAAGGCCTCATTCAGTTCGATCAGGTCGATCTGGTCCAGGACGAGTCCGGCTTGTTTCAGTGCAAGTGGAATCGCGGCTACCGGTCCGATCCCCATGATGCGCGGATGCACACCCGCTACGGAGCAAGCAACCAGTCGTCCCATCGGCGAGAGACTCAACTCCTTCATTTTTCGTTCGCTCATGACAATCACAAATGCAGCACCATCTGAAGTTTGAGATGCATTGCCGGCCGTTACAGTACCCTGCGGGGCGAAAGCCGGTTTTAGTTTTGCCAAGGCTTCCAGGGAAGTGTCGGCACGGGGACCTTCATCGGTATCCACCAAAAAAGTTCTTGTTTGTTTTTTTCCTCGATCATCCAAATAAACTTCTTCAACGGGAATAGGTAAGATGCCCGATTTGAAATGACCCGCTTCGATGGCGGCCATTGCTTTTTGATGGGATCGAAATGAAAAGGCATCTTGATCAACGCGTGAAATTTTATAGTCCTGTGCCACGGCCTCCGCGGTTAGTCCCATGTTCAAATAATAATCCGGTTCCGATTGGGCGATCTCGTAAGAAGGAACCGTCTTCCAGCCGGAGGTGGGTACTAAACTCATACTCTCCACCCCTCCTGCTACAATGATATCGGCCATGCCCGAACGGATCTTGGCGGTAGCAATGGCGATTGTTTCCAGACCGGAAGCGCAATAACGATTCACCGTCATGCCCGGCGTTTCAATGCCCAATGCACGGGCGGCGATGAGGCGTCCCACCTGTAAACCCTGCTCAGCTTCGGGTACAGCATTTCCAACGATTACGTCATCGACCGATTGTCCGGTAAGCCCGGGAACGGAACGCATCAATTCCCGGATCAAGGTAACGGCCAGATCATCGGGACGGGTGAATCGAAATCCCCCCTTTTTGGATTTGGCAACTGCCGTTCGGTAACCGGCAACGATGTAGGCTTCTTGCATAAACGAATTGCTTCTGTACCAAAACTACCGAAATGGAACGGCGACACAATGGAACCCAAGTATGGTATCTTTGTGATGCATGTATCCCCTCCTACGCAGCATTCTGTTCCAATTGCCAGCTGAACGTGCCCATGCAATCTCGATGACCGGTTTACGCTGGGCTTGTAATTTGGCACCCCTGCGCCTTTTGTTGCGCTTAATTTTTCGTCCCACCGATGCCCCCATCCGCCTTCTTGGCCTGTCTTTTCGACATCGGGTAGGTCTGGCCGCGGGGTTTGACAAGAACGCTAAATATCTACGAGAATTGGAAACGATCGGTTTCAGCCATGTTGAGATCGGAACCGTCACACCCATTGCGCAGTCGGGCAATCCCCTACCCCGTCTGTTCCGACTTCCAAAAGACCGGGCCTTAATCAACCGGATGGGATTTAATAACGACGGACTGGACACCATTGTCCAACGCCTAAAATCTTGGAGGGGAAAGAATCCCGACTCCCAACTCATCATCGGGGGCAACATCGGCAAGAACAAACAAACACCCAACGACAATGCATGGACCGACTACTTGCGTTGCTTCGAAGCCCTGCACCCATTCGTCGATTATTTCACGGTTAATGTGAGCTCTCCCAATACACCCGGGTTACGCGCGCTGCAGGAGCCGGAATCGCTAAAAAAGATCCTCACCACATTGCAAGAAGCAAACAAGAAATTCACGGCAAAAAAACCGATCCTCTTGAAGATCGCACCGGATCTGGAGAATGAAGCATTGGGGGAAGTGGTCGATCTGGCTATTTCAATCGATCTGGACGGACTGGTTATTGCAAATACCACCTTGAGTCGCTCCGGCCTGAATACAAACCAAGCTGCCATCGAATCGATTGGACTGGGCGGATTAAGTGGAGCACCGCTTCGTCAACGAAGTATGGAAATGGTGAAACAGGCCAGCACCCGGTTACAAGGCAAGATGCCCATCATTGCCAGTGGTGGGATCTTTACCCGCAGCGATGCGCAGGCGGCATTGGAAGCCGGAGCCAGCTTAGTACAAGTTTGGACGGGTTTTATTTACGAAGGACCGACCATTGTGAAAAAGATCACTAAATCAAACTGAACATGGAATACTTGCTTACGACCGAAAGCTTGATCAGTTTCCTAATCCTGACCTTACTGGAAGTCGTATTGGGAATAGACAACGTGATCTTTGTCAGTTTGATCATGAACCGATTGCAAAAGGACTCAGACCGCAAACGCGCCAAACGCTGGTGGATGGTGTTGGGTATTGCCAGCCGCAGCGTTTTGTTGGTCGGATTGGGATGGCTGCTCGCACAAAAAGGAAAAGCCTTGTTTTACATCGGCGTCAAGCCGATCGACCTGGCTAGTTTAGTCATGTTGTTGGGAGGATTGTTCCTGATGTATAAGGCCGTCAAAGAGATCCATGCCAAATTGGAAGGCGCTGAACACGTAGCGACCTCCGGAAAGAAAAATGGGCTGGGCTTCACACAAGCGTTGTTTCAAATCCTATTGATCGACGCTGTTTTTTCTTTTGACAGCATCTTGACCGCGGGTGGAACCGCTAAACACATAGAGATCATGATCGCTGCTGTAGTCGTAGCCATGATCCTCATGTTCTCCTTCAACAATTACATTTCCGAATTCATTCACCAACACCCGACACTCAAAATGCTGGCATTGTCCTTTCTGGTGATGATCGGACTTAGTCTGGTGATTGAAGGCTGGGACTACGAATCGGCTGAACAACTCAAGTTGAAGAACTACATCTATTTCGGCATGGCATTCTCCTTTGTGGTGGAGATATTGAATATGAACATGCGAAAAAAAGTGGCAGGCAAGCCGGTTGAACTGCATGAGCCTACCTTGCCCAAGGAATAATTAGTCAATGCTTTTGCAAGCGTAGCCAAGTGGCACCTACTACACCGGCTGTTTCTGTACGCAAGCGTGTTTCGCCCAATTGTACGGGCTGAAATCCGGCTGCACTTGCCAAGGCGATCTCTTCGGGTGTAAAGTCACCTTCGGGACCGATCATCAATCCGACAGCTTCAGACAAAGTCAATTGTGAAATCGGCGTACGTTCCGTTTCTGTACAATGGGCGATCAAGCGTTGCAGTGAACATGCCTGCCAGTCTTTGACCAACGTGGTGTAAGCGACTGGCTCTTCGATCTGGGGCAACCACACCTGTTGACTTTGCAACATGGCCGCAACGGCGACTTGGCGTAGGCGATCGATGCGCAATCGATCTTTTTCCGTGCGTTGGGTCCGTATCGGAATGATCCGCTGTACGCCCAACTCCGTTGCCTTCTCGATAAACCACTCAAATCGGCTAGCATTTTTTACCGGCGCGATGGCGATCTGGATCAATCGGCCGGCTGGTTTTTGAGCTGTGCGTTCAAGTACTTCAAGTGTGCATGATCTTTTGGAAACGGCCAGAAGCTTTCCATGCACCAACTGACCAAGTCCATCGGTCAAGTTTAGCTCCTCACCCTCTTCCATCCGGAGTACCTGTGCTACATGATGGCTGGTATCCGCATCGAGTTCCAAGGTGGGGCCTCCCAATAAGGTATGGCAATAGAAAAACGGAAGCATATTAAAAATCAGGTTCCTCTTCTCCGGGTTCGTTCATGCGACTCGGTGTTTGCAAGAATACTTTTGCTTGACCTTGATCGTCGATTCCGTTAACGGGCTTCCAATTAGGGGCAAAGCCACTTGAATATCCGCCACCCCCATCCTGTTCATCCACGAATTTCTGGATGTGAAGCAAGGCGCGAAGTCGAATATTTTCCAAGGCTCCATTCCGGTGCTTGGCGATCTTGACGAACGTATCGCCGCGGTTACTATCACCGTTCTCATCCATGGTGACTTCATAATATTCAGGACGATATAGGAACATTACCAGATCGGCATCTTGTTCGATCGCACCGGATTCACGCAGGTCACTCAGTTGCGGCATTTTGGTACCATCTTTAGCTGCACCACGTGTTTCAACGGCACGACTCAATTGAGAGAGCGCAATGATGGGAACGCCCAGTTCCTTCGCCAGTGCTTTCAGGTTTCGGGAAATATTACTGATCTCCTGCTCACGGTTGCTGCTGCGATTTTCACCAGTTCCACTCATCAACTGCAAATAGTCGATGATGATCAAGCCGATGTTGTGCTTGTTCTTCAACCGGCGACACTTGGCCCGCAATTCAAAAATGTTCAGAGCCGGGGTATCATCGATGAAAAGCGGCGCTTG
>DFST01000007.1 GCA_002378975.1 Chitinophagaceae bacterium UBA3430
TTGTACGTAACGTTGAAACCAAAGTCCCAGTTCAGCTTTTTCGTCTTAACCAGGTTGGTGTTGATCTGCAATTCCACCCCGCGGTTGGTCATGTCACCAACGTTGGTGTAGATGCGGTTGGTAAAGTTGGTACCGGCTGGCACATCAATGAAGCTGAGCAGATCACGCGTGTCCTTGAAATAATAATCCAAGCTACCCGTAACGCGACCATTGCCAATGCCGAAATCGATACCGGCATTATAGGTAGTGGTGGTTTCCCATTTGATGTTGGCGTCATATCCAACCGGGCGTTGAACGGGATAGAAGGTATTTCCAAACTGATATTGGGCAGTCTGTGTACCCAAGGTATAATTGGCAATGTAGGCGTAGTCGTTTCCGATCTCTTGCTGACCAGTAGTACCATAACCCAAACGGAGTTTCAGGTTGGAGATGACTTTGCTGTTCTTTAGGAAAGACTCATCCGATACGTTCCAGGCAAAGGCAGCAGAAGGGAAAAGACCCCAACGTTGGTCAGGACTGAAACGGGAAGATCCATCGCGACGAACCGTAGCGGTCAACAGGTATTTGCCTTTCACGGTGAGGTTGGTACGACCATAGAAAGATACCAGTGTGTTCTGTACGTCGAAGGGGAACGGATCTGCCGGAGCGAACTCGGTACCATTGGCGCGGTAGTCCGCGTAGTTCGTAGCCTTGCGTTGGAAATCCTGATAACCATAACCACCCATTACTTCGAGGCGACCAGAGATCGATTTGATGTCGCGGGTGTAGTTCAGGTAGAAATCCAGCAGTTTGTTCGTCTTGGTGTTGTCGTACTGATTGTTAACACCGCCACGGATATAGGTCATAGCTGCAGAATCCGGAATGAAAACCGTTCCTTCTCCTTTGGCATAGTCCAAACCCACATTCAGGTTGGCGCGCAGACCCGGTACTTGCGGGATGCTATAATCCAATTGCAGGTTGGTGATGTACCGCATTACATTGCTCTTGTCTTCGCGGAGGTTCAACAAACCGAGCGGATTTTTTGGCGCCAGTCCGTCGGGCTGATTGTTGTTGGCCAACCACTCCCAGTATCCACCGAAACGATTATCATTCCGATTCACGATTTGCGTTGGATCAAAGAATGCGGCTGCCCCAATCGCGCCTTCATTGGCGAACTTGTTCTTGGTGGCCGTAGTTTTTACGTTGAAATCAACTTTCAGATTGTTGTTCAGGAATTTTGGATTCAGGTTGAGGCTGGTCGAAATCCGGTTCATGTTGCCGGTCTTCAACACACCATTCTGATTCAAGTATCCGACGGAGAAGCGGTAAGGCAAGTTGTTGATGCCACCGGTGAGGGCGATCGTATTGTCGCTCATGATCGCACCCTGATAGATGAGATCTTGCCAGTTGGTATTGGCCGCGCCCAACAATGTTTTTTGAGTAGCATTTCCTTTAGCATTCACCACCGTACGGAACTCATCGGCGCTCAGTACATCCACTTTATCGCCCACCACAGAATAAGAATTCTGGGTAGAGAAGCTCACTTTCAATTTGCCGGCTTTTCCTTTTTTAGTAGTGATGAGAATAACCCCATTGGTTGCACGGTTACCATAAATGGCGGTAGCCGAGGCGTCTTTCAATACGGTGAAGGTTTCAATGTCATTGGGGTTGATCATGTTCAACGGGTTGGACGAACCGGCGATGCCCCCTTGCTGATCAAAAGGAACTCCGTCGATGATGACCAGCGGATCGTTGCTACCCGACAGGGAAGAAGTACCGCGAACACGGATACGACCACCGGCACCGGGAGCTCCATTGGGCGCAGTAATCTGCACACCCGCTACTTTACCATTAATCAATTGCTCGGGCGAGGTCAGCGGACCTTTTGCAAAATCCTTCACACCCACCGTAGCCACCGCACCGGTCAGGTCCTTTTTACGGGCACTGCCATAACCAATCAATACCACTTCACCGAGGTCGCCGGTAACGGCCGCCAAGGTAACCTGTACTTGATCCGCTCCTTCGATCGATACTACTTGCGTAGTATAACCAACCGAAGAGATAGTGAGGGATTTGTCCGTTGCACGGACCGTGAGTTTGAAAGAACCGGACGCATCGGTCTTAGCACCTACTTTCGAAGTAGTACCTGTTACCGAAGCACCAGACAATCCATTTCCGGAGCGAGAATCCAAGACCTTACCGGAGATTGTTCGGTCTTGGGCGAACACCCACTGTGCAGCAAATAAGCCCACGCACAACAGGCACGCCTGAAGCGATGATTTCAATGACATAGCAATCGGTTTTGTTGTTTTTTTCAGTCAATCCACAAAATCAATGTGTACTGACTACACAATATTAGCAGAAAAGATTGATTTCAAAAGCAAAAAAATAAGTGTCGGCTACATAAAATGCGCATCATTTGGAAGCCGCTTTAACCGTATACAAGCGACCCGGACGGTGCACGACTGACTTTTCCATATCCCCCGTGTCCCGAAGCCAATGCTTGACGGCGATCTTTTTCCGAAAATTGCGGCGATCCAACGTTTCTCCCAGCACCGATTCATACAATTCCTGCAAGTCGCGTAGAGCAAATTTAACAGGCAACAGATTGAAAAGCAGTGGTTTATCAAATACCTGCTCGCTGAGTCTAAGCAAACAGGTATCCAGGATCTTACGGTGATCGAAGGCCATTTTTTTCAGGGTGCGCACAGGCTTCCAAGTCAATTCGTGTTCATTAACCTGCATCTTGTGGTTTTGAATGTCGATCAGGGAGTAATAGGCGATCGTGATTACCCGACCGGAAGGGTGTCGATCTCGTGTCCCAAAGGCATGGACCTGTTCCAGATAGACATTTTTCAGGCCGGTGCGCTCCTCCAACACACGATACGAGGCGTTGTCCAGATCCTCTTCCGGACGGACCAGATCGCCCAGCAGCGACCATTGCCCGGCAAATTCCTTCAAGTCCGACTTGATGACCAAGACCTGCAATTCTTTATTGGCATATCCCAAAATGACACAGTCGACCGAAAGTCCAATCTTGAAATAGGACTGATGGCTCTGCTTCTCTACGGCGGCAGACTTTAAGGAAGGGCTCGAGTTCATAGCCCGGAAAATTAACGAATCCGTGCCAATCGAAGCGTTCGAATGCCCTCCGGTGATTGCAAACGAACCCAATACGTACCGGTCGGCAATCCCCGCATTGATTCCAGCAAGGAGATCCGGTGCGAACCAGCCGTGAAACGACGATCGACCAAACTACGCAAGACCACCCCGTTCCCATCGATCAGTTGTGCCTGCACCTGTCCGCCGCGTGGCATATTCAACTCCAACCAGGTCAAATCCGAACTGGGCTGCGGATAGAGACGTGCCGTATATCCAACCGAAGTAGTGGGTGCCGTAGGGGTAGCCGTGACGATCTGGCTAACCACGTTTCGATTCACATACACGCGGTACTCACCAGGTTGCAGCGTGATGGATTGTGCACTGCCCGTCGCCGAAAAGGTTTCACCGGTCAAATAATTATACCAAGTACCAGCATTTTGGAAAGTAACGGAACCGGTCTGCTGCGCAACGTCGAAGTTTCCGATCACACAGATATTGGAGGTGTCGGTGGTAACCTGCAACCACTTGAAAGCGCCACCCAAACTACGTCCGATCCGATTGGACGTGAAATTATTCTTGAACCAAGGATGTACCCGTAACTTATTCAAAGCTCCAAATACATCATAAATGCGCTGACGGTTTACGATCGATTGATAATCCCAGCGAATCGGCTTAATGGCGGTACGGCAGTTGGCGTTGACGGTACCATCGGGGCAATAATTGATCGAATAATCATAGCCCAATTCGCCAAATTGCCAGAGCATCTTAGGGCCGGGCATCATGTAGAAGAAAGATCCGGTCAATTCAATTCTCCGCAGGGCCGTGTTTAGGTCCTTCACATTGTATGAACCCGATGCATTTCCAAACTGTAGATTTTTATACATGACCCGCTCTTCATCATGACTTTCCATGTATCCGATCAGGTGTGGCTGACTCCATCCACGAACGGTGAATAGATTTCCTTCAAAATTGGAATTTGCAACAAAGCCCATGGCCGCCTCTTCATATTGGGAAACATTATTCCCCCACAGCATCATGCCATAATTCGACAATTCGATCTCTTCACTATTATCAGCAAAATGCTCCAGGATCACATAGCTGCCGGGCGATTTGAGCTGACAGGTATCGAAATAACGCTTCCAGATTGCGATGCGACTGGCGTCATACCCACTCCAAGTTCCTACGTTCGAACCCGAATTGGTTTGAGTAAAGCCTTTCGACAAGTCAAAACGAAAACCATCGAGTTTGTACTCCTTCAGCCAATGTTCCACCACGCGACTCGTAAAATAACGAGTACGTAAGCTTTCGTGATTGAAGTCATTGAACACATTGAATGGATGCCGGGCCGTTTCATTGAGCCAAGGATTGTTGGCCGCCGGCTGATTCAAAGCCGGGTTCCAATACAATGCAGCCAGGGGATTGGCACCGGTCGTATGATTCAAGGCAATGTCCATGATCACCGCAATACCGTTAGCATGACAAGTATCGACAAATTCTTTTAACATGTTTTTGGTGCCGTAGTATTTATCGGGCGCCAGGAAATAACTCGGATTGTACCCCCAGCTCTCGTTGCCATCAAACTCATTGAATGGCATTAGCTCAATGGCATTCACCCCAAGACGTTTGAAATAACGGATGGTATCACGCAGCGAACGCCAATCGTGGGCAGCTGTGAAATCACGCAACAGCATTTCATAGATGACCAAACTCTTCTTATCGGGACGATTGAAGTTGGGAACAGCCCAATTGTAGGCCGGGGAATTGATTTGGAACACGCTGACTAGACCCGTGGTCTGCCCATTTGGATAGGGCTTCGGATTGGGATATGTTGATGCGGGAATAGACGCATCATTCCAGGGATCCAAGACCTTTTCTGCATACGGATCACCCACACGCAAAGAACCATCTACTAAATATTGAAATCCATATTCAGTGCCAGCGGTGAGTCCGCTAAGCCGGATCCACCAATAGTTGCCATCCGGCGTTTTGTTCATGACATAGTTGGTCTGCTCCTGCCAGTTGCTGCCCGGAAAATCACCGATCACCGATACGCGGTTTTTTCCCGGCGCATTCAACACCAGAACCACCGACGTGTTGCCTGATTCGTAATTGATGCCATCCCGTACACCCGCTGGTAAGGCAGCCACGGTAGGTGCATTGGCGACAAAAAACCGCAGGGTATCCGTACGCGTGCTTCCGAATTTGGTCGCCTCGGCCACCACAGTCTGCGCACCCGCGGTACTGAGCGTTGGGGTAGCCGAGATCGTTGCGGCGTTGTTCACGGTCTGGATGGCAGAACCATTTAAATACAACTTCATGTTGTCGGCCGTACCGTTGGCGATGGCCGTCAGCGAGATCGTTTCCCCCACTTGTTTGTTGATGGGCTCGGGTTGCGGGGTGTAAGTTGGCTGGAAAGGCGGATTGGTGAATCGAGTAGCAACGGTGTTTGTATAAATCGGAATATACATGTCGCTTCCGTCGGTGTTTCGCTGTACGGCACTTCCATTTCCACTGCGAAACAGGATGGCAATTTTCAGGATCGTCTCGTTGGCGGGCACCCCATAATAAGTCCGGATATTGGTGATGTCAAACTTCCATTGATTGTTGCCCAGTGAAGTCGCCTGCAAGGATGGATTGGTCTGATTGAACGCCTGATTAAACTTCACGTATTTCCAATCGCCGGAGGTGGTGCTGAGATTCGTGATGACGCCGGTATGCACATACACATCCGAAGCCGGCGTGTAATTGAATAACCCCAAATTACCCTTGGTGGCATCCATGGTGACGGAGATATTATCCGTAGCCAGCGGAAACGCTGGAGTCCAGGTCAAGGTCTGAGCCGACGCATTGATTACAATGAAAAAAAGCAGAGCAAGCAAGCTAGGACGCATGGCAAATCGTTTTATACGTTTCAAGTATGAACCAAAGCTATGAAAATATGTACTTACTACACATTAGTTCCAAACAAACCAGAAAGACCAAAGAGACCGGGAAAAGCCGCGTAATGACAATGGACTTTTCGTCTAATCGTCACGCTGGTCTTTCTTGTCTTTCCCTATAGTATCTTTATCCGATCCATTCATTTGTTGAACGGGCTGAATCATGACCGAACCCCTCATTGAACAAACCCGCCTCTGGCTGTCCCGATCGGCTGAACAGAACATCAGTCCCGCTGAGATCGATCCACTTCGGACTGTATTGCGTTACCACGAGCACCGCTACTATGTACTCCACGATCCGCTGATCGCCGACTTCGAATACGATCAACTTTATAAAGAACTGGAGCGGCTGGAAAAACTCCATCCCGAACTCATCCGCCCCGATTCGCCCACCCAACGCGTAGCGCGGGAGCTGACCGCCGACTTCCCAACCGTCCGCCACCTCGTACCGATGCTCTCCCTCGAGAACTCGTACAACGCCGAGGACCTGCTCGATTTCGACCGAAAAGCACGCGAACTCACCGAACTACCCCAACTCGAATACTGCGTCGAACCCAAATTCGACGGCGGTAGCATATCCCTGATCTACGAAAACGATCGACTGACCCGAGGCGCTACCCGCGGCGATGGTGTGGAAGGCGATGATGTAACGCCGAATGTGCGACAGATCCGATCTCTTCCCCTCAGCGCCCCATTCAGCGAACAAGGCGTCCAACAAATCGAGATCCGCGGTGAGGTACTGTTGGACAAAGAACGATTCCGCCAATACAACGAATCGTTGATGGAAGAAGGTCAACCCCCACTGGCCAATCCCCGCAATGCCGCTTCCGGAACGCTACGCCTCAAAGACCCGAGCATCGTAGCCAAACGAAACCTCGAAGCCTTCGTCTATCACATCAGTTATTATACGCTGCAGCCCGGACAAGCCACCCCCCAAGCACTGAAAACACACGGGGGGTCGATCCAATTTCTTTGGGACCTCGGATTTCGCAGTCCGATGCGTGAGAAACGCGTATTCCAAGGCATTGAATCCGTCATCGAATACTGTCACGCTTTCGAAACCGAACGCGACAAACTTCCCTATGAAATCGATGGGATGGTGATCAAAGTAAACGACCTGGCCCTACAAGAACAAATGGGCATGACCTCTCACCATCCCCGCTGGGCCATCGCCTTCAAATTCAAAGCCCGTCAAGCCACCACCAAATTGGTGGGTGTTGAATTTCAAGTGGGACGAACCGGAGCGGTTACCCCCGTAGCCAAACTGGAACCCGTAGCCATCGGAGGCGTAACCGTCAGCAGCATCTCCATCCACAACGAAGAATACATCCGCGAAAAAGATCTGCGCCTCGGCGACCAAGTACTGATCGAGCGCGCAGGTGACGTGATCCCACAGATCGTCAAATCACTCACCGATGCACGCAACGGATCGGAAAAGTCCATCGTATTTCCTCGAAACTGTCCCATCTGCCAACACACGTTGCACAAAGAACCCGAAGAAGCCGTTTGGCGATGCGGCAATTGGGAATGCCCGGCACAAGCCGTCGAACGGATCATTCATTTCGTCAGCAAAGACGCACTCGACATCCGTGGCTTTGGCGAAGCCAACATTCGAAAATTCTTTGAAAGCGGATTGCTGAAAGACATTCCCGGAATCTATCAACTCGATTACGAAAAAATCGGCACGATGGAAGGGTTCGGGAAAAAATCCATCGAGAAGCTGCAACAATCCATCGACGCATCGAAATCGCAACCCTTGCATCGAATGCTATACGGACTTGGAATCCGTTTCGTCGGTGAAACCACCGCCAAGACCATCGCCCGAAACATCACGCAGTTGCTGGATCTGAAAGATAAATCGATCGAAGAACTGCAACAATGGGAAGACATCGGACCCAAGGTGGGTGGCAGCATCCATCAATTTTTTCAGGACGCCGGCAACATCCGATTGATCGAACAATTAGAAGCACTCGGACTCACCCTCAAGCAAGATGCCAAAACCAAAACGGAAGGCGGCTCACTCAGCGGAAAATCCTTTCTATTCACCGGCACCCTCCCCACCCTCAAGCGCAGCGAAGCCGAAGCGATGGCCGAAGCCAAAGGCGGACAAATACTCAGCGGCGTCAGTGCCAAACTGAATTACCTGGTAGTTGGTGAAGATGCCGGAAGCAAGTTGGAAAAAGCCAAAAAGATCAACACGATCACGATCCTCAGTGAAGCTGAATTTTTAGAACTGATCGGCAATTGATCAAGCAATCAACCCGGCACCCATCATATACTCCGCGATCTGAATGGCATTGGTCGCAGCGCCTTTGCGCAAATTATCCGACACGATCCAGCAATTGAGTGTATTGGGCTGCGATTCATCCCGACGAATACGTCCTACAAACACTTCATCGCGCTCATGTGCATCCATCGGCATCGGATATTGTTGATTAGCCGGATCGTCCACCACCACTACACCGGACACCTCCGATAAGATCGATCGCACTTCATTTAGATCGAAGTCAGTTTCAAATTCCACATTCACACTCTCACTGTGCCCACCCATCACCGGGATGCGCACCGTAGTAGCCGTTACCCGAATGGAATCATCACGCAAAATCTTACAGGTCTCTTTCACCATCTTCATCTCCTCTTTGGTATACCCATTTTCAAGAAACACATCAATCTGCGGAATTACATTCAGATCAATGGGATATTTATACGCCATCGGATAATCAACCGATTCACCGGCTACTTGTTTGCGCCGCTCACCGTGCAATTGCTCCACCGCCTTCACACCGGTGCCCGTTACACTTTGATACGTACTCACGACGATGCGTTTGATCCCATAACGCTTATGCAATGGGTTCAGCGCAACCACCATTTGAATGGTCGAACAATTCGGATTGGCGATGATGAGATCCTCCTTCGTCAACGCATCGGCATTGATCTCGGGCACCACCAATTTTTTAGTCGGATCCATCCGCCAAGCAGAAGAATTGTCGATCACCGGAATGCCCGCCTCCGCAAATTTAGGCGCCCATTCGAGCGAGGTAGAACCGCCGGCCGAGAAGATGGCCACGGCAGGCTTGAGTTGGATCGCTTCTTCCATACTCACGATCACATATTCGTTTCCGCGAAAAGAAATCGTCTTACCAACCGATTTGGGAGAAGCGACGGGGATGAGTTCCGTTACCGGAAAATTCCGCTCGGCCAGCACTTGCAACATTTTGGTGCCGACCAGGCCGGTCGCACCCACTACCGCTACTTTCATATTCTTCGCTTGATAAAATAAAAGGCCCTCTTCGTGAAGGCCTGCATCGTGGACGCGAAATTAACCGCCTCCGTTTTTTTCGCCAAGCAATTCCGAAAAAACCAGTCACGATTTTTTGCATTCCCCCTCCATCGATTCGCATATTCGTCCCATGCGCCTACCGCTCTCCCTTTTCCTACTCAGCTTGGCTGTGATCACACACGCCCAGCCGCGTTATTCGGTCCTCATCCACGAGATCTTCCCCGACCCCACGCCCTCGGTCGGACTACCGAATACCGAATGGATCGAAATCAAGAATGGCACCAATCATATCATCTCCCTACAGGGCTGGCGCATCGCCGACGTCAGCGGACAATCTGCCCCTTTCCCGAATATCAGTTTATTGCCCGATAGTTTGCTCCTCCTCAGCTCCACGGCTGGCGCCAATAGTCTGAACAGCTACGGACGCTGTCTGGGACTCACGGGTTTTCCCTCCCTCGATAATGAGGGAGAAACCATCGTTTTGAAAAATGCAAGCGGACAAATCATTCATGCCATCCGGTATTCGATGAATTGGCACAAAACCGAATTGAAAAAAGAAGGCGGCTGGTCGCTGGAAATGATCGATCCGCATCATCCCGGACTCTTTGCGCCCAATTGGTCTTCATCCACCAATCCAACCGGCGGCACGCCAGGCAAGCCCAACTCGGTAGCCGCGCTACTAGAGGATCGGGAGTCGCCTCAATTAATCAATGCCTATTCGATCGACTCCAACCATTTGATGCTTTGTTTCGATGAGGCGCTGGACAGTGCCTTCTCAAGTCAGGAAACGAAATATCGTTTATCGGATGGGCGAGTGATCACCAAAGCGAACTGCCTGCCGCCCTTATTCGATTGCATTCAATTGAGCTGCGATTGGCCTCTTCTGCAAGAAAAGATCTATTCGCTCACGATCGGGGCGCTGAGCGATCTTTCGGGAAATCAAATTCCGGCACAGCAAACCACGCGGATCGGCCTTCCGTCTAGTCCCGATAGCAACGACCTACGCATCAACGAACTTCTTTTTGATCCGCCCACCGGTTGTACGGATTATATGGAGCTACTGGTTACCGGAAAAAAGATCATCGACCTTTCACGGATCTTTTTAAGTACTCGGTCGCCGGGTGGAAGTTTGGGCGCCATCAAAGCTGTATCTACCGAGCCTCGTTATGCATATCCCAGTGATCATATCGTGCTATCGGCCGATCCGACTGCCGTTCAGCGATTTTATTTGGTGAAAGATCCCGAGCGGTCGGTCCAAACCGATGCGCTGCCCTCCATGCCCGATACCGAAGGAAATCTGACCATACTGAACGGACAAGGAAATGTGGTGGATGCGATCAGCTATCAACGTGACTGGCATTTTCCATTGTTGAACAGCAAAACCGGTGTGGCCTTGGAGCGGATCGATCCGATGCAACCGACACAGGATAAAAATAATTGGCAATCGGCCGCCGGTACCGTGGGGTTTGGAACCCCTACCTACGCAAATTCACAATATCGGATCACAAAATCCGGCGAAACGATCGAGCTATCCACCCACCTTTTATCGCCGAAACGAGACGGCCGCGACGACATAATCCAGATCGTCTATCAACATGAACAAGGTGGGAACCGCATCCGCTTGCGGGTTTTTCATTCGAGCGGCACACCCGTGCGGGAACTGGTCAATCAAGCGCTGGTTGGGACCAGTGCGGTATTCACCTGGGATGGATTGGATGATCGGGGGAATGCCTTACCGGTTGGGCAATACATCCTACTCATCGAAACCACCGACCTGAACGGACGAATGGAACGAACAAAAAAAGTAGTGGGAATCGTGGATGGGTAGCAGACCGAATCAACCCAACTCAATATCGAAATTCACCAGGTCCTTGAACTGACGAATGCGGTTTTCGATGTCGGATTTATTGATCTC
>DFST01000136.1 GCA_002378975.1 Chitinophagaceae bacterium UBA3430
TTGCTAAACCTGCTCCGGTTCCAGTTGCTCCAGCAAAGCCGCTGCCCAAAAAGAATGATCCTTCCAGTTTGGTCTCGATCAAACCCAAAGCACCGGCTGTGACCAAAAAAGAACCACCGAAACCGAGTAAGGTAGTCATGCCCAAGTTGACTACTCGATCGGCCGTGAAATACGAACCCGACTTTACCCGCTCGGTATTGGATTACAAGGCAAGTATGCACAGCGGACCAAGCATGCGTTATTCCGACTCGGACTTGGCTGAATTCCGGGAGATCATCAACCGAAAGCTGGACTCTGCCAAAAAAGAACTTTCCTATTTGCAAGGCCTCATCACCCGTAAGGATGAAGGCGGCGATATGGAAGATGCTCGTTACATGACGATGGAAGACGGCAGCGTGAGTATGGAGCGTGAGCAACTGAGCCAAATGGCCAGTCGTCAGATCACCTTCATCGATCACCTCGAGAAGGCATTGATGCGCATCGAGAATAAGACTTATGGAGTTTGCCGCGTGACCGGAAAGCTCATCGACAAGGCCCGCCTTCGTGCGGTACCGCATGCTACGCTCAGTATTGAGGCGAAGCAGATGATGAATAAATAAGATCAAAGACGATAAGACCAAAGACGAGAAGACCAAAAGACGAGTAGGCCTACCTGGTCCTCGGTCTGCTGGTCTTCTGGTCTTTTAATACAATACAATGCCATGAGAAAGTTTCTAGTCCTACTTCTTTTTCCGCTCACCATTATTGCACAACCCCGCGTGATCTCCGGTCCCATGTTGGCCGGGGTAGAACTACGCGATGTTCGGGTGTGGACGGAGGTTTCTTCCGATGTTAAATCGGTTGCGGTTCGATACAGTGTATCGGGACAATCCACCACCACGCAGATCGATTACAAAGGAGCATTGGGCAACGCATTCAATCCCATCACCCTCACGATCGGCGGACTGGAACCCAATACCACTTACGATTATTCGATCTATGTAAATGGAAAGAAAACGGATCGCACCGGTTCTTTCACCACCAAGGAATTGTGGCAGTGGCGTAAATCCGCACCGGATTTTTCCTTCCTCGCCGGTTCCTGTTCCTATTTCAATGAAGCCACTTATGACCGTCCCGGACGTGTATACGGACAAGACAGCAGCATTTTCACACCCATGTCCAAGGAGAAATCGGAATTCATGCTTTGGTTGGGCGATGCCTGGTACACCCGTGAAGTGGATTATTACAGTGAGTGGGGACTCTGGAACCGGGCCAGCCGCGATCGATCCCTCGGCGTTTTGCAACCGCTTTGGAAAGCCATGCCGCATTACGGCGTGTGGGATGATCATGATTTCGGTCCCAACAACAGTGGCAAAAGCTATGAGCTGAAGGAAACCAGCCGTCAGGTATTCAACGCCTACTTTCCAAATAAATCCTGCGGGGAGAACGGTCAAGGGATCTATTCGAAGATCCAACACAGCGATGCTGATTTCTTCCTCACCGACGATCGCTGGTGGAGAAGCGATGACCGTACCAAAGATTCCATCAACGGCGCCCCCAATCCCGATAAACGCATGCTCGGTAAACAGCAAATGGATTGGCTGAAAGATGCCTTGCTGGCGAGCAATGCCGTATTCAAATTCATTGTGATGGGCAGCCAGGCACTGAACGATGTTTCGCCATACGACAAATGGACCGACTTCCCGATCGAGCGTCAAGAACTGCTCGATTTCATTCGATTCTACAAGATCAACGGGGTGGTATTCATCAGTGGCGATCGTCACCACAGCGAAGTCATTAAAATGGTCCGTCCCGGCACCTACCCGCTATATGACATCACGGTGAGTCCGCTGACTTCCGGTACGCATAAGTTCGATGGACCGGAAGCCAACAATCCCCTTCGGGTATTCGGACTCGATCAGAAAAACAATTATGGTCGGTTCACCATCTCCGGTGCCCGGGGTACTCGAACACTCAAGGTCGATTTCCTCGGTACCCAAGGAGAATCGCTGGGTAGCTGGCAAATCGGAGAAGCCGACCTCAAGACACCCCGCTAAGCCATGCGCTGTTCGTTCGCCTACGATAAAAAACAGGTGATCCAGGCGTTGCGCTATCATTTCGTGAGCCGATTGGAGATTCGCCTTTTGATCATAGCTGTCAACGTCTTTGCGCTGGGTTCCTTGCTGGCCTATGTATGGGTTAAGATCAGTCCCTTTGCTTTTTTACTAAGCTCTTGCTTGTGGTTGTTGCTAATGATTGTGATCTGGTGGGGGATGCCCTGGCTGGTATATCGACAAACTCGGGCCTTTCAGCATGCGTTCACCATGCAGTTCCATGAAGCCGGATTTGAATTGGAGCACGAGGGGAGGGGGAAAACTTGGAACTGGGAACAATTGCACCGGTGGACGGAGACACCACATTTCTTTCATCTTTATTTCGATCCGCGTTCCTTTTGGCTGGTGCCCAAGGAAGACCTGTCGGATGAAGTCCGATTGCAGTTGCGAGGCTGGTTGCGCTCA
Organism: Chitinophagaceae bacterium UBA3430; assembly: GCA_002378975.1. Taxonomy (GTDB): domain Bacteria; phylum Bacteroidota; class Bacteroidia; order Chitinophagales; family Chitinophagaceae; genus JJ008. Next base: position 2,499 of record DFST01000136.1, read on the forward strand.
GGCGTAAAATCTTAGTTCAAGGGTTTTTCCATCACCACGTGGGGGATAGAAACTTCGGTGAATTCCGTGCTGGTTACCTGGTAGCCCATTTTTTCATAGAAACCAATGGCATGCTTGCGGGCATGCATGATCAGTTGCTTATATCCCTGGTCCCGGGCGATGTTCTCGGCGAAGTTCATTAGGGCTCGGCCTACGCCTTTGCCTTGGATATTGTCCATCACCGACATCTGGCGTAAACGGACCGTTTCGTCGTTTTCCCGTACCAGCATGCAACAACCCAGTAGAATGTCCTCCTCAAAGGCGCCAATGTGGACGTGCGGTCGCTCGGTATCCAACTCGTCCTCTTCCAGGGTCAATCCCAGGGGGCGACGGAGAACGTCCTCCCGCAGGCGGACCATCTTCTGGTATTCCGGACTTCCGTGATCGACGATTTTCAGGGCCATGTAAAAAAGATGGATTTTGAATATACGATTTTCCGCGGACACGAACCATCGTTCAATAATTTTCGTCGACCATTGAATAATGTTTATCATTCATTATCAATGATTTAAATAGGATAGGAAAAAAGGGTTCCAAAGAGGGGAATTTGTCCAAAAACTATATTTTTGCACCCAATAAACAAAACCTTATCACATGTCAGACATCGCATCTCGAGTCAAAAAGATCATCGTGGACAAACTGGGTGTGGATGAAGCCGAGGTAACCAACGAGGCCTCCTTCACCAATGACCTGGGCGCGGATTCGCTGGACACCGTGGAACTCATCATGGAGTTTGAGAAAGAGTTCAACATCTCCATCCCCGATGAGCAGGCGGAAACCATCACCACTGTTGGTCAAGCCGTTTCCTATTTGGAAGAACACGCCAAATAAGTTGACTCCGAGTCGTCAGCCGAAAATCGACGAAACGACTAATACATGCATAACCGCCTTCTTGATCGGAATTCCGGCTTGAGAAGGCGGTTTTCATTGAATCCAAATCTTCTGACTAATTTTCACCCATGGAATTGAAACGCGTAGTGGTGACCGGTATCGGCGCCCTGACTCCCATCGGCAATAACCTCAATGAGTATTGGAATGCGCTGCTGAACGGTGTATCCGGTGCAGCACCCATCACCCAGTTTGATGCCACGAAGTTTCGCACGCGCTTTGCCTGCGAGATCAAGAATTTTGAGCCCACTCAATTCCTCGATAAAAAAGAAGCCCGCAAACTCGATCGCTTCACGCAATTGGCCCTCGTTGTCAGCGACCAAGCCATGCTCGATGCCGGACTCAACAAAGAGAACATCAATCCCGATCGCGTTGGTGTGGTATTCGCCAGTGGCATTGGCGGACTCATTACCTTCCAACACGAGGTCACCGAATTTGCCAAGGGAGACGGCACGCCCCGTTTCAATCCGTTCTTCATTCCGAAGATGATCTTGGATATCGCTGCCGGACAGATCTCCATGCGTCACAACCTGCGCGGACCGAACTATGCCGTGGTCAGTGCCTGCGCGAGCAGTACCAACGCCATCATGGATGCCTTCAACCTGATTCGTCTCGGAAAGGCCGACATCATTCTTACCGGTGGTGCGGAATCGGTGATCAGTGAAGCCGGTGTAGGTGGATTTAATGCGATGAAGGCCATGAGCGAACGCAACGACGATCCGCAATCGGCCAGTCGCCCTTACGATAAAGACCGCGATGGATTTGTGATGGGAGAAGCGGCCGGATGTTTGGTACTCGAAACACTGGATAGTGCCTTGGCCCGTGGCGCGAAAATTTATTGCGAGATCGCCGGTGCTGGTGCTACTGCCGATGCGTATCATATTACTGCTCCGCATCCGGATGGATTGGGTGCCAAGAACGTGATGTTCGCTGCGCTGGATGATGCAGGTATGAAGCCCGAGGATATCGATTACATCAACACCCATGGGACCTCTACGCCTATCGGTGATGGCGCCGAAGTAAAGGCCATCACCCAAGTTTTCGGTGAGCATGCTTATAAAAT
>DFST01000134.1 GCA_002378975.1 Chitinophagaceae bacterium UBA3430
TTCCAAAGTGGAAGAAGTCGTATTGATGCCCCGACTGAGTGATACCATGGAAGCCGGTGTGATCGCTTCCTGGCATAAAAAAGTGGGCGACCCTGTTCGCAAAGGAGAAATTTTAGCAGAGATCGAGACCGATAAGGCCACGATGGAATTGGAGAGCTACAAGACGGGTACCTTATTGCACATCGGCGCACAAGCCGGTGAAAAGATCGCCGTAAATGCGCTGCTTTGCATCATTGGCGAACCGGGCAAAGTAGATGTAGCTAGTTTGGTGGATGCCGCTAAATCCGGTCCCGCTCCAGCTTCTCCGGCAGCTGCTACAACCACCCCAACACCGGCTCCAGCACCTACTGCAACTGTTGCTGGCGCACCGGTAGCTACTCCGGTAAGCACGGCAAGTGCTACTACCGCAGATGGTCGCGTCAAAGCATCGCCTTTAGCGAAGAAGATTGCACAAGAGAAGGGCGTTGATCTGCGAAGCTTGCAAGGCAGTGGAGATGGAGGTCGCATTGTGAAGGCCGATATCGATAATTACAAGCCCGGCACGTCGGCTGCACCTGCTCCATTCGTGGGCAATTTCACCGAAGGACATACCGACATACCGAACTCGCAGATGCGCAACGTGATTGCGAAACGTTTGGGCGAGAGCATGTTCAGCGCGCCGCATTTCTATCTCACGATGGAGATCACCATGGACAATGCCATGTCGGCCCGCACGCAGCTCAATGAGGTGAGTCCGGTGAAAGTGAGCTTCAACGATATGGTGGTGAAAGCCGTTTCCTTAGCCCTTCGTCAGCACCCGGCCATCAATGCATCCTGGATGGGCGATAAGATCCGCCGATACAGCCACGTACACGTGGGGGTAGCTGTTGCCATTGAAGACGGACTGATCGTCCCAGTGATCCGCTTCGCCGATCAAAAGACGCTTCCGCAAATCGCTGCAGAAACCAAAGAACTCGCCGGTAAAGCCAAGAGCAAAAAATTACAACCCAACGAATTCACCGGCAATACATTTACCATCTCCAACTTGGGCATGATGGATATTGAAGATTTCACCGCCATCATCAATCCGCCCGACAGCTGCATCCTGGCCGTAGGTCGAATCAAAGAAGTGGTGGTTCGTCAGGGACAAGGATTCGGGGTTTCCAACGTCATGAAAGTGACCCTCAGCTGCGATCACCGCAGTGTGGATGGGGCTTCCGGAGCTGCCTTCCTTCAATCGGTTAAGAAATATCTGGAGAATCCGATCCAGATGTTTGTCTAGATCAGAAAGCACCTCGATAACTTAGTTTCACCAATCGACCATCCATGGTTGAGACGAGCATTTCCCTTCGGTTTATCACGCGTATCGTATTAACCATGGCGTTATCTACTTTGTGCGCCCAAATGGTTCGTTGCGATTGCGGATCGACCGCATAGACGACGCCATTGCGTGTTCCAAAAAACAAGGTGCCCTCTTCTTCGATCAGCATGGAGGGAACATGATCATAGCCATATCCTACAGGCATTTTCCAACTTGCCTTTGGAAGCTCGGCGGATGTTGGAAACGCAACCAACGTATCCTGCATGCTTTTTCCATAGAGCCATTGTCCGTCGGCTGAAATCCCGATGGATTCACGCAAACCGCCTTCTTTGGTACGCCAAATCGTATTCCCATTCGTCAGATGGATCGCTGATACAAACCGATCGGGTGCCACGATGAAAACTAGGCTGTCTCGAATGGCCGGTGTACAAGACGCCGGCGAAAAGTTTCTGACCGATGAACCGTTGTTCCATTTCCAACGAAGCACGCCTGTTCGGGTATCGATCGCGTATAGATGACGGTCCCAAGCACCCAGAATCAATTTTCCTTGAGCAATAACTGGCGTACTGACGACCGGCCCTTCGAGTCCGCTATAAGTCCAGATACGACTTCCATCCGATAGACGCAGGGCATAGATGTCTCCGGCGCTGCCTCCGATAAAAACAGTATCCTCCTGGATCAAGGCGGAGCCCAGCACGGATGCAGGCGTTTGAATTTTCCAAATGCCTTTCCCAGTTTTCAGATCCACACCATGAATGCCGCCGTCGGCGGAACCGATCACCACTCGATCTTGTGCTATGGCCGCGGTCGAATAGATGGCTCCCGACGTACGATAGGTCCATTTCCATTTGCCGGAATTGGCCTGATAGGCATTTAGTTCTCCGATGTGATTTCCCACCACGACCAGCTTATCGGCCAATGTGGGCGAGGCCAAGATATTGGCGCTCGATTGTACGGTCCACTCGGTTTGTACCTCGTTGAATCGTCGGTTGATGGAAAAATCAGGGCGTGGATAGGACCCGTTGCTTTTTTGCACACCGGTTTTAACGGAAGCCCAAAGGCGGGTTGTTTGCTCCAGGGGTTTGCGTTCGGAGAAGAATAAACTGTCGCTTCGCACCTCCACCCAGTTGTATCCGCCACCGGGTGCTTTGGCGCGTAAGTTGGATCTTCCCATCACACCGGGAATGCCTTCAAAATCGAAGCGTTTGTTCGCATGACCATGTCCGCAAATGGCCACCAACGTATTTCGAGCACGCAACCGATCGGTCGCCTCATACCAATTATCCAAACTGCTGTCGATTGGGTAATGGTTGACAAAGAAGATGGGTTCGTTGGTGGCAATGGAACTCAATTCTTTGTCTAGCCAATTGATGGCATCCCGGGGTATGTGCCCATCGCTCATCCGAACATAGGGGCCGGAGGCACATCCAATAAAATGCACGCCTTGATATACGAAATGGAATTTATCGCTGCCAAACAGTCGTATGAAAGATTGTCCGCCGGATTCACTCCATCCGGTATCGTGATTTCCGGGAATGGGATACCAGGGAATGTCCAAGCTATCTAAAATAGACTTGGCCAATCGAATCTCGGCGTCGGTACCCATTTCGGTAATATCGCCGGTGACGAGCACAAAGGCCAGGTCGGTTTGTTGATTGATGTCTCGCACAGTACGTCGCAGATCTTCCTCTGGAGATCCGTTGGGCGATCCGATGTGGGTGTCGGTAACGAACGCGAATCGGAAGGAAGCATGTTGAGCCGTGCTGCCGAACGACATCAGCAACATGAACAGGGAAAGAAGGTATTGAGCCATACACCTAAATTAATCGATTGCGCGCTACCTTGCGTCTGTGAATTTGCGAGAAGGCATAACATTGGTACTGGGCGCCTCCCCCCAGGCAGATCGGTATAGCTATCTGGCTGTATCCTTATTAAAGCAAATGGGGTATGCCGTTTATGCGTTGGGGGGAAGAACTGGCATGATCGATGGAGTAATGATACATACCCAGTGGGAGGCACTTCCTGCTGATCCGATCGATACGATTACGCTCTATTTGGGAGCCGAACGGCAACGCGCATATTATACACATCTACTATCTGCGCATCCTAAGCGCATCATATTCAACCCGGGCGCCGAGAATGACGAATTGGAACAATTGGCTCAAGCCGCGGGTATCCAAACCCTACAGGCCTGTACGCTGGTAATGCTTAGGACAAACCAGTATTAGCACGGAACTCTCCGATTGCTAATCGAAAATCTACGAACCTGAATCATGAAAATGCCCTCGCCGAGGGCATTTTCTGTTTTTATTCTTTGGCATTGTGTCTTACACCAGGCCATCTTTGACTTGTCCTTGAAAGAAGAACCAATGCAGTAAGGAAACGCACTGCAACCATCCATCCAATATCTATTAACTAAAAAAGTTAATTATGAAAAACAATCAGATCCTCGTCCTCGGCCTCTTGTTCCTGGCCACTACATTCAACCTGAATGCGCAGGACGGAAACATTCCCCTCAACGAACCGAATTACAACAAGCCTCGCTTGTTCAACCTCTTGCCAGCGCGCATTGAAATGTCTGCCGCCAAACTGCAAGAACTGATCGGCACACCGAACGGACAGACGGCTCAAATTCCAGTAGCCGCCGACCAGGCCACGGAAATTGCCGGAGAGGTAATCAGTGCCGTTTCCAAATACAATAACATCATCCAGAGCGTCGTGATCCGCTGCAGTGATTTCGAAGGAGCGCGCCTCACACTTAGCAAAGTGAACATGCCCGATGGAACGACCAAGTTCACCGGACGGATCGTCAGCATCCGACATGGCGATCTCTACCAGCTGGAACAGGAAAATGGAACCTGGGCCCTGGTTAAAAAGAACTTCTATGACCTCGTTAACGAATAACCCCTACGAAAGCTATCCATAGCCCGTTTTTAATCCTGCCCTACCCGTTTTTCATCCGTACCCTCCTACTCTTTCATCATCATCCTGAAAAAACCAATCATGAAAAAGACATTCTTCCCCTTGCTGGTGCTGCTGGTAGGCTTGAAAGTGCAAGCTCAAGTGCCTGCCCTGAACAGCTACCCGGCTGCAAGTGCTGTCATTTTTCTCGACTTTGATGGCCACACCGTCAATGGTACCGGCTGGAACTACAATGGCCCCATCTTCTGTGCCCCCTCTGGAATGGACAACACCAAGATCACGTCCATTTTCAACCGGGTATCTGAAGACTATCGCCCGTTCAACGTCAACATCACGACCGACTCGACTAAGTTTCTGGCTGCACCGATCAACAAACGGATGCGTGTGATCTTAACGACCACATCCAGCTGGTATGGCAATGCCGGTGGAGTAGCCTTTGTGGGTTCCTACACCTGGGGAGACGATACGCCTTGTTTTGTATTCTCTGCGTTATTGAATTACAACGAAAAATATGTCGCCGAAGCTGCTGCGCACGAAGCCGGACACACACTCGGACTCTATCACCAATCTGCTTACGATGGCAATTGTGTGAAAACTTCCGATTACAACGGTGGACTGGGCACCGGCGAGATCGCGTGGGCTCCGATCATGGGCGTGGGATATTACAAGAATATGACTCTCTGGCACAATGGAGCCAATCCTTATGGATGCAGCAGCATTCAAAATGACCTGACGGTGATTACTACCAACAACGGTTTCACCTTCAGAACAGATGACTACACCAACAGCATTAATCAAGCGGGTAACATCGCATTCACCAATAATCAATTTGTGGTGAACGGTGTGGTGGAAACTACTACCGACGTAGATCTAGTTAAATTCAGCATGCCTGTAAATGCTCGATTCCAGCTGGATGCCATCCCTTACAATGTAGGGACCGGAAATAATGGATCTGATGTTGACTTGCAAATAGCCTTATACAACAGCCAAAAAGTACTGGTCAGAACCTTTAACCCCGGTACGTTGTTGAGCTCCGTAATCGACACCACCCTCAGCAGCGGCAACTGGTACATGCAAGTCGAAGGAAAAGGAAACGAATATGCTCCTGACTATGCAAGCCTGGGCTCTTATTCCTTGAGCGGTCGTTACTCTACCGGAAGTGTACTGCCGTTGCGTCAACTGGTATTGAAAGGACAGATCAGTGGAGACCGTCACCAATTGAGTTGGTTCATCGATGCCGATGAAGCAGTGACTGAACAAATCTTGGAAGTGTCTGTGGATGGAAGAACGTTCGCCCCCGTGGCCAGTTCTCCCAACGAAGCCCGCGCTTATCAATATAAGCCCTATGCTGAAGGCATGCTTCAGTACCGCATGAAAGTGAGCTTCGACAACGGTGAAAC
>DFST01000063.1:0-6109 GCA_002378975.1 Chitinophagaceae bacterium UBA3430
GTCGAAACCCGAATCAAGAAAATAGAATACATGCGCAGCGAATTGGTAAAGCAATTGGACAACCACAACGGACATCACAATGGCGAATCGATCAGTGAAACTGCCCTCTTCCATGCACTCACGGAAGGCCGGGTAATAAATCGATATAAGAAAAAACAACTGATCTACTCAGAAGGAAATCATCCGAACCGGCTTTATTACGTGATCAGGGGAAAGGTGAAAGCTTATAAGTCAAATGACAATGGCAAGGAACTGGTGACCGAATTATACAAACCAGGTGATTTCTTGGGCTTGGTTGCCATTTTGGAAAATGCTGTTTATAAACGAAATGCAGAAGCCATGGAGGATACCGAATTGGCCGTAATTCCGCGTGAAGATTTCATGGAACTGATCAATAATTATCCGCAAGCCTTGAAGCGCTTTGTGCAATTGCTGGCCAGCGACATTACGCGACATGAAGAACGATTGTTGAATATGGCCTACAATTCATTGCGGCGTAAGGTAGCGGATGCATTGTTGGCCCTACAAGCCAAATACAAAGACGCCAACGATCAACCATTCAGCATCGATATCAGTCGGGAAAGTTTGGCCTCCATATCTGGAACTGCAACCGAGTCGCTGATCCGTACACTCAGCGATTTTAAACATGAGAAATTAATCGAAATCAAGGACGGGCGAATTTACATCCTAAACTCCGCCAAACTAGAACGCATGTATAATTGATGCGATCCAGCTCGATTGATTCCTATTCATTAATGAACGGGCGAACTACCCGTATTTAATACGCCTTGCTTTACCATACGTTCAATGATGGACTTGGCATATTGATGTCCGAATGAGGAGGCATTATCTGGCTCAAAGCTCCTCGACTGTGCCGAGAACAACAGGGCCTGAACACGGTCGCTCGTTTGAAGTGAATACAAATTGCTTTCCCAAAAACATCGGGTATCCGTTACGTAATAACCGGGTTCATAGATTCGTTGAAACATGACAGAGCGATAGCCCCAAAATCGGCCGTAGTAATACCCATAGGGCGTATACAACACCTGGCCAGGCACATAATGACGCTCTTTTTCTTTATCCAACAGAACGATGGTGAGGACAGCATCAAACCCAGAGCGTTGAAATCGATTTAGCGCCTCCGATTCAGTCAGTTCATCAAATGCCTTGGGACCATACTCCTGCTGCGCTGAGACGGCTTCGTACCCACGTGCACGTAGATCTTCCTGAAAGTGGCGCTCCATTTCAACAATAACCGTTCTATCTGCTTCTCGTGTAAATCCCATCACCAAGATTCGTTTCATACCAACGCCAGGCAACGGGCTGATCCGCCAAGAATTGGTGATCTCCAACGTTTCACAAGAGGAGAATAAGAAAAGGAATAGGAGAATTAAAATGGGACGCATAAAAAAGGGAGTTTATGAAAAATACCCGGCCCATGGGCCGGGTATGCTTGGGTTTTTCACATATTACTTTACGGCAATGTGCTTGGCAACTTGTTGGCGCCGCGCTTCCTCTTTCTTTGGCAACGTAACCATCAAAACACCATCTTCGTACGATGCATCAATTCGGTCCCGATTGATCTCATCTGGCATTGTAAAACTTCTTTCAAAGGCCTCGTAGGAATACTCTTTCCTTGTGTAACGAGTATCTTTTTCGGCTCCTTTTTCCTCTTTACTGCAACTAATGGTCAACTGATTGCCATCCACATCGATTTCGAAATCACTTTTTTTCATCCCCGGAACAGCAAAAGACAATTTGTAGGCGGCATCCTCTTCACAAATATTTACTGCAGGCACCCGCAGTGTCCGTGTTAGTCCATCATCGAACCACTCATTCCAAGGGCGGAAAAAATCATTCATCAATGTGGGCATACGCATCAGTGATTTTGTACTCATAGTGTTTGTTTTTTTATAAATTAAAAATATGAATCGAGCCATCTTAAACCCAAAGACTCGAATCAGCATTAGACATCAAGCTTATCATACGATGGCGTGATAACCGTTCAGTAGACAATGACGTGCAGATCCATAGGATCAGATTGTTCAACTTTTGCGGCCAGGGGAATCCGCAAACACAACATACCCCGGTGATATTCCGCAGCAACCAACATCGGATCGGCATCCTCCGGCAACGGAAACTGATGAACATATCGGATGGGTAAATATGAATGGGGGTTGTTGTCAGGCAAGGTGGACAAGACGCTGATGTAAACACGCCGCTTGCTTATGGTGAGATCGATCTCCTCACGTCGAACCCCCGGCAACCAACAACGAACCAGTAACATGCCCCGAAGTCGGTCAATCTCCCAGGGTGGAAAGGCCTCGGACTTCAAATTATTACGCAACCTGTGATTTCGGATTTGTGATGGGGGCTGAAATGAACCGGGATAGACCGTATTATTTTTCATACAGGTAGTTTTGTTGGATATCGTAAAACCAGAGCAACCCGCTGAGCAGTAGCCAACAGATTATTATCGACCAAGAGTACCTTCCCCCCTTTTCGGAGGGTTCGCTCCATCAATTCATCCAGGGCATCAGGCATATAAATCGATCCATTTGACTCATCCGTGGTCGAAAACTGACCCTGGGCGGACCGATACATCGGTGCACGATATCCACGCTCTACCAGCAAGACAAGCCCTTGTCCCGCCTCCACGGCATTCCAACAATCGGCTAAGCCGCATTTGGCCATGCCTGTACCCCATTTTTCAAGAAAATCAGAAACGGCATTCTCCATGGCTTCACGGGCATGATCATGAATTAAGTGATTCACTTTATCCTGGAACAACTCGCGATGTCCAACCTGATAATTCCCACTTACCTGTCCAATCACCTGATCTGCATGCCGGCTAGATTGACGAAATATTGCCAAGTCGCGATCGGCCCCAGCAATGATCAACGGCACATTATTCAACAGGTAGGGCGTCAATGGATCGTCCGCCTGGTTGTATGCTTCCTGCAAACGCAGATGTTGCATTTCCAGTTTGTCACGTTCAAACATTTTGACGTGCGCATGGCCGGCATAGGAACTCGATCGAACGGGTCTTGCGTACTCAAAGTCATCCCGGACTCGATGGGGAAAGAAATGATCTCGAACTTCCCTCCATTCGCCCTCACGCACCTCAAAAAGCTCTAATGAATGCTCGGACAGGGAAAGTACATAACATACACTCGATAACTGAACACGCCAGAGCAATTCTCGGATGGGAAATCGCGCATCCACCTGTACCACCGGGGGAACGGCAAAATGAAACTTCTCAATGCGGTGATAGGTTGGATTGAGGTAAATCGCGAGGGCTTGCTCGGTATGCACCAAATCAAGTTGATCCAGCATCCGCTCCAGCTGTTGATTCATTGATTTAGCTTCCTTGTCAGGCCAATGCTGTTTAATAAGTACAGCAGCTTCTTGAGCCAGATGCTTTAGTGTTAGACGATCGGTTGACCGGTCGGGGTTAGCGGGATGCAGGGGGCAAAGCAGGGTCAAACCCTTTTGCCCCGAGTGCTGCATCAAGTCCGCCAATTCTTCTCCCAATAAGTGGTGTTGTTCCAAAGGAAGACGTTTTTATGTATGAAAGTGTGGTACGGTCATCAATCTTCAAATGCATAGGAAGGCTCTTCAATCTCGATCTTACTGTCGACCAGATTGACCCCGGGCGCATTCCAAGCTGCATTTTCAGCATCTTCTTTCTCCGCAATGGAGCGAACCTTCCCGCGCAAAATCACCTGATGGCCGTTTACTTCCACTTTAATATTTTCAGAATCTACCGTAGCACTGCGGTGAAAGGCAGAACTGATCTTTTGCTGAACATCAAAAGGTGTCACTTTCGGTTTTAAAGAGATCAGATTAATAACAGATCGAACACCGGTCAGATTTTCGACCGCTTTTCGGGCATTGATGCGTTGATAATCCCAATCGACCTCACCTTCTAATTTTACGTTACCATCCTCAACTTTCAGCTTGATCTTCTCTTCCTGCACAGCCGTGTGCCATTTGAGCGCACTCAGGCAAGCTTCAGCGATTTCGGAATCTGTTTTACGGAAACCGGTTGAAACCCCAACCTGGATGTCTTCAGCTACGGCTTTCACACCCTGTACACGCTTGGCTGCCTTCTCAGCTGCTAACTTTTTTGAATAGGTGTCGACCAACCCGGAAAGGTTTACGATTCCGTTCTTTACGGAAACTCCGATTTCGGAAGCCGAAAGCAACGGCTCCCATTTCAATTCATCCATAACATCTTTTTGAAGTTGTCCATCGGTTTTCATTTGGAGTGTTTTTTTTATTAATAATGAATTCTACAATACAAATGAAGGCGAACTACTTTTGTAAATCAAGGAGGAAAATCAGTTGAAATACTGATCTATGGTCATTGTTTCTCATACCTGCCAGTCATCCGGTGGATGTCAATTGCAAATAGTATGGGCTTTACCCGATTCTCGTCTGTCATGGCAGAGTCGACCGGATGCCCATATCCATGCATTTCCGCCGGCGTACTCAAAGGAAAAATCCGATCGAACAACCACTGACGGGATGGATTGATTTGGGTCTCTTGGATCTCCCGAAAGGTCCCGAATAGTACTACACTCTTCCAATTGCGCAAATCAATCATTTGATCTACTTCGAAGCAAACCTTCGGATGCTGACGAAGTATGTTGAGTTTAAGCCCCGGGCTCGTCTGCCCCAGGATCTGATTGCCTTCATAGGCATAAGCCATAGGTACAATGTAGGGCTCATCCCCTTGCAGGCAAGCCAACCGCCCAATCAGTTGACTATGCAGCAAATTGTCCATTTCCAGTTGTGTAAGGGAACCATTCATAGTTCATTCAAACCTAATCCCGAAGAACTGTAGTCAAGCTGATGAGCGTCAGGAATTGAGTTGACCTATATGTCGAAATAATGGCTTGAATAATTACTTGTTTTGCTTTACAGCCTGAACGAAATCAGATAGAAAATGACCAAGAGAAATAAAATCAATTCCTCAAACATAGTACCCCCTCCCAAGCATGGTGTACATGTGTCGCCCGAATTCAATCGACCTGTTCCACATGGCTCGGACATAGAAAAGACGGATCCGGAAGAGCCGCTGAATGAGTCAATCGATCCGGATGAATTGCCTTGGGAATCGGAAGACGAGCGAACGCTACGGGATGAATCGGATGATCCGGATGCGCCCCGTTCACTATAAAACATTGACCATGAGCACAACCCTTACCAGATCAACCGCGCTGACCCGAGCCATTGATTACCGGCTGCTAACGATTTCCAGTCCGGCTTTCTCCGATGGATCCCGCATTCCAAATAAATACACCTGTGATGGGGAGAACATTAACCCTCCCCTGCACATCCAAGACATACCCACCGAAGCAACAAGCTTGGCCATTATTGTCGACGATCCAGATGCCCCCATTGGCACTTGGTCGCATTGGTTGACTTGGAATATTCCAATCACCCATACTGTTCGAGAAAATCACCAGCATGGCGAAGAGGGATTGAATGATTTTCTGGAAAATCGATACGATGGCCCTTGCCCACATGCGGGTTTACACCATTATCACTTTAAAGTATATGCGCTTGATGCCCAGATGATATTACCGGGCAGGACGCGTCAAAGAGATTTAGAAAAAGCCATGGCTGGACATATTCTAGCCTATGGTGAATTGATCGGCACCTATAAAAGAAAAGGATCATAATGTTACATACGCTTTTATTATTGCTGAGTTTGGTGGTTAGTCTGTTGGCCTCATTTACCGGCCTACTCCTCATCTTAATGCCCAACCAGGATGCCCTACTCTGGCCCCATCAATGGTTGGCTGGAACTCCTTTTCGGGATTTTCGAGTCCCCGGACTACTCTTCATGATATTGGTTGGCAGTACCAACTTCTGGGGGTTCTTGAATTTGCTGAATGACAAACCTCGCCAATACGATCGTGTGATACTCGGGGGCTACTGCCTGATTGGATGGGTCTTGGGGGAGTTGATGCTCAGCCGGGAACTGTATTTGATACACGTGACCGCCCTTTTACTGGGTGCGATGTTGGTGCTGATGGCCTACCAGGAAAAAGAAAAATGGGCGGCATAAACAAGTTTTTCTGTTTCTGTTTCTGTTTCT
>DFST01000063.1:6433-8024 GCA_002378975.1 Chitinophagaceae bacterium UBA3430
TTTTCCAACTAAATCAGTTTATAAACATTAATGTAGGACTTATCCACAACGCACGGTCTACTTAAAAAAGAATGCAGCGTTTTTTAACACATGGATTATCAATGCTATACGAACGAATGCAAAGCCCATAAACTGATTAAATAGCGGGCAGCCAATCTTAAACAAAATAATAATTAACCGTTTGATCATCAATAACTTGACTATTTTTTATCGGTGTAATCACGTAGATATCAGAAAAAATGAACTTTTCTTAACAGGTCTTGTTTAAGTTAACTTGTAACAGCTTGTCAAACATTTTTCTTAACCAAACCCAACTCGTATGTCAGCTTTATTGGACATCACACTGTTAGCGGATGTGTCGAAGATCGACCCAACCGACTACGTTTCTTTCACCTTCTTCATCGGCTGTATGGCCATGATGGCTGCGTCAGTGTTCTTCTTCTTTGAGATCAGCAACACCGACAAAGCTTGGAAAACATCGCTCCTGGTTTCAGGATTGATCACCTTCATCGCCGCCGTGCATTACTACTACATGCGCGACTATTACATGGCGAATCACGAATCACCCACGTTCTTCCGTTATGTGGATTGGTTGTTAACCGTTCCTCTGATGTGCGTGGAGTTTTACCTCATCACTAAAAAGGCTGGTGCGAAGATCGATCTGCTCTGGAAATTAATCTTCGCGGCTGTCGTGATGCTGGTTACTGGTTACCTCGGAGAAGTTGGCGGCGCTGCCGATAACACCAACGCTACACTGTGGGGTACCGTATCTGCCATTGCTTATTTCTACATCGTGTACCTGATCTGGGCGGGCGATGTCAAGAAATTGGCTGCGGCTGCTGGACCTGCTGTTGCCAAAGCGAACTCCGTACTCGGATGGTTCGTATTGGTAGGTTGGGCGATCTATCCGCTGGGTTACCTCGCCGGAACCGGTGCAGGCCAGTGGTATGAGTCCTTCTCTGCGTTGGGCAACATCGACCTGTACTACAACATCGCTGACGCCATCAACAAGATTGGCTTCGGTTTGGTGATCTATAGTCTGAGTCGCTCGAACTCCTAATCTAGTTCAAGAAAAAACCGGGGGAACTTCAGTACCCCGGTTTTTCTATTTCTATGAGTCTCCCTTTCCGCTCGCAACTCTACCTTCTGGCCTTTGGATGGGCTTTGGCCTTGTTGTGCGGACAAACCTCGCTCCCCCAGCCCTGGCAATGGGGATTTTTCATTTTAACCATCGTTGGACTGGGTATTCCTCATGGCGCCTTGGACTTTATCGTAGCTCAACACAATGCACGGAACAACCAACATGTTCGCTTTTCGCTGAACCGTTTCTTGTTTTTTTACGTAGGTCAATCCATTCTCTTTTTATTGCTTTGGATCTGGCCACCCATCGCCCTTACCTTATTCTTGGTCTTCTCGGCCCTTCACTTTGGAGAAACCGACCTGCAAGAATTCAAATTGCACACCTTCGGAAAGACCCTGGCCGTCTTTCTCTATGGCACTTCCACCTTTGTCTTGTTGTTGCTCGGCCACCACACCGAGTTGATCGGATACATCCCCGAAATCGGAAACTTTATTCAACGCTATGACCTGC
>DFST01000053.1:0-3212 GCA_002378975.1 Chitinophagaceae bacterium UBA3430
TCTCCGAATGCGGTGGCCCCTAATTCTCCTTCGAGTTGTCCGCTCACGGTCAGGTTGGTCGTTCGTCCGAAAAAATCTTCTTTGTAGTTGATGGATCCATCTTCATTCTTCGGCGCGGTTCCATCCATCGGCAATGTCGTTACCCGAAACATCTCACCGGCACCTTCCGCATCACTCGACGTGATGATCGGCGTATGCATGTACACGAAGCCCTTCTCATTGAAAAATTTATGTACGGCAAAAGCAAGTGCATGACGAACTCGGAAAACCGATCCGAATGTATTGGTACGAAAACGCAGGTGTGCTTTTTCGCGCAAAAATTCGAGGCTGTGTTTTTTGGGTTGCAGCGGATATTTTTCGGCATCGCTGTCGCCCAGGATCTCGATGGCGGTTGCCTTGAGGTCCATTTTTTGTCCCTTGCCCAACGAAGGCTCGATCACGCCCGTCACTTTCAGGGAAGCCGACGTGGTGATCCGCTTCAATAAGGCTTCGTCGAATTTTCCGAGCTCGACCACCACCTGAATATTGGTATTGGTACTTCCGTCATTCAAGGCAATGAACTGGTTGTTTCGGAAGGTGCGTACCCAGCCCATCACGGTGACGGACTGCCCCTGGGGGTCGAGCAGCAGCAGGTCGCGGACTTTGATTCGTTGGTTAAACATAATTGGGCGTAAAGATACTGAAGACCCGTCTTTTACGTAGGTGGGCGGGTTGGCAGCATAACATTTTGGTAACCCAGGGTTTACAATTTCGTAAGGCTAGGTTAATAATGTTGCAAAAAAATACAAAGGATGAAAGCTCGAATTCTACTCCCTGCCGCCCTTTTCTTGCTGATCTGGGCTGGTTGTAAAAAAACGGACCTGTCGCCCGAACTGAGCGAACAAGCCTCATCCTTTACGGAGATCGGAAGCATTGACATTGGAGATGTGGGTGCAGCGGAAATTTCTGCTTATGATCCCATTTCAAAGCGTCTATTTTCGGTAAACAACGGAGCGGTCAACAAAATCGATGTGATCGATCTGAGTGATCCGACCAAACCCACCTTGATCAACTCGATCGGTATTGCCGGTTATGGTGGTTTTGCCAACAGCGTAGCCGTTTCCAATGGTCGACTGGCTGTAGCCATTGAAGCAGCTGTGAAACAAGATCCGGGCAAGGTTGTGATCTTCGATACCCGGTTATTGGTTGAGATCAAATCCATTCTGGTAGGTGCGCTGCCCGACCATGTAAGCTTTTCGCCCGACGGCAATTGGATCCTGACAGCAAACGAAGGAGAGCCCTCCGCCGACTATCAAATCGATCCGGAAGGAACGGTTTCCATCATCGACGTTCGAAACGGATTTTCGGTAACCACGGTGGGTTTTAAATCATTCGCTACTCAACGAAATGCGCTGGTGGCGAAGGGATTCCGGGCATTCGGTCCCAACGGAAGTTTTGAAAAAGACATCGAGCCCGAATACATCACGGTATCGGAAGATTCAAAAACAGCTTACATCACGCTACAGGAGAACAACGCGATCGCCAAAATGGATATCGCCTCCAAGACGATCCAGTCGATCCTGCCTCTCGGTTACATGGATTATAGCAAGCCCGGCTTTGAAGCCGACTTCAGCGACCGCGATAATCAGATTGCTTTTAACTCTTGGCCCGTACGTGGATTATACCTGCCTGATGCGATTGCATCCATGCAATTCGAAGGTGAAACCTACTTGTTTACCGCAAACGAAGGAGATGCGCGTGAATACACCGCCTACAACGAGGCAAAGCGAGTAAAAGATTTACGTCTGGATGCCACTGCATTCCCCAACGGAACCGCACTCAAAGCCGACGCTCAATTGGGTCGACTCAACGTAACGCCGACGCTGGGAGATATAGACTTTGATGGCGATTATGATTTTTTATATGCCTTCAACTCTCGTTCTTTCAGTGTTTGGAGCGGCACAACCGGCAATCAGATCTTCGACAGCAAAAATGAGCTGGATAAAAAATGCAACCTCTGGTTCACTTATGACGATGCTCGAAGCGATGACAAGGGCGCTGAACCCGAAGGGGTTGTTTTGGGTGCCGTTGGAAATAAAAAGATCCTCTTTGTGGGTATGGAAAGGGCCGATGCTGTCGCGGTTTACGATGTAACCGACCCCACCAAACCCAGCTACATCAAGCTCCTGGCCAGCGGCGATGCCCCCGAAGGCATGCTGTTCATCAAACCCAAAGACAATAGCCTGGGCCGCAGCTTATTGGTCGTGAGCAGCGAAAACGATGGAGTGATCAAGATTTTCAGCACCAAATAATCAGCAAATTTCTCATAATAGGCTGTTAATCAATCAGTCGTGTTTTGGTTGAGTCCCGCTTCGGCGGGACTTTTTTTGCCCTTGCCGGAACCCCCTTATATTTGCTTTTGGAAAGCAACCCCCCTTTTATCCCGCTTTCCTCCGCATTCAAATCATTTTCATTCATAAGTCGGGTTTTCGGAAACTGTATTGACCCCCTCCCTTTGTTTTTTATGACATCCTGCAGATAAACGACATGCTCGTTCCGGAGCCGACTCAACTACTTCCAACAAACTTAAATTCCCGCCGACACATGTAAGCGGTAGCAGAAATCAACACTATGGAGTCCAAAAAAGAAAAATTGCCAGCCAAGAAAGAAGAAAAAGCCCCTGTAAAGCGCGGTCGTCCCCGCAAAGCAGAAGCCGCTCCCGCAGAAGATTCCGAACCAGCACCGGCCCCTGCATCCATCGAGCCCGAAGCACAAATGCGTTTGGCCTCTGCCATTTTGCAAGAGTCGGACGAACAACAAGCGCAACAGCCCCAGCAACCGGAGCAAGCGCCCCAACAACAAAGCAATTACCGTCCCCAATATCAACAACGCCGTGAGCCACCGAATTTCAATGTAGAGTTTGATGGCCTCATCCAGGCAGAAGGTGTGTTGGAGATGATGCCCGACGGATACGGATTTCTTCGTTCTGCCGACTACAACTATCTCTCCTCACCCGATGACGTTTACGTAGCTCCACAACAGATCAAGCAACTCGCCATCAAAACCGGCGACACGTTGGTCGGCTATGTACGCCCACCTCGGGAAGGTGAAAAATATTTTGCCCTCGTGAAAACCGAGAGTATCAACGGAAAAAGACCCGAAGAAGTACGCGACCGCGTTCCCTTCGATTACCTAACGCCGCTTTTTCCTTTCGAAAAACTGAATCTGTTCAC
>DFST01000053.1:3597-11191 GCA_002378975.1 Chitinophagaceae bacterium UBA3430
GGACAACGCGGACTCATCGTCGCCCAACCCAAGACGGGTAAGACGATGTTGTTGAAAGCGGTCGCCAATGCGATTGCCGCCAACCATCCTGAGTGTTACCTGATGGTGGTACTCGTCGATGAGCGTCCGGAAGAGGTGACCGATATGGAACGTAGTGTTCGCGCAGAAGTAATCGCGTCGACCTTCGACGAGCCCGCCGAAAAACACGTGAAAGTATCGACCATGGCCTTGCAAAAAGCCAAGCGCTTGGTCGAGTGCGGGCACGATGTGGTGATCTTACTCGATTCCATCACTCGTCTGGCCCGTGCACACAATACCGTGGCACCCTCATCCGGAAAAGTACTCTCCGGTGGTGTGGAGGCAAACGCCATGCAAAAACCCAAGCAATTCTTTGGCGCGGCCCGTAAGATCGAGAACGGAGGTTCACTCACCATCATCGCCACCGCGCTGGTCGATACCGGTAGTAAAATGGATGAGGTGATCTTTGAAGAATTCAAAGGAACCGGTAACATGGAATTGCAACTGGATCGCAAGCTGGCCAATAAGCGGATGTATCCGGCCATCGATCTCACTTCTTCGTCTACCCGCCGCGACGACCTCCTGCTGGATAAGGATGTACTGCAACGGATGAATCTGCTGCGCGTATACTTGACCGACATGAATACCGAAGAGGCCATGCGCGAATTGCAAAACCGAATGAAAGGGACGAAAGGCAACGATGAGTTCCTCGCTTCTATGAATCGATAAGGTGGCGGTCCGTCCGATCGATATTGAAAAATTTATCGGGCTATCGGAACAACATCCGGTTTTGGATGTACGCAGTCCGGGCGAATACCACCATGCACACATTCCCGGGGCACATTCATTTCCCTTGTTCGACGATGCCGAACGAAAAGAAGTAGGCACTGCTTACAAACAGATTAGTCGAGAGAAAGCCATTAAGATCGGATTGGATTATTTCGGTCCGAAAATGAGACCGCTGGTCGAACAAGCGGAAGCCATCGCCGAAAAAAGCGGATCCCGCACCTTATTGGTTCATTGTTGGCGCGGTGGGATGCGCAGCGGGGCGATTGCCTGGTTGTTGGACTTATACGGATTCAAGGTTCACACCCTGATCGGCGGATACAAAAGTTTTCGTCGCTGGACGCTCGAGCAATTTGAAAAAGAATATCCCCTGGAATTGATCGGTGGCTATACCGGATCAGGAAAAACCGATCTGCTGAATGCCTTGGTGAAAAAAGAAGAAGCGGTGTTGGATCTGGAGGGATTGGCGCATCACAAAGGGTCGGCGTTTGGTAATATTGGTCAGCCCGAACAACCCACTCAAGAACATTTTGAAAACAAGCTGGCGCTGGCGCTTCGAAACATTCAAAAAGCGGGGCCGAATCGAATTTGGGTGGAAGATGAATCGCAGCGGATCGGTCGCGTGAATATTCCTGGTACTTTCTGGCAATTGATGCGACGCACGGTAGTTCGTTTTCTCGACATCCCGTTTGAAAAAAGATTGTCCTACATCGTAGAAGGATATGGATCGCTGGATGCACAACGATTGTCGGATGCCACCGATCGCATTCGAAAAAAACTGGGTGACAAAAATGCCACCGAAGCGATCGAATTCATTGCGAACGGACAGATAACCGAGGCCTTTGACATATTGCTTCGATATTACGACAAGCTGTATAAAAAATCGTTGCAAAACCGGGAGCAAGCCGATGAACTGATCCGGTTGATCGAGGCAGCTGAGGTTGGTGAAGAGAATGCCACCTTATTATTGAATACAAGAACATCATGAGTCAACTTTCCGAAACTCCGCTTACGTCGTTTACCCGCAACACCGGTTGCAGTTGCAAGATCGCGCCGCAGGTATTGGAACAGATCATCAAGCCCGGTTCTGCAACGGAAGTATTTTCACAATTACTCGTGGGAAATGAATCGCTCGACGATGCCGCGGTGATGGACCTAGGCGATAGAACTGCGCTGATCTCCACCACTGATTTTTTCACGCCCATCGTCGATGAGCCGTTTGAATTCGGACGGATCGCCGCCGCGAATGCCATCAGCGATGTATACGCGATGGGGGGGAAACCTATTTTAGCGCTGGCTATCCTGGGTTGGCCGATTGATAAGCTACCAGCCGAACTCGCAGCGCAAGTGATTGAGGGAGCACGTGCCGTTTGTAAAGAAGCCGGTATTCCGCTTGCCGGTGGACATAGCATCGATTCCACCGATCCGATATTCGGACTCAGCGTCAATGGTCGGGTACCGATCGATCGAATCAAAAAAAACAGTGGTGGACAGATCGGTGATTGGCTATTTCTCACCAAGCCCATCGGAAGTGGCATTCTTTCCACCGCACGCAAACGCGGACTGCTGCAACCCGAGCACAACGAACCGCTCTTGAATACCATGGGTTCCTTGAATAAGATCGGTGCGGAGTTGGGAGCGATGACGGGTGTACATGCGTTAACCGACGTGACCGGATTCGGATTGTTGGGGCACGTTTCAGAGATGGCGAATGGAAGTGGTTGTGGTGTTGAATTATACTACGATCGAATTCCTCAATTGCCCGGTGTTGCCGGCTACATTCAACAACGGATCTTCCCCGATTCCACCACCCGAAACTGGAGTCGATATCAATCGGATATCAAATTTGAAAAGGGAGTGCCGGTAGCCGAAGCATTCACACTGCTTCCCGATCCGCAAACCAACGGCGGGTTGTTGATCGCCATCGCGGAGTCATCTATATCGGAATTGGAAGAGAAACTGAAAACATTCGGATTGAGCGATCATCTTTTGCCCATCGGGCGGTTGACGGAAATGGGCGAGAAGCGGATCGTGATTCATCCAGGTGCCTGATCACTTACAATAGCGAATCGATGGCCTTCGCCAATGCGTGATCCTTTTCGGTGACCACATTACCGGCATCGTGTGTGCTCAACCAAATTTCCACGGTATTCCAAACATTGCTCCACCGGGGGTGGTGGTGGTGTTGCTCTGCCAACAGCGCCACACGGGTCATGAAGGCAAATGCTTCCGAAAAATTTTGGAATTGAAATTTTCTATAAAGCTGGTTGTCGGTATTCGTCCACATACTGGTTTAAAATAAAAGGTTCTCTCGATTCTTGATCTGTTCAATGGAAAGATTGGCGACCAATTGCACGGAAGGGGTTTCCCGAATGGCCTGCGTGGTTTCATTCAGCCAATTCGGATCGATCTCATCACCCTTCATCAGCCAAAGAAAATCCAAGTGCTTGAATTCGGGCAACAAATACTCCCCATCGAATTGATTCACGTATAAATATTGTTCGAGCATGGATTCGGGACGATGATATTCATAGACCTTGAAAAAATACTCCCGCTTTTTCCGAATTAGTTTGATCTCGAGGTCGTTGATCCGAAAATCCATGCCGAGATGCGCATTGAGGTGCCACACGAATTGATAATCGCGGATCGGAGCCATGACCCCCAATAAACAGGCCTCTTCAAAGAATTGATCGGTGAGCGCCGTAGTATCGAGTATCAGTTTTTGTCCGCGTTCGGCCATGCCGCTTTGTTTTTAGAAAGTTACGTTCACTTCCAGGGTTTTGTCCCCTCGCAGGTAAAGCACCTTCACGGTTTCTCCTTTCTTGAATTTTCCGAGCGTCTGCATGTAGCTCTCCATTGAGGAGATGGTATAGTCGCCGATCTGCAAAACAACGTCGCCTGCTTTGAGTCCCGCTTTCTGAGCCGGCTTACCCTCGCCCACGCCATCGGCCCGGACGCCTTTACCAGAAAAGGTATAATCGGGCATGATGCCCATGGTTACGCTGAATCGCGCGGTGGTCGTGGTTTGTGCTTCGCGGGTTTTCAAAAACGCGAGTTTGGGTTGATCGTTGAGTCCGTCGATCGTCTTTTCAATATGCCGAAGGATGGTCACCATGCCGGAATAATTGATCTTGTCCGCATCATCCGATGGTTTGTGATAATCGGTGTGCAGTCCGGTGAAATAAAACAAGACCGGAATGTCTTTCCGATAAAACGAAGAGTGGTCGCTGGGACCGGTACCGCTGGAATCAATCCGAATGCCGAGGGGTTGTGTCGACTTGACATCGATTACACTCGACCAAGCGGGTGAAGTACCGTATCCACCCAGGGTGATCGTCTTTGAACTATCGGGCAGTCGGCCCACCATGTCCATGTTGATCATGTAATTCACCTGCTTCAAATCAATGGTCGCATGATCGGTAAAATATTTAGATCCATACAGCCCGAGTTCCTCCCCGGAAAATGCAATGAAGAGATAGTTGTTTTTTTGAGCCTCTTTTTGTTTGAGTGATCGCGCCAATTCGATCAATAGCGATGTTCCGCTCGCATTGTCATCGGCACCGTTGTGAATGGCCGCTGCCCCGGTGTGGCGGGAGTTGTTGTCTTCTCCATAGCCGAGGTGATCGAAATGCGCGCCGAGAATGATGGTCTTATCCGATTTATTATCGATATAGCCCAACACATTATATCCGCGGCGGATGTTTTCTGTAAATGATAGTTGTGCTTGCAAGCGGATCGCCCCTTCTTGATTGGTAAAATATTTTTTAGCCGATGCACTACGTACATAGGCCACCGGAATTTTAACTGCATCCGATTTGTCCTTGGGGTTGAAGGTCAATTTATCGCCGGCGGGATTGGTATTATATAATAATAAAGCGGCGGCGCCGGCTTCGGCTGCTTTCTTCGACTGCTCGTATACGAAGGTGTTGAGGTCGAAATGCGGATTTTGTGCGTTGTCGTTGATGCCTTCTGCCAGATCAACCACCCAGGGCATATCCATTTCGCGCACACCCAGCGTAGGCTCTGCTTTGATCGGCTTTTCAGCGCTCCAAGGGAAGAAAAAATAATCCTGCTCAACGCGAAGCGTATCGTTGTTGATGGATAAGAAACTAGCGGCTGTTGCTTTTTTTCCTTCATTTACCTCGAAGAGTTGTTCATATCCGTTGCCGCCCTTGGGTTGCAATCCGATCTGTTGAAATTGGGCGGCGATGTAATTCTTTGCGAGCAATTCCCCGGCGGTTCCAGTGCGTCGACCCTCCAACGAATCGGAGGCCAAGAAGCCAACATGCGATTGCAGTCTTTTTTGAAAGGCCTGATCGGCGCGGTTCAGTTTACGAGCAGCGGGTACACAGGCAACGAAGAGCAAGGAGACCCACACGAGGGAACTCGAAAAGATGTTCTTATTCATAATAGAGTACAAAGTTATCGGGCTTCGGGTTCTAAAAACCGGATTTCGTAAACCGGGTTCGGTATTCCGGTCTACTTTTGCAGACTTGCAAGCCGGTCCCCTTCATATTGCCCTGGTCGGAAATCCCAATAGCGGAAAAAGCTCCCTGTTTAATTGCCTGACGGGCATGAACCAACAAGTCGGCAACTTTCCGGGGGTTACAGTCGATAAAACAATCGGCCGCTTTAAGGCGGGGGAGCTGAACATCGACGCGATTGACCTACCCGGGACCTATTCTTTGTACCCAAAACGGATGGACGAGTGGGTGAGCTACCGGGTGGTGATTGGAGATGACGAGAGTTTTCGGCCCAATCTGGTGGTGGCTGTGGTTGACGCCAGCAACCTGAAACGAAACCTATTGCTCGCTACGCAATTGATTGACCTGAGTGTTCCGGTCGTTATCGCGCTGACCATGATGGATTTGGCCAGAAAAAAAGGGATACAGATCGATATTCCGGCACTGGAGCGTGAATTGGGGGTGCCTGTCGTGGCCGTCAACCCGCGCAAGAACAAAGGGATCATTGAGTTGAAAAAAATGATCCAGTCCTGGCACAAGCAACCCATCAAAACCGTTTCCCGCTCCTTCATTGACTCCGAAACGCTGGCGCCGGCTGCCATCCGAGAAACACAGGCCCTGTTTCCAGAAGCGGGCGATTATAAGGCGATCCACTACCTGATCAATCACGAATCGCTTTCCATCCCCCATCAAAAAAATATTGAATCGATCGAGATTGCGCATCAATTCAATCCCACTAAAACTCAAGCCGAAGAAATTCTGCTTCGATATGCCCGCATTCGGGAAGTCATGCAGACCTCTGTCTCCGAACCCGATCCGCTGAAAAAGAAAATGGTCACGGAGCGGCTCGATTCACTTTTCCTGCATCGCCGTTGGGGAAACTTCATCCTGTTGGGCGTTTTATTCCTGCTTTTTCAATCGGTCTACTGGCTCGCAAAATATCCGATGGACTGGATCGAAGGTTGGTTTGGTGCGGCATCGGGTTGGTTGGGCACACAATTACCCGTCAATGCCTGGAGCGACTTGTTGATTAACGGGGTGATGGCGGGACTGGGTGGCATACTCGTATTTGTACCGC
This sequence comes from Chitinophagaceae bacterium UBA3430, assembly GCA_002378975.1. Taxonomy (GTDB): domain Bacteria; phylum Bacteroidota; class Bacteroidia; order Chitinophagales; family Chitinophagaceae; genus JJ008. Next base: position 9,943 of record DFST01000053.1, read on the forward strand.
AGATCATGATCCTGTTCGGGATCATCACCTTGTTGGAAGATACCGGCTACATGGCCCGCATTAGTTTTTTGACCGACCGACTGATGCGCAGCGTGGGGTTGAATGGAAAAAGTGTGATGCCGATGATCAGCGGATTCGCCTGTGCGGTCCCCGCCATCATGAGCGCCCGTAACATCGAGAATCGAAAGGAACGCTTGCTGACCATTCTCGTAACTCCACTCATGAGTTGTTCGGCGCGACTGCCGGTGTATGCGATCTTAACGGGACTGGTGATTCCTGAAAAATATTTATTTGGACTGCTCAGCTTACAGGGGTTGGTGATGATGGGCTTGTATGTATTTGGTGTGGTGATCGCGTTATTGGTCTCCAATGTGGCCAAGTTTTTCATCCGCATTCAAGAGAAAAGCTTTTTTATCTTGGAGCTGCCCGATTATCGCATGCCGCGTTGGGGGAACATTGTGAATGTGATGATCAGCAAGGCGCGGATCTTTTTATTCGACGCCGGTAAGGTGATCATGATCATCAGTCTGGTGCTTTGGGCGTTATCGTCGTTTGGTCCCGCCGAACGCATGCAGGCGGTCGAACAACGTTATGCAACCATTAAAGCCAGTACGCCCAAGATCACCGAACAAGACGAACGCGAATACCACAGCGCGAAACTCGAAGCCTCTTATGCCGGATTGTTGGGAAAGTCCATCGAGCCCGCCATCGCGCCATTGGGATTTGATTGGAAGATTGGGATCGCGCTGGTGACCTCATTTGCAGCGCGCGAAGTGTTTGTGGGCACCATGGCTACTTTATACAGTGTTGGAGAAGACGAACCGAATAGTCGCGTCTTGAAAGATAAAATGAGAAATGCTACTCGACCCGACGGCTCCATCGTCTTCTCATTGGCTACCGGAGTTTCCTTGTTGATCTTTTACGCATTGGCCATGCAGTGCATGAGTACGTTAGCCGTGGTACGTCGTGAAACAAAAAGTTGGAAATGGCCGGCCATCCAATTGTTCTACATGACCGGATTGGCCTGGATCTTTAGTTGGATCGCGTATCAATTGCTTCGCTGATCGGGCGTCCAATTATAATTGGGTTCAAAATGCTTCCACAATAGATCGGCCAGATTTCGGGCCAAGGTCCAGGCTTCGTTTTCGCGCAACCAGCGCTGGTCCACATTGTTTTTCGTAAACACACAGAATACAAAGGGCCGGTGAGGTGTGTTGACGATCATCGCTTCGCTTCGGGACGCATTCAC
>DFST01000112.1 GCA_002378975.1 Chitinophagaceae bacterium UBA3430
CCCAAAGGCGTGATGCTTTCGCATCGGAACATCTTATCGAACACGCTGGCCGCCAAACCCTACTTCCCGCCCGGTGATCATATGCGGGCATTGAGTTTTTTACCCCTGAATCACATCTTTGAACGCGTGGTCACGTATTTGTATGCGTACAACGGCACCGCGATCTATTATGCCGAAAGCTTGGAGACCATTGGCGATAACCTAAAAGAAATAAAGCCACATCTTTTCACAACGGTACCGCGTTTGTTGGAAAAAGTTTACGACAAGATCATGGCCAAGGGCAATGAGTTGACGGGCATCAAACGGAAATTATTTTTCTGGGCGCATGGGTTGGCAGAAAAATTTGAGATCAACGAATCGCTGTCCCTGAGCTATCGAATTCAATTGGCCTTGGCCAATAAGCTCATTTTTAAAAAATGGAGAGAAGCTTTGGGCGGCAATGTGAAATGCATTGTAACCGGTGGCGCTGCTTGTCAAGTTCGATTGATCCGCATTTTTACCGCGGCTAAATTGGTGGTGATGGAAGGATACGGACTGACGGAAACATCCCCGGTGATCTCGGTGAATCGATATGAAGAATCGGGACGAGCATTTGGAACGGTCGGACCATTGATCGAACACGTAGAAGTAAAACTGGCGGAAGACGGCGAGATCCTCTGTAAGGGACCGAACATCATGATGGGTTATTACAAACGCCCGGATCTGACGGCGGAAGTCATGCAGGGTGAGTGGTTCTGTACCGGAGACATCGGTACTTACTCCAAAGAAGGATACCTGAAGATCACCGATCGGAAGAAGGAACTCTTCAAGACCAGTGGCGGAAAATACGTGGCACCTCTTCCCATCGAAAGCAAACTCAAGGAATCACCGTTTGTCGAGCAAGTGATGGTCGTGGGCTCTGAACAAAAATTTGTCGGCGCCCTGATCGTACCGGCTTTCCCCAACTTATCGGAGTGGGCCTACAAGCAAGGCATCACCGAAAAAGATCCGGAGAAGTTGATTCGTCTGGAACCAGTGAAAGAATTATACCGCGAGTTGGTGGAAAGTTTCAATAAATTCTTCAACCATGTGGAGCAAGTAAAGCGATTTGAATTGTTGTCGCGCGAATGGAGCGTGGACAGTGGTGAGATGACACCGAAATTGTCGGTAAAACGAAAAGTGATCCTAGAGAAATATCGCGACGCGATCGAACGAATCTACCAGTAAGGTTGAGCGTTGAGGGTTTAGGTTGAGCCTCTCTACTCTCTATTTTTCCTCAACATAAGTACCTGTATCAGCGAATCCAGGATGGGTTGTTGTTTTGGCTCCAAGATGTTGCGAACGGCGCGAACATGGCGAAAGGTCAATTCGTCGGCTCGGCGTTGCCAGCGATTTATGGAGTCGGTCCAATAAGTACTTAAGCTATTCGAAAAATCATTTTCGGCAGATCGAGAAATGAAGCGTGCTTTGATGACCCGGATCGAGTCATTGATCGCGCGTAGGTCTGAAAAATAGGTCGTGCGCAATTTGACGTGCAAAGATTCTTGCTGTGCAGTCATCCCTACATTTTTATCCAGCCAACTGTGCATCGAATCGTTTCTCTTCTTTCTCGAATGGTTTGGCTTAAAGAAATACAGGTAGCAGAGACCTAAATTGATCGCCACTAACAATAAAATCAACAGGGATAGAGGTGTCAGCTTTTTCATGGGTCATTTGTTCGGATAGCCATAGATCGGTGTACTGGGATTGGCCGTGTATTCCATCACCCAGTCGGGGGTTGGTTGATCAAACTCACTCAAGGCAGCTTGCTCTAGTTTAGATTGAAAGACCAACAAGAAAATATTTATCGAAATCAGCGCCACCAGCACAGTCAGGCCCCATCCCCAGCGCGGCAAACGGGTACGAGTGACCGAATCAGAACCAGCCCGCAGTTTGTTCAAAACACGACCTGTAAAAAATGGACCAGGATCAGCCCGACGGATGCCATCCAAACTTTTCAGGTACTGATCTATTTCTACTTTTTTTGACATGCGTAATTTATTTTGACGTAAATGGATTCAGAATCCTTCATGGCTAATCTGCTATCGCTTGTTATCTAATTGGTTTTTTAAATTGACTCGGGCCCGATGCAGCAGCGACTCGATGGCCGCAATGGAGATGCCCATAATGGCACTCACCTCTGCCTGCGAGAGCTGCTCGAGACGAGTCAACACAAAGGCAGTCTTTTGATTGTCTGGCAGTTGCGCAATGGCTCGAAATAGTTGGGCCGCCAACTCTTTTTGTTCGGCGGCTATCCCCGGGTGATGGAATTCGGGAATCTCGGCGCTGGTGGAGTCGCCGGGCAGGCCCAATCGTTGCAAGAAAGCGAAACGTTTTTTACTTTTTCTGCTGCGTATAAAATCGAGGGATTTGGTGGTGGCGATCCGGTAGATCCAAGTAGACAGCTTGGACTCCCCTTTAAATTGGTCGATGGATCGGAAGACCTGAATAAAGACCTCCTGGGCCAGGTCTTCGGCATCTTCGGGCGATTGAATGATGCCTAATATGGTATTGTAGACCGAAGATTGATACTGGTCGATCAGCCAACGAAAGCTGTCCTCCTCACGCGCGCGCAATCCTATGATCAGTGTTTGTTCAGTCAACT
>DFST01000171.1:0-424 GCA_002378975.1 Chitinophagaceae bacterium UBA3430
GTTTTCCGTCCATTTTTCTCAAATACAAAATGGCTTGCACGACTGAAACGGTGAACAGGATCATCATGCCGAACCACATGCACACATGGAAATACAGGTTGCGGATCGTTTCTTGTAGAAGGGGAAGCTTGGGCACCGAACCGAGCAAGCCGGCTGTAAAGGTGTAGATCAGCAGCAGGATTCCGGTGATCTTCCACCAGGATCGGTACATATAACGAGGTGCGTTCGACATGGACATTGTCCGTTGACCGGACAGCCCGGCAAAATTAAGGTGAGTCGGCCCATCGCAATCGTGATTTTGCCTGAATAATTTTTACTCTTTCCACAAAAAGGGAAATAGGATCGTCGTAAGCAAAATGACCAATCCATCCAGCCCCAGCATTAGGGCAATCGAAACGGTGGTATCGGTGGGTTGTTCGTTGAA
>DFST01000171.1:720-1106 GCA_002378975.1 Chitinophagaceae bacterium UBA3430
TGACCAGCGCTGATCTGTAAGAGCAAGATCAGTTGTGGGAGAATAATAGGAAAGCCTAAAATAGCCAAGATTGCCGCATTTTGTTGAGCCTTAGCCGCAACCGCAGACAGGAAGCTGAATACAAGGCTGAGGCTACATCCTCCCAGGAGAACGATCCCTAAGAAGCGAAATCCATCGGAGAAAGGACTCCCTAAAAACAAACGAAACAGGATCAGGCTAATCAAGCTCATGATGGCCATGAGCAAGGTGTTGAAGAGTAATTTGGCCAGCACCATGGTGATCGGATGGGCGAGCGTGTAGTAATACAACCATCGACCTCGGCTTTCCTGCATGAATCCCTTGGCCACGGCGTTGATGCAAATGAACAATTGGATCACCCAAAATAG
>DFST01000171.1:1368-18136 GCA_002378975.1 Chitinophagaceae bacterium UBA3430
GCGACAGCGTTAACACAAACAAACAATTGGATCACCCAAAATAGTCCATTCCAGACCTGGGGCTCTGGAGACTCAAGCGATAGGTACAGGACAAACAAGGTCGAAAAGATATATAGCAGGATCCCGTAAAAACTATACTGTTGCCGGATTTCCAACAACAAGTCCTTTTTAAAAAGTGTCCAGATCGCTCGGATCATGATCGATTTGTATTGGCTATTCTTCGTAACAAGAACGGCAACGAGGTTCGTAAGAATCTTTGGCGCCCAACATCACTTGTGCATCATTGGCAACTTTCCGGTACGAATAGTTGGCGATGTGACCGCATTTAACACAGATGGCGTGCAGCTTGGTGACAAAATCCGCCTTGGCCAGCAGGCTGGGCATTTGTCCGAATGGTTTGCCCAAATAATCCATGTCCAATCCGGCCACGATTACCCGGATGCCTCGTTTGGCCAATTCGTCGCAGACATCCGGAATTTGGTCGTCGAAAAATTGGGCCTCGTCGATGCCGATTACTTCGGCGTTCCCCACCAGCTCCAAGATGGTTCGGGCTGATTCAACAGGTTTGGAATCGATGGCATTGGTATCGTGCGACACGATCTGTTGTTTGTCGTATCGGGTATCCAGCGCCGGTTTGAAGATTGCGACCGATTGGTTGGCGATCTTGACGCGTTTCAATCGGCGGATCAGCTCCTCCGTTTTCCCGCTGAACATCGATCCGCAGATCACTTCAATGCTTCCGCGACGCAGACCACTGGTGTTAGGTTCAATGAACATGTGAATTTATTTTTTCTAAGATCCTCGGTCTGACTCCACAGAGGATGTACATTTACTATTACCGAGCAACCCCAAAAATAGCGGAATGGAACGATTCAGGCAGTTGGTAATGGAATTGAATCGACAACTGGAGGCAGGTGTCGGGGACGATGCATTGCGCCAAACCATCGCCCTTTTGTCCATGGAGTTGGAGAAGGAAACGGGGCATAGCAGTCGTTCACTGGGAACGGCCAAGGTAGCGGTGGTACTTCCGGCCGCATCTATACAGATGAGCAGCACGGAATTTTCAAAGCCCACGGCTGAGTCCACTTCCTCCGATTTGCCCGTTTCAACAAAGCCAAACACCAAGCCCAAAGTTGCACCGCTGGTGCTTTTTGACGAAGAGTTTACCGTGGAATCTGCACCTGAATACACTGCTCCCGTGGTCAATCCGGCCTATGATGTGATGGAAGAGGTGCCCACTTTATACATGCACAAGGGGGGTGAATTGAATGATCAGCTCCAAACTGAATCTGCCTCACTGAACGATCAATTGAAGGCTGCGTCGACCGAGCGCCAAGACATGTTGCGAGAAGGGCCAATCAAAGACCTTCGTAAGGCCATCGGGATCAATGAGCGATTTCAGTTCATCCGCGAATTATTTCGAGACGATGAGGCCATGTACGAACGGAGCGTCAAGACCATCAATCAGTTTCAAATTTTGCCGGAAGCAGAGTTTTGGATCAGTCGGGAATTAAAGACAAAATTGGGTTGGCCCATCGATCATCCTTTGGTCAATCAATTCGATCAATTGGTTAGAAGACGATTTTCCTGAATGTAGTGTAAGATCTTGTTGACCGATCCGGTTCGTTGCATTACAAAGCTTGCCGCCTTTTCGCCAATTTCAGAACTCAGATCCGGGTTCGACATCCACATTTTCAACCGTTCAACGAGTTCGGTCGCTGTTTGCGTTTCCGGAAGCACCACCGATCCATGGGCATCTGCCAATTCCACAGCTTCCCGGTATTTTTTAATGTGTGGGCCACAGATCACGGGTCGGCCATAAACGGCTGCCTCCAGCACGTTGTGCACACCGGCCGGTGTCATGCCCCCCCCCACATAATTCACCCAACCAAATCGGTATAGATGAGCGAGAAGTCCGATCCTGTCCACGATTAGAACGGCAGGTTCGGGCTCGATATTCGACATGGGCAATGTGGAATGCAAGACTGCTTCAGGAAATAATTTTTGAAGTTGCAGAATATGAGAACCATTCACTTCATGCGGTGCGATCAGTAATTTAATGCCCAGCGATTTGATGCGCGGCCAAACGCGCTGCCAAAGCTGTTCATCGGCCTGCCAACTGCTTCCAATGATGATGGTTGGTTTTCCATTCATGAAAGCGTCTATCTCGGGGAATGATCTGGTTTGTGCAGCAATCGCGGCCACCCGATCGAAACGAGTATCTCCTGCTACCTCAACGGTCTCCGTGATACCGATGGTTGACAGTAAGTGCTTTGATGACTCATCCTGAACAAAGATCCGATCGAACCGGGTCAACATTTTACGCGCAAAAGCACCGTACCAACGAAAAAAAGACATCTCCGGACGAAAAGAGGCGGAGATCAGCAACAAGGGGACTTTTCGGTAGTGCAGTTTCTTTAAGTAGTAAAACCAGAACTCATATTTAACGAAGATGGCCAGTGTGGGGTTCACCACATCCAAAAATCGTTTGGCATTGGATGGGCTGTCCATGGGCAAATAAAATACCCAATCAACCCCCGGGTAGTGTTGCAGATGTTGGTAGCCGGAAGGGGAGAAGAAGGTTAGGAGGATCTTGTAATTCGGATATTGGGATCGAAGGTGCTCAATAACGGGTCTTCCTTGCTCAAATTCACCCAACGAGGCGCAGTGTATCCAGATGGTGGGGCCTTGTCCACGTAGCTTCTCCAACTGTTGGAATATGCCTGCTCGTCCGACGACCCAGGCCTTTGCTTTTGGATGGAACGGGGCCGCGATTCGAAGAACGATCGGATAGGTCAAGCGAAACAGGTGATAGAATAGTCGGCTCAAGGGGTTTACTATCGGTGGTAGACAAATGTAAATCAATGCCTCCTACTAGAGGGTTTTCAATTATTTTTGCCATCGAAAAATATTAGCATGCGTCCCATTCAAATGGTGGATACAAAAACCCAGTACCACCGCATCAAATCCGAGGTGGATCAGGCGGTTTTAGAGGTGCTGGAAAGTTCGGCCTTCATCAACGGTAAACCGGTGCAGCAATTTGCTGAAGAATTGGCTAGTTATTTGGGCGTAGCGCATGTAATTCCTTGCGCCAACGGAACGGATGCCTTACAGATTGCCATGATGGCGCTGGGGCTGCAACCCGGCGATGAAGTGATTACGCCTTCCTTCACCTACATCGCAACCACCGAAGTCATTGCACTCCTTCGACTGACTCCAGTTTTCGTTGAGGTCGATCCGCATACATTTTGCATGGATCCCGATTCGCTGCGCAAGGCCATCACCCCCAAAACCAAAGCGATCGTACCCGTGCACTTGTACGGACATGCCGCACCCATGGCGGAGCTCTTGCGCATTGCCAACGAGCATAATTTATTTGTGATCGAAGACAATGCCCAGGCCATCGGTTGTGATTATCATTTTTCGGATGGACGGGTCGCCAAAACAGGCACCCTGGGGCACATCGGATGCACGTCGTTTTATCCTTCGAAAAACTTAGGTGCATATGGAGACGGGGGGGCGATTTTCACCAACGATTCAGCCCTGGCCGAGCGCTTGCGTATGATCGCCAATCACGGTCAACGTCAGCGGTATTATCACGAGATCGTGGGATGCAACAGCCGACTCGATTCAGTCCAGGCAGCTATTCTTCGGATAAAGCTACGTCACCTGGATGCTTACAATGAAGCCCGCCGCTCTGTAGCTGATTTTTACGATCAAGCATTTGCCACGCATCCCTTGGTTACTACCCCTTTTCAGGCGGTCTATTCCAAACATGTCTATCATCAGTATACACTGAAATTGGCAGCGGGGGTAGACCGGGACGGACTCGTCAAATACCTGGCCGACCGTTCCATTCCCAGCATGATCTATTATCCCGTGCCCGGTCATCGTCAACCCATGTTCGCTGAATTTGGTTCGGCTGAACATTCCATGCCGATCACGGATGCCTTGACGGATGTGGTGATCTCTTTGCCCATCCATACGGAAATGGACGAGGAGCAAAAAGCGTACATTGCTAACGCCGTATTGGAGTATCTTAACAAATAGTATGATCTACGATCAACTGGTGAATAAAGAAAAGAAACTGGCCCTGATCGGATTGGGTTATGTAGGGCTACCCATTGCCCTTGCCTTTGCGCGCAAGATCTCGGTGATTGGCTTTGACATCAACCGCCAGCGGGTGGAAATGATGAAGAACGGCATTGACCCAAGCAATGAGTTGGAAGCAGCCGATTTTGCGGGGTGTGACATTGAGTTCACGGATTCATTGGAGGTTTTGAAAGAAGCTAGTTTTTATATAGTTGCTGTTCCCACACCGGTCGATGAACACAAGGTGCCTGATCTGACTCCCGTGCAGCGAGCTTCGGAAACGGTTGGAAAGGTTTTGAAGAAGGGTGACTATGTCGTTTTCGAATCCACAGTCTATCCGGGATGCACCGAAGAGGATTGTTTGCCGATCATGGAACGTATCTCGGGATTGAAAATGGGGGTGGACTTTAAGTTGGGGTATTCACCCGAGCGAATCAATCCAGGCGACAAGCAACATACCTTGTCCAAGATCGTTAAGGTGGTGTCGGGCTGTGATGCCGAGTCATTGGTTCAGATCGCCCAGACCTATGAACTGGTCGTGGATGCGGGTGTACACCGTGCTTCAAGCATTAAAGTAGCTGAGGCCGCCAAGATCATTGAGAATACCCAACGGGATCTGAACATCGCTTTGATGAATGAACTGTCCATCATCTTCGATAAGATCGGGATTAATACGTACGAAGTATTGGAGGCTGCAGGAACTAAATGGAATTTTTTGAAATTCCAGCCGGGTCTTGTTGGAGGCCATTGCATCGGCGTTGATCCGTATTACCTGACCCACAAGGCCAAAAAGTTGGGTTATCATTCAGAAGTGATCTTATCAGGGCGCAACATCAACGATGGGATGGGGCGTTACGTGGCAAATAAAGTTGTTCAGCACATTATCCAGCATGCTGGTGATCCGCGCAAGGCCCGTGTGTTGGTTAAAGGAGTCACATTCAAGGAGGATGTGAGCGACATCCGTAATTCGAAAGTCAGTGATGTAATTAAAGTATTGCAAGAATTTTTTGTGCAGGTGGATGTAGTAGACCCGCATGCAGATTCAGATGAGTTGATGCATGAATATGGGTTTGTCTTAGCCGATCAAATTGGCAACGAATACGATGCGGTGATCGTGCCCGTCCCACATCAGGCATATCGGGCGCTGGATGATGCTTATTTCGCATCCATCACACGGCCCGATGCATTGATCGTGGACCTGAAAGGCATTTATCGCAATCAGATTTTGAGTCGTAAATACTGGAGTTTATAATGCGTATTGAGCCCTGTCATATTGAAGGATTGTTCATCCTCGAGCCCCAGGTATTTGGCGATGCTCGTGGATATTTTTTTGAATCCTACAGTCAAAAAGTCTTTCAGCAACAAGACTGGTCATATCAGTGGGTGCAGGACAATCAGTCTTCGTCCGTTCATGGGGTGATTCGGGGCTTGCATTTTCAAGCGCCGCCGTATGCGCAAGCCAAATTGGTCCGGGTACTGCGGGGCGCCATCCTCGACGTGGCCGTTGATATTCGCAAAGAATCGCCGACTTATGGGAAGCATGTGGCCGTTGAGCTTTCATCCGACAATAAGTTGCAATTATTGATCCCGGCCGGCTTTGCGCATGGGTTTTCCGTACTCTCTGCCGAAGCCGAGGTGATGTATAAATGCGACCAGGGTTATCATCGAGAATCGGAGGGCGGATTGTTGTACAATGATCCGGCGTTGAATATTGATTGGCGTGTGCCGGTGAATGCCGCGATCGTATCAGATAAAGACCGGGTTTTGCCGCGTCTGGCTGCTTTTAATTCCCCTTTTTAGGACTCATGGAAAAGAAGCCAACCATTGTAGTTACGGGGTCACAGGGTCAATTGGGTAGGTCGTTAAAGGATCTGGAATCGGAGTATCCCCAGTATAAGTTTGTTTTTTTATCCCGATCCGACATGCCCATCCATCATTTTGAGTTGGTGCGCCAATTTTTTGAGGGGATCCAGCCAGACTATGTGATCAATGCGGCTGCGTATACGGCCGTAGACCGTGCTGAACTAGAAAAGGAGTTGGCCTTTCAGGTGAATGCAGAGGCCGTAGGGGTGATGGCCGCCTGGTGCCATCAGCATGGGGCTAAGTTCCTTCAGGTGTCGACCGACTACGTATTTGATGGAAAGGGAAATCATCCGTATGTGGAGACGGACCCGACAGGGCCGCAATCGGTTTATGGTTCATCCAAATTGGCCGGAGAACAACAAGCTTTTCAGTTTAATCCCGATTGCATCGTGGTTCGGACAGCTTGGGTGTACTCTCCGTACGGAAAGAATTTCTTCAAAACGATGGTTTCTTTGTTGCGCGACAAACCCACTATTCATGTCGTGAATGATCAGGTTGGAACCCCTACGTATGGGCGCGATCTGGCTAAGGCGTTGTTGGATATTATTGCATCGGGCAAGTGGCAACCAGGGGTCTATCATTATAGCAATGAAGGACGAATTAGTTGGTATGATTTTGCGATCGAGATTCAGCGTCAGATTGGAACCGATTGTGCAATCGTGGCCATTCCGACCACGGCCTATCCAACACCCGCAGTTCGTCCGGCTTATTCTGTGCTGAACAAGAAAAAGATCATTGATGTGTTTGGGGTGTCGGTGCCTGACTGGAAACTTTCCCTGACCGATTGTGTCAGCCGCTATCGTGATTGATCAATCGCGTGTTTCTTCCTTCTCGTACAAGTGGATCGCTGCAAGGCTGAATTTTCTTTAACTCACAGAGTGCCAGATCTTAGTAAAGGTATTCGCATTCTCTTTTTGGTATAAAAAAACCGGCGTTGCCGGTTTTTTTTGTTGACCCATAAGGATTCGAACCTTAACAGACAGAACCAAAATCTGTAGTGCTACCGTTACACCATGGGTCAATCCGAAGAGGGTGCAAAAATAGTGCTGAGAGGGTTTTCTCCCAAACTTTTCAGCGGCTGATTAATTGGCTTGAACCAGGAAGTAGGTCTTTTTCCCTTTTTGAACCAGAATGAATTCATTGTGCAGTAAAAGGGTGGTGTCTACGCGTGCGTCGACCTGATCGATCTTTTTGCGGTTGATGCTGATGCCCCCAGCTTGTACCAGTTTTCGAGCCTCGCCTTTGCTGGGCAGCACACCCGAATTAGCCAAAAAGCTCACAACGTCCAGCCCCTGCGCCAATTGATCCCGCGAAATGGGACAAGTTAAAACCCCTTCAATGGCCAGTAGATCCGCTCGGCTGAGGCTTTCTGCCGGTGCCGATTGTTGTGCAAAGAGTTTTTCTGTCGTGAGCTGAGCGCTGCACAGGGCATCTGCTCCATGTACATAGGTAGTAATCTCCTCCGCTAGCCGTTTTTGAAGTACGCGTTGCGACGGATTTTCGGCATGTGCTTTTTCGATTGATTCGATGATGGATCGATCCAAAAACGTGAATAGGCGGATCCATTTTTGCGCATCGGTATCACCGGCATTTAGCCAGAATTGATAAAATTGATAGGGAGATGTTTTTTCGGGCGAAAGCCAAATGTTGCCGGATTCGGTTTTTCCAAATTTCCCACCGTCGGCTTTTGTCACCAGGGGCGTAGTAAATACAAAGGCCTGTCCGCTTACTTTTCTGCGGATTAATTCCGTACCGGTGGTCATGTTTCCCCATTGGTCGCTACCACCCATTTGAAGCTTGCAATTTTTATGCTGGTAGAGCCAGTAGAAATCGTACCCCTGCATCAGTTGATACGCAAACTCCGTATAGCTGATGCCGGTTTCACCGTCGAGCCTCTTTTTAACGCTCTCCTTGGCCATCATGTAATTGACCGTGATGTGTTTTCCGGTATCACGCAGGAAATCGATGAATCCGATGTTTTTGAACCAATCGTAGTTGTTGACCAGCTCAGCGGCGTTGTTTTTTTCGGGGGAGAAATCTAGAAACTGTTCCAATTGTTTGCGCACTCCGTTGATATTGGCTTGGAGAACTTCTTCACTGAGAAGATTCCGTTCCTCGCTTTTTCCACTGGGGTCACCCACCATACCGGTGGCTCCGCCGATCAAGGCGATTGGTTTGTGCCCAGCTCGCTGCAGGTGAACCAGCAAGAGAATGGGTACCAGACTTCCAATGTGCAAGCTGTCGGCCGTGGGATCAAATCCGATATAACCCGTGGTCAGTTCCCGGTTCAGTTGATCTTCGGTTCCAGGCATGATGTCCTGTATCATCCCCCGCCAGCGTAATTCTTCGACCAGATTCATGTAGATAATACGATGATTTACAGATTTATAGACCGATTTCAATCACGATCTCGTCAAAAATAAGTTAGTTTGATCAGACGATGGCCGACAGGGGGGTGGAATCCGATTTTGTAGTTAAATTTGAGTATCCATTATCTGCATTCAAATTCGGCGCTTGGTTCTTGTAAACCAATGACATGAACATGAAAAACATTCGGTTACTAGCCTTATTTCTGTTGCCAGGCCTGGTTGGCTATGGTCAATTCCGGAAATATTCCAATGAATTTTTGAACATCGGAGCAGGTGCCCGCGGCTTGGCCATGGGTGGCGCCCAAGTAGCTTCTGTACAGGATGGTACAGCGGGGTATTGGAATCCTGCCGGACTCATGGGCATTGGTACCGTTCCGCAGATCAACCTGATGCATGCCTCATATTTTGCAGGGATTGGTAAATACGATTATGCCAGTTTGGCCTTGCCTTCATCCGATAAAAAGCGCGTGGTGGGCATCACGGCCTTGCGGTTTGCAGTAGATGACATCATGAATACCTTGTTTTTGGTGGAGCCGGATGGTTCACTGAATTACAACAACATCCAATCTTTCTCTTCGGCCGATTATGGCTTCTTGTTCTCGTACGCGCAGCTATTGAAATCCAAAGGCGAGGGATCCCTGCGGTTTGGGGCCAATGCCAAAGTGATTCACCGCAGTGTTGGCAAGTTTGCCAAGGCCTGGGGTTTTGGAGCGGATCTTGGATTGCAGTACACCTCGAAGACTTGGCAGTGGGGCATAGCGGCTCGAGATGTAACCACTACATTCAATACTTGGTCATTCAGTTTTACCGATCGGGAGAAAGAGGTGCTATACCTGACCAACAATGAGATTCCCGTGAAATCGACCGAGCTCACGGCTCCTCGTTTGGTAGTAGGATTGGGCAGGCGATTCGCTTTGGGCAAACAAATTCATTTGTTGGCGGAGCTGAATGCCGACCTCACGTTTGACGGTAAGCGCAACACGGTGCTGAGTGCTGACCCGGTCAGTGTCGATCCCAAACTAGGATTGGAGCTGAGCGTAAAGGATCAGTTTTTCTTGCGGGCCGGGGTGAATAATTTCCAGCGCGCGCTGGCAGATGGGGACACCTTGAATCAAAAGCGGGTATGGATATTCCAGCCCGGTGCGGGAGCAGGGTTCCGTATTCAGCAGGCTACCATCGATTATGCTTTCATCAATTTGGCCAATCAATCCAATCCCTTGTTCACGCATGTGTTTTCCTTTCGGCTGAATCTGGTAGCGAATAAGCCCAAGAAATCTTCGGCTGAATAAATATCCATTTCTATGAAACGCATTCTTTTTTGGTCACTGTTTTTGTTGACGGGATTTGCGCAGGCGCAGCCCTTCAACAATGAATGGATTGATTACAATAAGACCTACTACAAGTTTTCCGTGGGTTCCGATGGACTGTATCGAATCAGTCAATCCGTTCTCTCGGGAATCGGTTTGGGCAGCACACCTGCGGAACAATTCCAACTTTGGCGAAACGGAGAGCAGGTGCCGCTATTTACATCGGTGGCCACGGGTGCGATGGGTGCATCCGATTACATTGAGTTTTGGGGCAGAATGAATGATGGCAGACCGGATAAGGTTTTATATCGCAATCAGGATCACCAGTTAAATGACCGATGGAGTTTGGAGACCGATACGGCCGTTTTTTTCTTGACCGTCAATCCCACTGGCATTAATCTACGCCTCGTCAATACGGCGAACACGTTACCGACGAGTGCAACGCCGGAACCTTTTTTCTATCACACAGCTGCCTTGAACCACAAACAACGCATTAATCCCGGTTATGCTGCTATTGTGGGATCAGCGGTTTATTCTTCCAGCTACGATCAGGGCGAGGGGTGGACGTCGAATGATATTGGTTACAATGTCACCCGAACCGATAATTTAACCGGGTTGTTTCCGTACACCGGGACGGGTGCTAACACGCCCATCCTGAATTTATCGGCTACGGGAAATGCCTTGAACCCGCGCACTTTCTCCATCAGTGTTAATAGTACGCAGCTGGATTTGGCGACCATGGATTATTTTGATTATGTGCGTCGAATCGTTTCGGTGCCCACATCTTTGATTGCATCGGGAACAGCTTCCGTGGCGGTCAAGAATCTCTCTACAACCAATCCGGACCGTATGGCATTGGCCAAAATGGAATTGTTGTATCCGAGACTGTTCAATTTTGGCGGAGCCAATAATTTCGCTTTCCCGTTGCAAGATGGGACTGCCGGAAATTATTTGGAGATCACTGGCTTTACGCACGGTGGCGTGGCGCCGGTCTTGTATGATTTCACCAATGGACAGCGCTACGTGTGTGATATTGCTACAGCAGGAATGGTTAAAGTGATGCTAGCCCCTGCAGCGGGTGTGCGGAACTTATTGTTGGTTTCTCAAGCAACGGGGGTGCCTCAATTCGTTAGCAACTTACAGTCGCGCAGTTTTGTCAATTATGGATTGTCCAGCAACCAGGGCAATTACTTGATGATCTCTCATTCAGCCATTTTGAATGGAACAGGTGGTACGACACCGGTGGAAGATTATCGGGCCTATCGGAGTTCAGCGGCCGGTGGAGGATATACGGCTAAGATTTATATGATCGACCAGTTGGTGGATCAGTTTGCTTTTGGGATTCGGTTGCATCCGTTGTCGGTCCGCAATTTCATTCGCTATGCTCGGGCGACCTATTCGTCCCCAGTCAAGAATGTGTTGTTGGTGGGCAAAGGGGTAGAATACACCGCGAATCGCGGAAGTCTGTCGAACCCGGATTTGAATCGCTTGTCGTTCATCCCTACATTCGGGAATCCGGCTTCAGATGTGTTATTGGCAGCCGATCCGGGGCCGAATGGGATTCCGCAAGTTTCAATCGGACGTTTGTCGGTGATCAATGGAGATGAGGTGCGTTCTTACCTCGATAAGGTAATCCAATATGAACAGCACTTGGTGTTTCAGTCGCCGTTGATCAGTGACAAGGCCTGGACTAAAAATGTGGTACACGTGATTGGATCTGGCGATGGTACTCTGGGAGATGTCTTGACCAACTCCATGAATGGGTTTACCAATATCATTTCTGATACAGCATATGGGTCTAGAGTTCACACATTCAGTAAGCTCAGTACGGCACCAGTAGAGCAGGCGAATTCGGCTCGGTTGTACAATTTGTTTGAACAAGGGATTGGGATGCTCACCTATTTCGGGCATAGCTCCGCCAGTACGTTAGAGTTTAATTTGGACGATCCGGACAGTTACAACAACGCCGGGAAATACCCATTATTTGTATTGCTTGGTTGTAATGCAGGTAATTTTTTCACGTTCAATGCCCAGCGTTTGTTTTCTCGGGAAACCATCTCTGAGAAGTTTGTATTGGCTCCCCAACGCGGTAGCATTGCAACGATCGCCAGTACCGGCTTAGGCATTGTGAATTACCTGGATATATATCATGGGAATACGTTGAAGGCTGCATCTGTTACGAAATATGGTCAATCTATTGGGGAGATCATGCGCGAGTCAATCACCCAGGTTTTCAATTTAACCACGCAGGACGATTATTTTGCACGGTTTCATTGTGAACAGTCCACCTTGCACGGCGATCCGGCCTTGATTTTGAAAGGTTCCGCTCCTAAGCCGGATTATGTAATTGAGGACCAGCAAGTTCGGGTTAATCCCTCTTTCGTGTCGGTTGCGGATGCCAGTTTCCAGGTTGAGGCAGCAATCTTGAACTTGGGAAAAGCCATTAACCGAGATATCGTGGTAGAGGTAAAGCGAACCTTTCCGGATCTGTCCACCCAGGTGATCATTCGCGATACGATCTCTGGCATCCGTTTTTCAGATACGGTTCGTTATTCCATTCCCATTCAAGCCTTGCGCGATAAAGGCTTGAATAAGATCTCCATCTGCGTGGATGCAGACAATGGGTTAGATGAATTGTATGAGTCCAACAATTGTGTCACCAAGGATGTGTTCATCTATGAGGACGAAGCCCGGCCGGTGTACCCGTACAATTTTGCCATCGTTAATACCCAGAACATCAAGTTGACGGCATCTACGGCCAATCCATTTGCTCCTTTGAAGCAGTATCGGATGGAGATAGACACTACCGAGTTATTCAACTCTCCATTAAAAGCCACTCAGACCATTTCCAGCACGGGAGGTGTCTTGGAGTTCAGTCCGGGTTTGACTTTTGTGGATAGCACTGTTTATTATTGGCGCGTGGCGCCGGTTCCAGCTACTGGGCAACCCGTTTGGAATGATGCATCGTTTCTTTTTAAGATAAATTCATCTTCCGGATTCAATCAGTCACATTATTATCAGCACAAGGCATCTGAGGTTAGTCGCATGAAGCTGGAGCGCGATGGTTGGAAATTTGATACGGTTCAAAATATTTTGATGGTATACAATGGTGTTTGGGCATCGGCAATCACACAGGATGCCGCCATGTGTATTTCCGTTAATAACAATCCCTACATGCGTAGGACTTGTTATTGGGGCTTGGCATTTAATGTTTTCGATAAAAATTCATTTAAGCCCTGGGTGAATCAAGTGGTCGGTACGGGTGGGTTGTATCAAAGCTTGAATCCCGGTTGTTCTCCATCTCGTATTTGGAATTTTGAATTTAACAATGATTCCTCTGGCAGACGGAAAGCCAAGGAATTTCTCATGCAGGTTCCAACCGGTAATTTAGTTGTATTCCGTTTGGTTGCCATCAATGGAAGTACCATCGAGCAAGTGGACAGTTGGAAGGCTGATACGTTGGTATATGGTCCAGGTAACACCCTTTATCATATGTTGCGGTCGCAGGGGGTAACGGTTCTTGATTCTTTAACAAGTTTAAAAACGATCAATGCTGTATTTGCGAAAAACACACCAAGTTATGCAACCCAGCAAGTAATTTCACAAGGTCGGTTTGATGCAATCAGTTTGCCTGCTACTTTTCAAACGCTGGACTCCGTTGGCGCCATACTTTCCCCCAAATTTGGTCCTGCCAGAAATTGGAACTCATTGCGCGTTTCGGCTAGTAGTGACAATGTCGCCGACTCTGCTTCAATTAAGATATTCGGTATAACTGCCTCTGGAAGCGCTAGCTTAGTTGGTGAAATTCCGGCAAATACAACGGTTTACGATTTATCGACGGTATCTGCCTCGCAATATCCATATATACAGCTCTCTTTATTTGCTAAAGACACGGGCTTGTTCACTCCCTATCAGCTCAATAAATGGCAAATATTGTATGATCCTGTTCCGGAGGGAGCTTTGTCACCACGTGAATTATATCAGTTTGAGGATACACTTGAATTGGGTCAACCTCAAGATTATCGAATTGCCTTCCGAAATGTTAGCCAAACGTCTTTTGACAGTATTCTTGTTCAAGCACAGGTTGTAGATTGGCAAAATGTAACCTACAATATTCCACTGCCTAGGCTGAAGGCATTGGCGCCTAGCGACACAGCCATCATTCAACTGCGCATTCCCACTACTACCTTGCCTGGGAATAACACGATTTATTTAGATGTCAATCCGGGGCAGGACCAGCCAGAACAATATCACTTCAACAACATTGCCTTGCGAAATTTGTATGTCAGACCTGATAGCATCGATCCAACTTTGGATGTGACCTTTGACGGGATTCATATACTTAATCAGGATGTTGTGTCTGCGCAGCCGTTTATCAAGATGCAATTGAATGACAATTCAAAATGGATGCTATTGAATGATACCTCGTGTGTCACTGTGCACGTGCGGTACCCGAATGGTCAGCTTCGCCGATATTATTTCCGGAATGATACGCTGCAATTCTATCCAGTGACCAATGCCCCGGCACAGATTAATCAGGCGGAATTGCATTTTAGCCCATTCTTCGCCATTGATGGAGAATATGAGCTAATCGTCAGTGCTAAGGACCGTAGTCAAAATCAATCCGGAGTGGTCGACTATAAAGTTCGTTTTCAGATAGTCAATACCCCCTCCATTACCAATCTGATCAACTACCCCAATCCTTTCACTTCGAATACTGCCTTTGTATTCACGCTGACCGGCAAGGAGCCTCCTTCCCAATTCAAGATTGAGATCATGACTGTTACGGGGCGAGTGGTTCGAGAGATTACCCAGAATGAGATCGGTCCATTACGGATCGGGCGGAACATTACGGAGTTTCGATGGAATGGCACAGACCAATTTGGTCAGGCATTGGCTAATGGCATATACTTGTATCGCGTGGTTACGAATCTTAATGGAAAATCACTGGAACTGAACAAGAACTCAATTACGGATCCGTATTTTTCCAAGGGATATGGGAAGATGTATCTGATGCGTTAAGTTTTTATACGGGAGTTGTTGGCTTTCCCCATCGGTTGAGCGGTTTTGTTTCTGTAGTTTTGCCGCGTGGGAAAAATCTCGATCAATCTGTCCGGGGGCGGCTTGTCCAAAAAGGAAGTTGTTGTTGGAGTCGACCTTGGCACGACGAATAGTTTGATTGCCTGGGTTGATCCGATTTCCAAACAACCAAGATGTTTGTCAGACGATGCTGGGCGATTTTCTATTCCTTCCCTTGTTCACGTCGATGTTTCCGGGGGGATGAATGTTGGTTATGATGCTCGCCAACACATCAGTAGTGATCCTTCTTCAGTGATTTATTCCGTTAAGCGACTCATTGGGCTTAATCGAAAGGACCAAGAGGCGAATCCTGATCAGTTTCGATTTTCTTACCCTATTCGGTTTGCATCACATAACGGAGACATAGAAATTGATCTCGGGCCAAAAGGGTACGCTCCTTCGCAAATCTCCGCAGAGATCCTGAAGAAACTAAAAGAGCAGGCTGAAACGCAGTTAGGTCAGAAAATTACGAAGGCCGTGATCACGGTACCGGCCTATTTTAACGATTCACAGCGACAAGCCACCCGGGAAGCCGGACGGTTGGCCGGCCTGGATGTGTTGCGGATTATCAATGAACCCACAGCTGCTAGTTTGGCTTATGGCATTGGGTTAACGCATGCTGGAACGCGTCGAGTTGCTGTTTATGATCTGGGGGGAGGAACCTTTGATATTTCCATACTTGAGATCACCGATGGGGTTTTTGAAGTATTAGCTACCCATGGAGATACTCAATTGGGTGGCGATGATTTTGATCAACGCATTGTTTCTTACTGGAAGGGAACCACGCTTTCAGCTGATATTGATCTAGAAGACTCCGGGAAGTTGCGCATACTGGCCGAACAGGCAAAATGCATATTGACTGAAAAGGATTCCTTTACCGGTCAGATAGGTCACCATCAGTTGCAGTTGTCAAGAATCGATTTTGAACGTTTGATCGAGCCTTTGATCGAGCGGACGATTCGATCTTGTCAGCATGCTTTACAAGATGCCGGTTGCACCATTGATCAAATCGAAGAGGTTGTATTGGTAGGGGGCTCTACCCGGGTTCCAGCTGTAATCAGCCGAGTTTCCGAGTTTTTCAAAAGACCGGTTCGACATTCCATAGACCCTGATCAAGTGGTGGCGTTAGGAGCCGCTATTCAGGCTGATATTTTGGCCGGAAATAATCAGCAACTGCTTTTACTGGATGTTACCCCGCTTTCATTGGGGATAGAAACGGCAGGGGGACTCATGGATGTATTGATTCCGAGAAATAGCAAAGTTCCGGCTCGTGTTAACCGGCAGTACACTACACAGAAAGACGGGCAGAGTGGAATACGGATTTCTGTACATCAAGGGGAAAGAGACCTAGTGAAAGACAATCGGGAGTTGGCAACTTTTCACTTGAAGGGGATACCGGCCATGCCGGCAGGTTTGCCAAAGGTTCAGGTTTCGTTTCAAATCGATGCGGATGGGATTCTGCAAGTAACTGCCAAAGAATTGAGAAGCGGAGTGGAGCAGTCGATCAAGATCAATGACAAATTGGGCTTAGACGACGCATTGGTTGAACAGATGATCGAAGCTTCCATCCGGCATGCTACGTCTGATATCGCCGTTCGAAAATGGACAGAACTGTTAGTGGAGGCTGAGCAATCGATTGAGCAAACAGCTTTATTCATTAATAAGAATCAATCACGCATAACAGATTCAGAAGTGCAACTGCTCAATGGGGCGTTGGATCAGGTACGTGTTCAGTTGGTTAGCCAACACTCCGACCAATTACAAAAAAGCTTAGATGAGTTAGACATGGTCGCTCGACCAATCGCTGAGCGGGTCATGGATGAAGCAATTTCCGATGCTTTGCAAGGCAGGAGCATATCCGGGTTGGATCCAGAAAGTTGAGGGTTGTAAGCTCGACGGGTGTGTGCGAAAACCGGATAAAGATTCTGGCAAAAAAATTAGAGTAACTTTTATTTCCCCTATCTTCGCTTCCCCAAAAGGAGGTATACTATGCTCATCATCGACTCAAAAGACTGCGAAAACATCGACAAGGCCCTGAAGAAGTACAAAAAGAAGTAC
>DFST01000031.1 GCA_002378975.1 Chitinophagaceae bacterium UBA3430
CGATCGCCTTGTTCCTGCTCGATGGGGGTTGAAGCAAAAACATGGCTTGATACGGTATTTGCGTCCGGCTCGGCAGCTTGTACGGCTCGATCAAAATCTTGTTCGATTCGCCATTCGGCTTCCTGGCGAATCGCTTCTAATTCTGATTCCGTGATGCCGGCCTCAATCAGCTTACGATGCAGTTTACGAAACGGATCGTGTGCATGGTGTTTCTCCAAATCGGTTTCATCTCGATAAAATTCTTTGCGCACGCCGCTGGTATGATGACCGAGCAAGGGAACGGCTGCGTGGACCAGGATCGGCTTACGTTGTTGACGAACATACTGAACCGCTTCCTGCATTACCCGGTAGGAGGCTTCAAAATCACTTCCATCCACTTGTACCCGGTGCATCCCTTTGAATCCGCTGGCATATTCGAATGCATTCATGGCCCGTGATTCGGAAGCGGTGACGCTGATGCCCCATTGATTGTCTTGTACCAGATATAGAATCGGCAATTGATGCAGAACGGCAGTTTGCCAGGCCTCGCTCACTTCACCTTCGGTTACGCTGGCATCACCGAGCGAACAAACAACGACCGGAGAACCCTGAAGGACCGGTCGGTTGGGATCTTGTTGTTCCCAATAGCGTAGTCCGTGTGCAATGCCCGTCGTCGGAATGACTTGCATACCGGTGGCACTGCTTTGATGGATGATGGTGGGTTTATCGGAGCCTCGATAATTGGGATGTGCATAGTATTCGCGTCCGCCCGTGAAAATATCTTCTCCCTTGGCCAGTAGTTGCAGCATCAGCTCATGTGGGGTGAACTCAAGTCCGAGCAGTAAGCTATCATCTCGATAATAGGGACTCACAAAATCGGCAGGAGTGAGTTGATAGGCGGTGGCAAGTTGAATGGCTTCGTGCCCGCGGGCAGTAGCATGTACGTATTTGCAGATGGA
Source organism: Chitinophagaceae bacterium UBA3430 (assembly GCA_002378975.1). GTDB lineage: Bacteria > Bacteroidota > Bacteroidia > Chitinophagales > Chitinophagaceae > JJ008. Next base: position 939 of record DFST01000031.1, read on the forward strand.
TCGATTGGCCTCATATTTCTCCGCCATGGCAGAGAGCAAGGCCATGTGTCGGTATGCACGTAAGAGAAGATCGTGTTCGAGCATGAGATGCGTTCGTTGCGGACAAAAATACGTATTGAAACTGCGCCTACACGATTACTTGACCTCAAGTTTGAAGAGGGAGTCGGCGCCGATGAATCCTTCCAGTACATCACCGGGAAGTACTTCGCCTACGCCGGCGGGCGTGCCGGTAAAGATCAGGTCGCCGATGTTGATGGAGAAATATTTAGAGACCTCCGCAATGATGCGTTGAAAGGAATGGATCATGAGGGAGGACTCACCTTTTTGAACGGTTTCACCGTCTTTGTTCAGGGAGAATTCAATGGATTTTTGTCCGGCGAATTCAGTGATCGGCTTCCATTCCCCTAAAATGGCGGAATGATCCCAAGCCTTGGCCTTTTCCCAGGGCAGTCCTTTTGATTTGAGATCTTGTTGGATATCTCGAGCGGTAAAATCAATGCCGACGGTGATGGCATCAAAATAATTAGTCGCATGGCGTTCGGCGATGTATCGGCCGTTTTTGGATACCCGCAGCACGAGCTCACATTCATAATGGAGTTCGTTGGTGAATTCGGGGTAGTAGAAGGCCGTACCGTTGGGGAGCAGGGCAGATTTGGGTTTTAGGAAGATCACAGGCTCTTCGGGCACGTCATTGCCTAATTCAAGGGCATGTGCCACATAGTTTCGTCCAATACAGAAGATCTTCATGCAGGGTTTAGGGAATGAACCCGAAATTAGGGAAATCGGCGGTTAGGCAGTGCTGTAACGTTGATTGTTCAATTGGCTCATGATGGGTCCAAAGCCTTGTTGGAATACCTGTTCAATGACGGCAACCGAGGCTTCGATCTTGATCTGTACGGTTGGTTCTTCTTCTTTTCGCCACTTGCTTAAAACAAAATCGGCCTGCATCCCTTTGGGGAAATCGCAGCCGATCCCAAAACGAAGCCGTGCATATTGTGTGGTGCCGAGAGAGTCTTGCAGCGATCGAAGTCCATTGTGCCCTGCGTCACTACCTGCAGAACGCAGTCGCAGTTGATCGAGGGGAAGTGCCAGATCATCGACGATCACCAAGATCTGCTCAACCGGGATGTTCTCTTTCTCCATCCAATATTTCACGGCTTTGCCGCTTAGATTCATGTAGGTCGTGGGGCAGATACAGATGTATTGTTTCCCTTTCCATTTGATCTCGGAGACAAAGGCCAGTCGATCGGTACGGAAACTACCGCCGTGTTTCTGCACGAAGGCGTTCACGACATCAAAGCCGATGTTGTGCCGGGTGTGTGCGTATTCATTGCCCACGTTGCCAAGTCCGACGATCAGGTATTTCATGAGGGATCAAGTTACTCCATTGGTATAAAAAAACCCGCATCCGGAGATGCGGGTCGTATACCGGATTGAAACGGTTTATTTTTTGGCACCTGCAGGAGCAGCGGCTTCCTCTTGCTTCAGCTGGCGGGTCATGACGACGGAGGCCATGGGGATGCGGGGGGAGTTTAGGATTTCGTAGTGGTCTTCCTTTACATCTTCCACGCGGATGTTCTCGTTGAGTCCGAGGTTGTCGATGGGTACATCGATCTTCTCTTTCAGGTGTTTGGGGAAGGTCTTTACCTTGAGGGTTTTCATCTTGGTAACGAGCTTACCGCCGTCTTTTACGCCCTTGGATGCCCCGGTGAAATGCACCGGAATGTCGGCAACCACTTTTTTGTCTTCTACGAGTTCCAGCAAATCGATGTGGATGAGTTTGTCACTCACCTTGTCGAATTGCAGGTCTTTCATGATGGTGCGGTACATCTTCCCGTCGATTTTTACTTCGGCGATTTGGAAGTTCGGTGTGTAAACCAGCTTTTTGAAAGCTGCAGCAGGCGCATAGAAACTAATCTCTTGCGCACCCCCGTAAATTACACCGGGCACCATGTCCTGAGAGCGGATTTGACGGGTGGCTGATTTGCCAAAGCCGGTCCTCAGTTGTCCTTCGATTGTAATTGTGTTCATGGTATCTGAGTTAAAAATTTACTTGTTTCGTCGCTGCGAGTGAATGAAGAGACTGGTGATGCTCTTGTTTTCAAACGCATTTCGGATGGTTACGGCGAACAGTTCAGCGACGGAGAGTACCTTGATTTTGGGACTCTGGTTTCGGAGCGGGATCGTATCGCAGACCACCAGCTCTTCCAATACACTGTTTTCAATGTTCTCGTAAGCCTTGCCGCTGAGTACCGGATGGGTGATCAGCGCCCTGACCGAGCGGGCTCCCTTTTCTTTCAGCATCCCGGCACTTTTTGCCAGGGTGCCGCCGGTGTCGCAGATGTCGTCGATGATAACTACATCTCGGTCCGTTACATCACCAATGACCACCATGCTGGCGATCTCGTTGGCCCGTTTCCGGTGTTTATCGCAGATGACCATTTCGGCATTGAAATAGCTGGCGATCTCCCGGATTCGGTTGGTAGCCCCCACGTCGGGGGCGGCAAAGGTAAGGTTTTCCAGTGTCAGATTCTCCAGATAGGGGATGAAAACAGCGTGGCTGTCGAGGTGGTCAACGGGGATGTCGAAATACCCCTGGATCTGGGGGGCATGGAGGTCCATGGTGATGATCCGGTCGGCCCCGGCTGCCACCAACATATTGGCGATCAGCTTGCTACCGATGGCCACCCGGGGGCGGTCCTTTCGGTCCTGTCGCGCATACCCATAATAAGGGATCACGGCAACCACCTTATACGCCGAAGCCCGACGGGCAGCGTCGATCATCAAGAGCAACTCCATCAGATTCTCAACCGGGGAAAACGTGCTTTGTACGAGGAAAACATAGTCGCCCCGAACACTTTCCAGAAAGACTGGACAAATCTCGCCATCGCTGAAGCGCTGGATATTGACCTGACCAAGTTGTGTGCCATAAGCATGGCAAATCTGTTGCGCCAGCTCCTGAGATCCGGTGCCGGCGAATATTTTGGCTTTGTGCATGTGTTGGGGGAATTGTGCAGCGAAGATAGGCCATGCGGATAGTCGCCCCCAACCTCTTTGGGGTAGAATGGAAAACTCGCATGGAGTTGTGCATAACGATTGGTGGTATTGACCGAGGGGGTGCTTTTCCTGTATCCTTGAAGATGATTACAACTAGACCATCGGCCGATTTTAGCATCGGGGAGCAAACCCCCACCCTGGAGTTATTGGGGCAATTATTAGGCGGGGAGAAATTGGCCGGACAGATCTGGGATCAGGTGGATGGGGATCTCTGGCGTTTGGCGGGTATGGATCCAGAGGAACTATTGGGTGTACGTGGGATGGGAACGGAGAAGGCGGGGCGGTTGCTGGCTAGTTGGGAATTGGGGCGCCGGTTGTCGTTGTGCAATGCAAGGAGACCGGATCGGGTGCTGAATTCCTCGGCCGAGGCGGCGCATTTTCTACAGCCGCAGATCGCGCATTTGGACCACGAGGTTTTTTGTGTATTGTATTTGAATCGGGCCCTGCGGTTGATTCGGATGGAACGGATCAGTCAGGGGGGCATTACAGGCACCGTAGCCGATCCTCGGATCATATTTCGGAAAGCCCTGGCGCTTCGGTCGGTCAGCTTGATTCTGGCACACAATCATCCATCCGGCTCCTTGTATCCGAGTGTATCGGACCGGGAACTCACGAGTAAGATCTGTCAGGCGGCGGAGTTTCTGGACATGACGGTGAACGATCACCTCATCGTGAGCCGGGATGGGTATTACAGTTTTGCGGATGAAGGACTCCTTTAGTTCAGCGTTCAGTGTTCAGCGTTCAGCGTTGGTTAATAGTCATACGTCAATTTGAAGAAATATGGCAACGATAAATGGAGTAGAGGATTTGAAAGTTTGGGTTCGGGCGAGAGAGTTGGCTGCTTTGGTATTCAAGCTTTCGAAATTGAAGGCGTTTTCATCTGATTGGGAGTTGCGATCGCAGATAAACGCGGCAGCCGGTTCGGTAATGGATAATATTGCGGAAGGTTTTGGCCGTAGAGGAAATCGAGAGTTCATTAGTTTTCTATCTATAGCCAGCGGCTCACTGGCAGAGGTTCGTTCCCAAATTCTTCGAGCAAACGATCGAGCTTACATCTCTTCCGTAAGTCTGGAAGAGACACTTGAACTAATAAACTTGATAAGCAAGATGATTTCAGGACTGATCAGATACTTGAAGCAAACCGATCAGCGAGGTCAGAAATTCAACACTCAGAACTAAAGACCAGAAACAACGCTGAACCCTAAACGCTGAACTCTGAACTCGGCTCAGGCTACGCCTGAGCCGTCGGTCCTCCGAAATTCAACGGCAATTGAATCTCTTCAATATCCTGGATCGGGCCGTGACTGGATTCGTATTTCTGAATGTTCTCGGTGAGTGCACGCATCAGGCGTTTGGCATGCTGCGGAGTCAGAATGATTCGGGATTTCACCTTGCTTTTCGGTGTACCTGGCATGACGTTGACAAAATCAACGACAAACTCTGCGTGCGAATGGGTGATGATCGCCAAGTTGGCATATTGGCCCTCAGCAACCTCTTCGGATATCTCGATGTTCAATTGATTGGGGGCGGCGGGATTCTCTTGCATAGTGGTTTATTGATGGATGAACAGGACGGCCTTGCGGATGGTGGCATCGGGATTAGCTGAAAACGCATCGGAACTAAATACTGAAGCTACATCGCCAAAGACACTCAATTCTTTTTGGATGCTACCCGCATTATTCTTCAGTTTTTTGATCGTCTTCGTATTGGCGTTGTAAATGAAATAATCGTACAGCAGATCGAACTGCCGCAGTTCTGATTGAACGTAGTTACTCGACACGTAGCCCATATCCGCTTTGTAACGTTTGTAGATTCCGGCTTTCGGTCCGGCCGCCACCTCCTGGAAATAAGCCTTCTCGCTGGACCCCAGATGTTTTCCGTATATAAAATGCAGGTCTTGATCCAGGCCCACTGCTTTGTTCGCTAAGAATACAAAAGAGTCCACTTCGCCGGGTGATTTCACAAGGGGCTTATTGATGTTCTCTCCGGAAAAGAATTCCAGTTCCTGGTTGTAGGTATTGTAAGCCAGCTGAATGTTAACAGCCGTAGCCTCGGAAGCGTATAGGTTTCCTTTGTTTCGATCCCCGAATAAATAGGAGGTCCCGATTACTTTGTACGGGCCGATCAACTTATAA
>DFST01000157.1 GCA_002378975.1 Chitinophagaceae bacterium UBA3430
GCCAAACAAACCTTGCCGGCATTGGCCGGACAATCGCGTGTTATTTTCCGGTTCATTTTCGGAGCCGGAACGATCTGCAATAATTTCGACGGCTTGGCTGTGGATGATTTTTATGTGGGCGAAGCGCCGGCCAACCAGGCTGATTTTGATATTGTTTGTGTAGCCGGCGATACGGTTGACCTGGTCGATCGATCCTTGCCTTGTCCGCAGCAATACAATTGGGATTTTGGCGATCCGGCCTCCGGCACGAATAACACCAGCACGATAAAAAACCCGCGGCATGTTTTTGCAACACCGGGCTTACATACGATCAAGTTGACGGTGAGTGGCCCCAATAACACGCCGGCTACGATTTCAAAAGACATCACGATCCTTCGGGCTAATGCGTTTCAAAAAAAGCCGGCAGATTGTGTGACCGATCAAGGCGGACAGGCCGAAGTGTTGGTGCAGGGAGGGAGCGGACAACTTTTTTATAATTGGAATACCATTCCGGCGCAGGTGACGACCGTCGCTTCGGATCTGTCGAGTGGCATTTATCTCGTTCAGGTTTCAGCAAGCAATGCTTGTCCCGTTACCGATACTGTTCTGATCGTGGTCGACAATAACTGCGGTGCTATCCGCTTTCCATCTGCTTTTACGCCCAACCGCGATGGTAAGAATGATGGATTCGGTGCATTGGGTGGTTTGGGTTCGATTGTTTCGTATCGGTTGTCGGTTTACAATCGCTGGGGGCAGGTCATATTCACAACCTCCGATCCGGCGCAACGCTGGAACGGAACCGTCAAGGGAATTACCGCCGATCCGGGTATATATATATGGATGGCCGAGTTGACGCTGCGCAACGCACCGGCACGAACCGAGAAGGGGTCGGTGATGTTGATCCGTTAACCGTCAGAAACCAGTTGTTCAGCATGCGTTGTTATCATTTTATTATGATAACATTAATCTTTCGATCGTTAACACATTGTTTTTCCAATTTAGTTGGATTATTTAAAATGCTGAAACAACTTGCGCGCAAAATCAAAAACAAATGCGCGTAAAAATCTTCAGTTTGATCGTGATGGTCTTTACCTTTTTGGGGTTGACCGCACAAGAAACGACCGCGGAGATCCAAGGAATTATCAATGATCGTTCCGGTACTGGACTCGCGGGTGCTACCGTTACTGCTATTCACACTCCCACCGGCTCTAAATATATTACCACCAGTCGTAAGGATGGTCGATTCAATTTGGCCAATCTGCGCGTTGGCGGTCCCTATGAAGTAACCACCACGTTTGTCGGCTTTCAGGAAATCAAACGCGACGACATCAGCTTGTTGATCGGACAGGCCTATAAAGTCGATTTTACACTTATTGAAGCGGCGGCAACCCTGCAGGATGTAACCATCTCGGTTGCAAAGTCCGATAAGGTTTTTAACCGTTCTCGTACCGGTTCGGCGGAAGTGGTCAATCGCCAACAAATTGAACGTCTGCCAACTATTAATCGTAGCATCAACGATCTGACTCGATTGACGCCTACCGCAAACAGCAACGCTACGTATGGTACGAGCAGTTTTGGCGGCCGCGCAAACTCCTATAATAATCTGACGGTAAACGGAGCCTCTTTCAACAATACGTTTGGTTTGGCCGCTGGTTTAGGTGGACAAACAAACTCCCAACCCATCAGCATTGATGCATTGGATCAGATTCAGGTGAACATTGCGCCCTATGATGTTACCTTGGGCGGATTTACTGGTGCCGGAATCAACTCGGTTACCAAAAGCGGAACCAATCAGATCAAGGCAACTGTATACAATTTTGTGAAAAGTCCGGGTTTGACCGGTTTGAATGTAGGAACTGCAAAAGTTGCCAAACAGCAGTTTGATTTTGCCAATCGCGGGTTGACTGTCGGCGGTCCGATCATTCAAAACAAATTGTTTTTCTTCATCAGTGGTGAGCAGGAGCGTGTTAGCCTGCCTGCCACTTCTTTGGTTGCGAGCCGAAACGGCAGCAGTGGCGTTGGAATTTCACAGGCAAAAGCCGAAGATCTCCAAACCCTTTCGACGTTCTTGAAAACAAATTTTGGTTACGAGACCGGTGCCTTTGAGAATTATACTTACGACACATATAGTGACAAGGTGACTGTTCGATTGGATTACAACATCAATCCCAAACACACCTTTAACCTGAACTATTATTACCTGAAATCCTATCGAAATGTGCCTCCGAGTAATAGTGGTGCGCCCGGCAACAATCGTCAGCCTAGTTTGACGGCCATGCCTTTCTTCTCCTCTTCCTACCTCATCAACAATAACTTCAACATCGTCATTGGCGAGTTGAACAGCCGGTTCAGCAATAAATTATCCAACAAATTGCAGATTGGTTTCAATCAGCTCCGCGATTTTCGTAGCAGTCCGGGTGGGATTTTCCCGTTGGTTGACATTGAAAATGGAGCAGGACTTTCATTTACATCATTTGGTTTTGAACCATTCACCGCTTTCAATAAGCTCAATACGGACACTTGGCAGCTGAATGACATCGTAACCATGTATAAGGGCAGCCATACGATTACTTTCGGTACTCAAAATACGTACAACAAATTCCGTAATGGATTTGCCCCCAATTATTATGGCGCTTATCGTTTTGCCAGCCTGAATGATTTTTACAACAGTGTAAACAACGCAGCTGCCACGGCCTCTCGCTATGAGCTTCGTTATTCAGCTCGTCGTAATGGGGAGTTTCCTTATGCGGATCTGGCAGTTATGCAATTGGGATTCTTTGCGCAGGATAAGTGGGCGGTGAACAAGAATTTCACACTGACCTATGGTATTCGTGCCGACATGCCCATTTTCAAGCAGAATTTTATTTCAAACACCAATGCGGATGCGCTTACTTACCGAAACGGAGTACGCATTCAGACCGGTATGCCTCCCAAAACCAGCGTACTGTGGTCTCCGCGTGTAGGATTTAACTGGGATGCCAAGGGCGACAAATCCACACAGGTTCGTGGTGGTGTAGGTGTTTTCTCTGGACCTCCTCCCTTTGTTTGGGTTAGTAACCAGGCCAGCAACAACGGGGTTGATTTCGGTTCATTTGTACAGACTACCGGCGTTGTTTTTAACTCCAATGTGGATGCATATCGCCCATCGAATGGTGCTGCAAACACCAGCTACAACTTGGCAATCACCGCTGAAGATTTCAAATTCCCTCAACTGCTGCGTGCTAACCTTGCAGTCGATCACAAGCTGCCGGCCGGTATCGTAGCTACCCTTGAAGGGATTTTGGGTAAAGACATCAACGCGGTTTATCATCAAAACATCAACCTCCCTTCACTGGGCACGGCCTTGGTGGGTTCCGATAAACGCATTCGTTATAATGCCAGCCGCATTTACAGTGGTGCAGGGGGTGCCAGCGCTACCAACCCGAATATCAGTGATGCGATCTTGATGTCAAACACCAATCAGGGTTATACGTATAACCTCACCCTGCAATTGCAGCGCAACGTAAAAAATTGGTACAGCATGGTTGCATACAGCTATGGTAACAGTCGATCGGTGAACGATGGTGGATCCATTGCTCAGTCGATCTGGCGCGATCGTGCAGTTAACGGTGATCCCAACGACGAAGCAGTATCATTCTCTAACTTCTATCAACCACACCGTGTAATTGCAGCTACGTACTATCGTTTTGAATATGCCAAGCGCTTTGCGACTTCTGTTGGATTTACCTTCGAAGCTGCAAACGGCGGAACGGGTAGTTACACCTACAATGGGGATCTTAATAACGATGGGTTGACTTCCAATGATCTGATCTATGTGCCCAAAGATGCCACGGATATTGTTTTGGAAGGAGTTAGCGGAACTGATACTCGTACCCCAGCCGTCATTTGGGGTCAGCTCAACACCTACCTGAATCAAGATCCTTATCTGAGTGGTCTTCGTGGTCAGTATGCAGAGCGCAATGGGTTGTTGCTGCCCTTTTATCGCCGGTTGGACATGAATATTGCCCAGGAAATCCAGCAAAAAGTGGGTAAGAACATGCATACGATCCGCTTCTCCTTGGACATCTTCAACGTAGGCAATTTGTTGAATAAAAATTGGGGCATTTTCCGCACAACCAACCGCACGCAATTGCTCAATTTCAAGCGTGTAGAGACAACAGGAGTTAACGCTGGTAAGCCGGTGTTCAGCTTCCCTTATTTGGATGCCACCAACCAAATTCCACTCACCAATACATTCCTGAATAGCACCAGCCAGGCTTCCCGCTGGCAGATTCAATTCGGTGTTCGATATTCTTTCAATTGATAGTTTGGTATGCATTATAAGGCCCCGTTTCTACGGGGCTTTTTTTTGCTTCATGAGGATGTATAGGTCGCTTGATATTCACTTATTTTTGACGGATGTCTTCTAAACCCGTTATCTGCATTGGAGCCGCCTTGGTGGATGAGCTTTTCCATGCCACCGAAGAACTTCTTTTAGCTACCACCACGGATGCCACCGTAACCAAAACCTCCGGTGGTGTGGCCAGAAACATTGCGCATCAGCTGGCCTTATTGGATGTGCCGGTTCAATTGATTACAGTATTGGGAAATGATGGCGATGGCGATTGGATCAAACAAGTTTGTGGGGCAGCCGGCGTGGCGCTGGATGCCACGATCACCAAGGACGGACTCAGCGGAAAATATACGGGTATCTTAAAGCCCGATGGATCCCTGTTTACGGCGTTTCTGACCAATGCCGCTAATCACCTCATCACACCGAAACATCTGGAAGCCAATCGGGACTTATTGCTTACCGCTTCCTATTTATTGGCCGATGCGAATATTTCTATTGAGACCGGCGAGTGGTTGGTCCGGTTTAGTCGCGAGACCGGGATTCCATTCATTTTGGAACCGGTTTCTGTACCGCCTGCCCGTAAGTTCAAAAATTCAGACCTCCAGGGATTGTATCTGGTTACGCCGAATGAGGATGAATTGCCGGTGCTCTGTCACGGACAGTCATCCATGATTTCGCACCAGATCGAAGAATTATTCAATCGGGGTGTGCAGCACATCTGGCTGCACAATGGGAAGAATGGTTCTGCGATGTATACGCAGGAGAAAGTGGTTACGCTGCATGCACCCAACATCGAAGTGGTCGATTGTACCGGCGCGGGCGATGGATCGTTGTCGGGATTCTTGTTGGGCAAGCATTTGGGATGGGCGGATTTGGATTGCATGCGATTGGCGCATAGTTTATCGGCCGAGATCTTGCAAGTGAATGGTGCCATTGCTACGCATTTGAATCAGGAAACTTTGTTGAGTCGGGTCGATCATTATTTTCCGAAGGCATGAACGAGTATCTCCACATAAATCCGGAATTTGAATCCGCGCTTCGATCGAACAAACCGGTCGTGGCCCTGGAATCGACGATCATCTCGCACGGCATGCCGTATCCCAAAAATGTGGAGACAGCGATGCGCGTAGAACAAATCGTTCGAGACAATGGGGCGGTTCCAGCAACCATCGGCGTGATGAATGGAAAATGTGTGGTAGGGATGACAAAGGAGGAGATCGAAACATTTGGGAAGGCTTCCGGTGTATGGAAAGTCAGTCTGCGCGATCTGCCGTATGTGGTTTCTCAAACTCTTTTGGGCGCAACTACGGTAGCTGCTACGATGCGGATCGCATCCATGGCCGGCATAAAAATATTTGTGACGGGTGGCATTGGGGGTGTTCATCGCGGTGCGGAAAACACGATGGACATTTCAGCCGACTTGACCGAGATGGCGCAAACCAATGTGGCGGTGATATCGGCTGGTGTGAAATCGATTCTGGATATCGGATTGACACTTGAATATTTAGAAACATTGGGCATTCCCGTGCTTACGGTTGGTTCGGATGAATTCCCCAGTTTTTATTCGAGGGAGAGTGGATATAAGTCGCCCCTTCGGTTGGATACGCCGGAGGCAATCGCTAAGTTGTTATCGGCCAAATGGTCGATGGGGTTGAACGGCTCGGTTATGATCGCGAACCCGCTTTCGGCTGAGGCGTCCATCGATCGAAATGAAATGGAAGGTCATATTCAGCAGGCGCTTAATGCTGCAGCTACGGCTGGAATCAAAGGGAAAGAGGTGACGCCATTCTTACTCAAATACATTGCCGATCATACGATGGGCGAAAGCCTCGAAGCGAACATTGCCTTGATATGTTCCAATGCAGCGCTGGGGGCGAAGATCGCTGGGGCATATGCATCATAAAATACCAGTCCTATTCATTTTGTCTTTTGCCAAATAAGCGGTTCCCATACTGCCCGGAGCTAGGTTTTGATTTGCGTGCAAAATTTTATTCCTTCTAATGCGGTTAGACGAATGACGGTTAATGAAAATGATGTATAATTACACAGACAAAACACCTTGATTTACACGACCCCCAGCACACTGCATCAACATGTCTCAAGAGAAAGAAAAATATGGTGAAGTAAAAAAATGTCCTGGTTGTGGGGTCATTGTTGGCTCTTTTGCTGTCGCCTGCCCAGGCTGTGGAACAGAATTCAGGGAGATACCCGTGTCGCAGACAGTAGAGAAGTTTTATTCGCGCTTATCAGACATTTCAGCGGAAAAAAGGGAGGAGTACATTACAAATTTTGTAGTGCCAAACACAAAAGAGGAAATACTGGACTTCCTGACAATGGCAAGCAGTCAAATAGAACCCATATCTCACGCGGAGTACCTTGAAACGGCGAAATCGAGTAAAATAACCCGTCGAAATGCTGTTTGGGTCAGAAAAATGGAACAAATACAGCTCCGGGCGTCAATTTCTATGAAGGATGATCGAGCAGGCTTCCAGGTTGTATCATCGATCGTTGATGGAGCCAAACGAATAGGTGAGGACAATAAAAGAAAATCAAAGGAGACAAAGTTGGGGTGTTTAGCTGTATTTGCTGTTATTGTCCTGCTACTTCTAATTATGGTCGCAAATTCCTGATGATACTTTCAAAAATCAATACACATGTACAACGAACAACTCGAAAAATTAATTGATGCGGCTCTGTCTGATGGGCAACTAACGGAAAAAGAGAAACAGATTTTATTTAAAAGAGCAGAATCAATGGGCATCGAGCTGGATGAATTTGAAATGGTATTAGAATCCAGGCTTTTTGAAAAGGGCAAGCAATCGGCCCCCGCCTCACCCCAATCGGATAAATTCGGTGATATCAGAAAATGTCCTGCCTGTGGTGCATTAGCAGAGTCATTTGCCACCAAATGCTCCGACTGCGGAACTGAATTCAGAAATATCCAAGCCTCCCAAAATATTATCAAGTTTTTTGAGAAGCTCGATGAGCTGGAGCGCACCCGAACGGATAGCCCCTCTCAGGAATCAAGCAATTCAAACATTGGTGTGGGGACCATATTAAAGTGGTTATTTTTTTATTGGATCCTTTTACCGCTCAAGGCTATTAATTTTATATTAAATAAGACCAAAACCGGCAAGTGGTCAACTACAGATGTTCGTAAAGAAGAGCTGATCATGAACTTTCCGGTTCCTAATTCCAGAGAGGAGATCTTTGAGTTCCTCACCCTCTCGCTGAGTAAGATTGATGTGATCTCCTACACCGAGGTGGTAAGTGAAAAAGGGAAATACAGAAGCGCCTGGAATGCTGTCTGGTTAAAAAAGCTGGAGCAAATCAACACCAAAGCCACGCTTGCGATGAAAAACGACAAAAAGAGTCTTGACGATATTGCTTCGCTTGTCAGCGAGGGTCGTTCTAAGGTAAACGGAAATACACAACGGGTTTATCACTTGATCATTGGCTTTGTAGCTATCATAACCATTCTGATCGTAATAGCTCGGACCAAGGGGGATTAATATAACAGTGTATTTCAAATCTGATCAATAAACAAACTCAATAAAATGGGACTTTTTGGAAAAAAATCGGAAGGCGGATTGATGGATGTGATCCGCTGTGACGAGCAGGAATATCTGGTTTGGAAATGGCGCCCATCCGGAGAAGCTAATTCCACGAAAAAAGAAAATGCCATTCGGTATGGAAGTAGTCTTCGGGTGAAGGATGGCGAAATGGCTGTTTTTGTTTACAAGCAGAAGGACGGTACCATGCAGGATTATATCATGGGGCCGTATGATCAAACCATCCAAACCGCCAATTTCCCCATATTGACAAGTTTGGTGGGACTGGCCTTCGGGGGAAATTCTCCTTTCCAGGCAGAGATTTACTTTATCAATCTGTCAGGGAATATTCAGATAAGGTTTGGTGTACCTTATTTTGATGTGTATGATCCGCGATTTTCTGATTTCTATGTGCCTATGTCTGCACGTGGCACACTTACCCTTAATATCACCGACTATCAGACGTTCATCAAGAACAATCGCCTGATCAATTTTGAGATCGAGGATTTCCATAAAACCATCAAAGACGCCCTTGCTAAATATATAAAAGGCGTGGTGTCAAATATTCCTGCCGACAAACAGATACCGGTCGTGCAAATGGATAAAAAGTTGTTGGAGATAAATGATATCGTGGCCGCCTATTTAAAGCCCCGGCTCGAAAATGAATTTGGAGTAAACATGAAAGGGTTCGATTTGGCCACGCTGGAAATTGACAAAGAGAGTGAGGGATATAGGGAGCTTCGAAAGGTGACCGCTGAACAAACGACCAAGTTTACGACCACGCAGACCGATATTGGCATAAAAAACCTGCAGGACATGCAGGCTATCAATGCAGCAAACATGGAGGAGACCCTTCGCGTTCAGCGCGAGGAGGCTCAACGGGCTCAAAAGCTCCAAACGGAAACCAATTTTATTGGTGCGCATGCCTTGAATCAACAAACCGATGTGCTGAAAACGGCTGCCGATGGATTGGGAAATATGACAAATTTGGGTGGCGGTGGCGGCGGATTCAATCCGGCCGGTATGATGACGGGCATGATGATGGGTGGTGCCATGGGTGGTCAAATGGCTGGTATGATGAATCAGATGGGTCAGCAAATGCAACAGGGGATGAATACGCCACCCCCTCCGCCACAACTGCAATACAGTGTTTCACTTAATGGGCAGACGGCCGGACCATTTAATTTGGCGCAACTTCAGCAAATGACGCAGTCCGGACAGTTAACCAAGCAAACACATGTGTGGAAAACCGGCATGGCAAATTGGGAGCTTGCCGGAAATGTTGCGGAATTGCAAGGCTTGTTCGCTACGATGCCCCCCCCCCCTCCGGCCACCTAAATAAATTTTCAGAAAATGCATATGCACACGCACCACTTTTACTCCATCGATCGATTGGTTGAGTTTGGTATGGAAATGGCAATCGCCAACCAAATGATAGCTGTAATGAATCAGTCGATGGCACAAATGAAAGTACCCGGCGCTGCGATGCCGTCCGGTCAACAACCGGCAACGATTTATTATTTTGTTCTAGACGGTGCACAGGCAGGTCCCTTTTCAGAGGTTGAGGTTACCCGATTGATTCTCGATAAAAAACTTACCGCTACCACCTTGGTGTGGAGTCCCGGTTTTACCGGTTGGCGGGAGGCGCAACAGATTCCAGCGATCATGAAGTTGGTTGCCTTAACTCCTCCACCAATTCAATCAACATAATAGAATTATATGAAAGTAAATATCGTTCCTCTATTCGTAAGCCTGGGCCTGAGTTTATTATTGGCCTACGGATTTTATGAACTTGGACATGAGCCGAATCGGACAATCCAAACGATAGGCGGAGGCCTATTTATTTTTACAACACTGGCATTTTTAATAGGGGTTCAATTCGAAAACCTCCGCACCACAACTAATGTGCGAACCGTATCCACGATTTTCTTTTTGGTTGCGCTAATCAGTCATGTTTTATTCGCCCTGATCAATTTTCCTCTTTCACTTTATGTAATCACAGAGGGGATATTGATCATGATCTATGTGCTGGTCGTGTATTCGATGTCCAAGGCCGATGTATAATGGGGGATTATAGATGATGAAACCGCTCCCAGCTGGCTTTTTCCAGCATTTCCCGATCGTCGGGGTGAGCGATGTCGATCAAGGCCTTGGCACGCTGACACAGGTTCTTTCCATACAAATAGGCAACTCCATACTCCGTGACCACATAATGAATGTGTGCCCGGGTGGTGACCACGCCGGCGCCGGGTTTTAGGGCCGACACCAATCGAGAAACACCTTTGGCGGTGCGTGAGGCAATGGCGATGATGGGTTTACCCCCTTCGCTGAGCGAAGCGCCGCGGATGAAATCCATTTGTCCGCCTACACCTGAATATTGATTGAACCCGATCGAGTCGGCACAAACCTGTCCGGTCAGGTCCACTTCAATCGCACTGTTGATCGCCACCACGCGCGGATTGCGCCTGATCACATGCGGATCATTGACGTAATCGATATCGAGGAATGCGAAGGCAGGGTTGTCGTCCACAAAATCATAGAGTCGTTTGCTTCCAAGCGCAAAGCCACTCACCGATTTATTCGGATGGATATT
>DFST01000039.1 GCA_002378975.1 Chitinophagaceae bacterium UBA3430
GCCTTCATATTGTAGTGGCCCGTGCCACACAACTGACTGCAAGCCAACTCGACGTTCGCTGTGTTTATGGTCGTGAATTGCATCCACTTGATCGTGCGACCGGGAACCGCATCCTGATACAATCGGAAAGAAGGCACGTAGAAGGAGTGAATGACGTCGCGGGAACGGAGTAGCACGTGTATTGGCTTGCCAACAGGAATCACTAGTTCGGTCGAGGTGAAGTCATCCTTGCCAGCAGGATCAGCGGGATCAACGCCAAACTTGTTTTCCACACTAAATTTCGTCACATCGCCTTCCCCGAGTTTGCCATCGGCCCCACCGTAACGGATGTCCCAGCCGAACTGGTAACCGACGATGTCCACCGTGATGGCATCGGGCGCGACAGGCGATGCGGTCAGTTCGTCCCAAATGCGATTGCTCCAAACCGCAAGCAAAAGGAAAATGGCCGTTGGGATAATCGTCCACCAGAATTCCAACGTGTTGTTACCATGGCTGTAGTGGGCTTTTTGCCCAGCGCGGCGACGGTAGCGGATCAGGTAAATAACATAAACAACTTGGGTAAGAACAAATACAATGAGAGTGAGGATGAATATGAAATTCAGCAACATGTCGATCTTCTCACCGCCAATGGTATTATTCGGTGGTGCCCAGTAGAGGTTGCTTGTTCTTTCTTCGGCAGAGGCAGGCAGGACAGAGCCTGTGAGGATTGCCGAAACAACGAAAAGGAAACGCAAGAGAGAATGCATAAATTTAGAGATCAGGCGGATGGCGTTGTTTTTGCTGCTGCGGGTGCAGGGGCAGCAGGGGCTGCACTAGTGCCGGCTGACTCGGCTGGCATGGCTTTAAGTTCTTTTTGCGACCAAGGCTCTGTTCTTGCTGTGGTTTTATCCCGCATCGATTTGACATACTCTGGGGATATCGGAGCCGCTGCGTTGCCCCACTCGGATCGGATATAGGTTAGTACCGCTGCGATCTGATCATCCTTCAACTGCTTCCATGGCGGCATGGCGTTGTTATAAGTGACGCCTTTGACTTGAACGGCCCCCTGCATACCATGCAAGAGAATCGAAACAAGGTGGTTGTCCGCTACCCAATCACCACCTACGACCCATTCACTGCCTACGAGTGGCGGAAACTGCCCCGGCATTCCAAGACCACTTGTTTGGTGACAGACGACGCAATTTTGGGTGTAAATACGCTTTCCCACAACTTTGGGGTCTACTGGTGCAGCAACTCCACCAGCGCCACCACCCGACCATGAAACCAATTTCGGACTAAAGACATCTGAACGGAATCCACCGCTATTGAGAGCAAGGTAAATGCCTGCAATGAAAATAATAACGAAAAAGATACTTGTGAGTGCAAGCGGGATTGGCGCGTTGGAACTCGTTGGTTCCGGATTTTCCCGAAGAACGGGTGCCGGAATTGAGGATTTCTCTCCGGTTTGATTCGACAATTTTGAGGGATCCTCGTTGGATGGCGTGTTGGAAGTCACGATATTACTTAGCTGTGGGCTCCGGGGATTCCGGGAGCGGGTAATTTTTATTGAGGGAGAGCAAGTAGGCTACCAAAGCCTTGGCATCTTCAGTCGGAATAACTTCATAGCCTGCTGGTGGAGCGTGAGGGCCTTTCAGACCTTGAATCGCGTCCGCCGATGGTTGGCTCACCACTTTGGTTGTCTTGTAAAGATACCGGTAGGATGGCATCTTACCCCATGGTGTGACCGTTGCGGGTTCATACAAGTATTGGTGGAGGGCGTTGGCATCGCTGATCCTTGCTCCTACGTTGGAGAGATCCTGACCGATGCGACGTTTTCCAAGGAAAGCCGTTTTTTCGCGGATGTAATCGCGAGGCACAGTCTGGCGGACGCCAAGTTTCTTAGCAATATCGGTTGATGTCGGATCAAGACGCACTTGCTGGGAGTGGCAATACACGCAACCGGCCGAGGCGTAGACTTTTTGTCCAGCTACCGCCAATCCGGAAACGGAAGGAGGAAAGTAGCCAGCTGTGTCCTCATCATCGAGGGGTTGCAGATGACCGAGATTGGAAACCGGATAGGCGACAAGGCCGAGCCAGGAGGCTCCAAAAGCGATGAGTATTCCGGTGAATAGAAGTGGAAGTTTGTTCATACCGCGAGAGTCTCTAATGAATTTTCGGTGGGCTCGTTCAAGAGCGCAGGGCCGCTTTGGGATTTTCCGGTTTTAAGGAGCATTAGAACAAACAAGAGAGCAAAGGAGAGGTGCGCCAAAACCAATAGGCCGGTAGAAAGAGCTGTCATCAACCTAAACGGAGCAACAAATTCGATCGAACTGCGGAAAGTGCTGGCCACATCGTATTGCGAAAACCCTTGCAGAAGACCGCCTAGAAGCAGACAGGAGAAAGCGAGGAGCAATCCCGAGAGGGCAAACCAAAAATGCCAACGTATCAATTGAACACATGGCCATTCGGCATTTATCAGACGGGGGACGATGTAATAAATGGCACCGAAGAACGTCATCGAAACAAACCCATAAAGACTTAAAAGACTCGCTCCTGCAATCACATCGGAGAATTGAAG
>DFST01000023.1 GCA_002378975.1 Chitinophagaceae bacterium UBA3430
GGGAAAGTACACGTTCGATGAGGAGATGAGAAGATAAGGGGATGAGAGGAAGAGCCTTATGGAGTGGCGGTTAGGGTGGTGGCTGCTTGCTTAAGATAGACTTTCTTAAGGCAGTAATGACCGCCGACAGTCCTTCCATGTGCCCTCTGAGTTCCTCATATGCGTCTAGGCTTACCCAGCCAAGGTCTTTTGCGATCAGTATTTGATTTAGGGCTTCCATTAAACTGGAATATGCCATGCTATAGAAATGGCCTTGATCTTTTGCAGAGAATCGACCACTGCCTTCTGAAAGGTTAGAGGAAACGGATACGTCTGCTCGCCTGAGCTGCTGTGTTAATCCATAGCGCTCCTCAGCCGGAAATTTTGCCGTTATTTCATATAGTCTAACGACCATTTTATGTGCGCCGTGCCAAGCCTGAAGTTTTTCAAAGGGGTACGTATACATTGAAGCAAGGTCGCCAAACTTTAGGCTGAAACAAATACCACGTATCGGCATTGATCAACCTAAACCCTCATCTCCTCATCCCCTCATCTCCTCATCGTTTCTTCCACCCATTATTCGTCCGATCATAGTCCGGCAGTTTCCGATCCGGATCGATCACCACCTCCGTGATCTCGCTGGTAGTCGGAACGCGGAAAGTCCACTCCGCACCGCGCTGCCAAACTTCTACGGGCAATTTGATGCGGTGTGATTTCCCGTTCGATTCTTTGACCTCAACCGTTGCGGGCATAACCATCTGTTCCTTATTGGTAATGGTAATGGAGGATCCGGCCTCAGGGTTTTCATCGATTGCCTTCACAGATTTAACCGTCATGTCCAGCTTCCATGCATTCAATATCCAGCCTCGCCAGAACCAGCTCAGGTCTTCGCCCGCTACATTTTCCATCGTGTGGAAGAAATCCCAAGGCGTAGGATGTTTGAAAGCCCAACGACGCACATACTCCTTGAATGCACGATCGAAGCGCTCTTCACCCAAGATTTCGTTGCGCAAAGCATGCAACATTTGGGCTGGCTTCATGTAAGCCGTAATGCCTAGATTGTCCTGTTGGATCACATCCGGAATGTTGTACAGTCCATCCATTTTATCGCTAAACACATACTTAACCAAGAAGGAGGAATTGGGGTCGCTGAATACAGATTGTTCTTTGTATTCACCATTCTTGAACGCTGTGGTCGACAAGTCGTTGATGAACGTATTGAAACCTTCATCCATCCACGCATACTTGCGTTCATTACTGCCTACGATCATGGGGAACCAGGTGTGCCCGAATTCATGATCCGTTACGCCCCAAAGTCCGGTACCTGTCGATTCCCAGCTGCAGAATACGATGCCGGGATATTCCATTCCACCCACGATGCCGGCCACATTGGTAGCCACTGGGTAAGGGAACTCAAACCATTTCGATGAATAATGCTCGATGGAGCCTTTTACCATTTCGGTCGACAATTGCCATCCATCTTTTTTGACGCTTTCTGCGGGATAGGCACTCACCGCCATGCATTTTTTTCCGCTGGGGAGTTTGATGCGTGCTGCATCTAAAACAAAAGCCTTCGACGCAGCCCAGGCCACATCACGGGTATTCTGGATCTTAAACCGCCAAGTAACGGAAGCACCGATTGGACGCGAGGCTCTGTCTTCGATCTCTTTCTCGTTGCGGATCATGACCGTTTGATCACTGGTCGCAGCCTTTTCCCAGCGCTTCATCTGTTCAGTCGTGTAACATTCTTTGGGATTCATCAGCTCTCCCGAGCCGACTACAATCAGGTCAGCAGGTGTGGTGATGCTAAAATCTACATCTCCGTATTCGAGATAGAACTCGCCCGCTCCCAAATAAGGCATGGTGTTCCATCCTTGAATGTCGTCATAGACGCAAAAACGCGGATACCACTGCGCCACTTCATAAACCCACCCATTCTTGGTCTTGAGCCGCCCCATTCGGTCTGTTCCGTATTCGGGGATTTCAAATTGATAGCTCAATGCGATCTTGATCTTCTCGCCCGGTTTCAAGGGTTGCTCCAAAGGGATCTGCATCCGCGTATCCGTAGTGATCGGGGCTTTCACCGCGTATTTGAGTAGATTCTGTTCCGCCCGCAGGTTGCTGATGGTATACCCATCGGTAAAGGCACCATTGGCCCAACGTCCGCCGGTCTGGGTGGTCGTCGCTGATCCGCGAGAATCCGGTTTGTAAATATTCTGATCCATTTGCAGCCAGAGAAAGCGAAGCGCATCGGGACTGTTATTCGTAAAGGTCATCGTCACCTCGCCACTGACCACGTGCGTGGCCGTATCCAATTTGCACTGAATGCTGTAATCGGCTCGGTTCTGCCAATACGCCGGACCGGGTTCGCCACTGCTACTCCGTACCGGATTGCCGGGATAGGGATAGAACTGGGGATTGAACGCTGCCCGGTGATCGTAGTTCTGGGCGTTCGTAGCAATTGAAATCAATGTAAGGATGGTGAGAACGTGGCGTTTGATCATGATTGAGAAGATTTTAGATGGGAGATGGACGTTTGGGATTTTAGTTTAGGTAGGTGCAATTTAGATGTTGTCTGATTTGGGCATAAATATTTTAGAGTTATCAGAGTTTCATTTTTGTTAAATCGAGGATGAATTATCTCTGATACGCTCTGAACTTTGAATATGCCTGACTTTAGGCAGGCGTTGAACTGTTAACTGAAAATCGCCTCGGCGATTTTCACTGCTTCCGGTTTCCCAACATCAATGAACCGATCGCCGGAGTGATCGTAACCCAAGATGGTGTGTTCGGTTGCGAGACGCAAATACACATCGGTCAACGAGAATTTGCCAGTGAATCCGGCAGACCGCATCAACTCGAAAATAGTCGGCTCAAAGATGACGACGCAGCTATAAGACCGAGCGATCAGGTCAGATTGGTCTCTCGACATTCTGACCTCGCCGGTGCTGTTGTTCTTCCATCCACACAATTGCATGGACCGATTGAAAAGCAGCTGCCGGGAGGAGGGACGATCAGTCACGCCAAAACTGATTAATGGC
>DFST01000129.1 GCA_002378975.1 Chitinophagaceae bacterium UBA3430
CCTTTCACTTGTGTATTGTCAATGCCAGCCGAAGAGGTATATCCCAAGCAAACCCCATCGCCCATGCCATCCAACAACAAAGCACCTGTCTCGGTCGCAAAATGGATCAAATGTTCATCGGGTGTTTGGGCCGAACTATCGGTGAGCAAAACAACCGGATTTTCAATACTCCGATCCATCAGCTCCACGAACATTCGACGAACCGACTGCATCGCGTTGGCACGACGACTACTCAAGCAAAGCACCACGGTCGGATCATTCGCCAATTCCTCCAAATGGGTAAAGTCATTGATGTTCGTTTCATCCGAAAAACAATCCAACATCACCCAATTCAGCGCTGCATGGCGATTGGAGGCCTGCAAATAACCAGTGGCTTCGTAGATCGGTGTATAATGAACCGGATCGTTCGCTTGTTGGCAAGCATCCGGATATGCGATCAGTTTCAAGGTGCCGGGAATGGCATAGGGCAAGAGCTGATTGCCGGTAAACACATAATCGGCCGCTGCATCGGCAATACTCCATTTATCGGTAGCCGCATCGTAGGTGTAACCGACTGCTTGCAGGGATGTAGGCGCACTGAGATCGGTCTTGCTTAGATCCGCCACTACCACGGGTACTTGTTTGCCGCCTACGCGGTCGACTACAAAACTGACCCGACGTTTATACTCAAATGGGGAATACGGCAACGACTCAATTGACGGAATGCCCACAACCGATGCGGCATTTCGAGATGCATATCGCTTGACCAGATCGCGACAAACCGGGATCTCGAATTCCGGATCCTCCGTGAGTGAAACTCGAATGGTATCCCCAATGCCATCTTCCAGCAAGGTACCGATGCCAATGGCACTCTTGATTCGTCCGTCCTCTCCATCGCCGGCCTCGGTGACACCCAAGTGTAAAGGATAACAAACACCGAATTCATCCTGCATGGTCTTTACCAGTAAACGATAAGCCTGCACCATCACCTGCGGATTGCTGCTCTTCATGCTGAGGATGATGTTGTGGAAGTCCTCATCGCGCGCGATCCGCAAAAACTCCATCGCACTCTCGACCATGCCGATGGCGGTATCGCCGTATCGGCTCATGATTCGATCACTCAGCGAGCCATGATTGGTACCGATGCGCATAGCCGTGCCGTGTTCTTTGCAGATGAGGACCAGCGGGGTGAAGCGTTCGCGGATGCGATCGATCTCCTCGGCGTACTCGGCATCGGTGTATTCGAGCTGTTCAAATTTTTTCTTGTCGACGTAATTACCCGGATTCACCCGCACTTTCTCGACGATGCGGGCTGCGATCTCGGCGGCATTGGGCGTAAAATGAATGTCGGCTACTAGCGGTGTGTTGTACCCGCGCTTGCGGAGTTCATCCTTGATGTTTTGGAGATTTTCTGCCTCTTTTTTGGAAGGAGCAGTAATACGTACGAGTTCCGCACCCGCCTCAATGCAGCGAATGGACTGCTCCACCGTTGCGAGGGTATCCATCGTATCGGTGGTGGTCATGGTCTGCACGCGAATCGGATTGCCGTCACCCAACCAAAGATGCCCAATGCGAACAGGGAGCGTTTTCAGTCGGCGGTAGCCGGTCAACGAATCGGTATAGTAGTGCAGGTTGGACATGCTGTAAAATTATCTTTCCCCTTTGCGGAATCCAAGTTGATCTAAGATGCCGGTCAGGATCTTCATCCGAATGCTCGACATTTCGATATTCCGATCAGCCGACTCCAAATTCAGTACAAAGAAATAGGGATGATTGTTCTCTTCGATCCAACCCACAACCCATCCCAGGGCATGTCCCTTTTCGGTAAAGCCCAAACCGGTTTTGTAGCCCAAGCGGTATTTGGTATTGCTTTCTCGGAGCATGGCGCGCTTGACCGTTTCCTGGTAGGTTTTATAGAAGGGAAGTTGATTGAAGTACAAGCGTTTTACAGTACCTAGTTGCTCATCGGGCGTGATCTTGACCGAATTATCGATCCAGAAAGAGTCGACCGCTGACTGCAGTCGGAAGGTATCCTTGATTGAACGCAGTCCGTATTTCAGACTATCCAACCAGAAATTCATGGTGTCTTTTCCGATTCGACGAGCCACCTCTTGATAATAAGGAAGCGAGGAAACGCGAAACGCTTCGTACATGGTCAAGTCTTTGTTCCAATCGGTGATCTCACGGGTAACGCCGTCCCAGGCAATGACCATACTATCACTGCTGATGGCCCCGGTTTGCAGTCCAATGAGGGAATTGATGATCTTGAAGGTGCTGGCCGGCAGATAACTGCTGTCGCGGTAGCGGTTCAGGTTGTACGTAGTAAACTGACCGGTCGCGTTGTTCATGATCGCGAAGCAACCATTGACTCGGTTGTCGGTAAAGAAAGGAGCCAACGAATCATCTTCCTTGACGTTGTTGTTGACTGTACAGGAAGTAAAAAACAGGGGAAAGGAGCAGATTGCCAGGAACCAAGATCGCATGCCGGGAGGTTTTGGCAAAGATACGGACGGAAACAAGTTGAGGAGATGAGAAGATGAGAGGATGAGATTGGCGATAACCTCAACTTTTCATCTACTCATCATCTCATCTCTACAAATAGATTCCGTTCTTCAACTTAACGTGCTTCCGACCCATGCAATCACGTTTCATGCTGACACATGAACTAAACAGTAAGATCGTCAACAGGGCACTGAAAAAGAGAATGCGGTTGGACATAGGATGAAAACGATTGGACAGGCCCAGAAGTATAACGCAAACTGTTAAAATCTCAAGCCCAACTCCAATCTTCCATCTCCCATCTACTTCACTACGCCCAGCTCCTTCCCCACCTTCACAAAGGCGGCAATGGCTCGTTCGAGCTGTTCCTGCTCATGGGCGGCGCTGAGTTGAACCCGGATACGGGCTTGTCCTTTAGCCACAACCGGATAAAAGAATCCGATCACATAGATCCCTTCCTCCAACAAACGTGCCGCCATGGTCTGGGCCAATACCGCATCGTACAGCATGATCGGTACGATCGGATGGTCGCCGGGCTTGATGTCGAAACCGGCTTCGGTCATTTTTTTGCGGAAATAAATGGTATTGCCTTCGAGTTTATCACGCAGATCGGTGGTCTCCGTGAGCATATCCAGCACCGCAATGGAGGCACCCACGATCGAAGGGGCTAAGGTGTTGCTGAACAGATAGGGACGAGAACGCTGACGCAAGATCTCGATCACTTCTTTGCTACCGGAAGTAAATCCGCCGGAGGCGCCGCCCAAGGCTTTGCCCAGTGTGCCCGTAATGACATCGATCTTACCCATGACACCGCGGTATTCGTGTGTACCTCGACCGGTCTTGCCCAGAAATCCGGAAGAATGACATTCATCGATCATAACGATCGAATCGAAACGCTCGGCCAGCTCAACGATCTTATCCAATTGAGCGATGGTGCCGTCCATGCTGAACGAACCATCCGTGACTATGATCCGACTGCGACAACCGGCAGCTTCTTTCAGTTTTACTTCCAGATCAACCATGTTGTTGTGCTCGTAACGAAAACGCTGGGCCTTGCACAAGCGAACCCCATCGATGATGGAAGCATGATTCAGGGCATCGGAGATGATGGCATCTTGTTCGTTGAATAAAGGCTCGAACACACCGCCATTCGCATCAAAGGCTGCTGCATAGAGGATCGTATCCTCGGTCCCGAGGAACTGAGAGATCTTTTCTTCGAGTTCTTTATGTATATCCTGCGTACCACAGATGAATCGCACACTGCTCATGCCAAAACCCCGCTGTTCGATGGCTTGATGAGCCGCTTCGATCACGCGGGGGTGACTAGAAAGTCCTAGGTAATTGTTAGCACAGAAATTCAATACTTTTTTTCCACCCACCACGATCTCCGGACCTTGGGCGCTTTCGATGATCCGTTCCGTCTTAAAGAGTCCGGCTTCGCGTATTTCGTTCAACTCAACTTGGAGCCTGTCAACAATACCCTGGTTCATGGAAACTTATTTATACAAAGATAATGGTAGAGGTTGAGGGAGTTCAATTAACAAATCCTTCAGAGCTACTCCGATAATTTTGCCCAAAATCACATTTATGAAAGTCTTCCTGACCTCGTTGAGTTTCTTGTTTGCACTTGTAGTTGCTGCACAGTCCGATAGCGCACGGACCGTTGTAGCCGATACCATCCGTACTTCAAAATGGACAATAACCATCCAGAAAAATAGCGACAAATGCTCCATGGACAGCGGAGGCTGTTGCAAAAAGAAAACCGGATTTAACTATCATACATCCAAGAAAAAACACAGCTATGGAGGCGGCTTGGACTTTGGATGGTCCAATTTCATCGACAATACTAACTACACGCAAGCGGTCCTCAGCGGTGATGTGGCCAGCGGCATCGGCGCCAGCGACCTGAAACTGAAACTCGGCGCCTCCCGAAACATCAATATCTGGTTTGTGATGGATGACGCTCCACTGATCAAAAAAGTGCTTCGCATACAGTACGGATTCGGAATCGAGTTAAACAACTACTTTTGGGATAGCCGAAACGTCTATATCGCAAAAAATCCCACCTATGTGTATGCGACGACCACGCCCTATAAAAAGGCCAAACTGGCAGCCGATTATTTCAGCATTC
This sequence comes from Chitinophagaceae bacterium UBA3430, assembly GCA_002378975.1. GTDB lineage: Bacteria > Bacteroidota > Bacteroidia > Chitinophagales > Chitinophagaceae > JJ008. The sequence goes on from DFST01000129.1 coordinate 4,610, forward strand.
CGCTGCTATTAAAATTGAATCTGACCCCGCATCGCAAAGAAAACCCTTTCACCATCGCGGGTGGAGTGAGTGGTGGATTTTTGTATTCTGCTCGTTTCAAGACCAAGAACAGCGGCGACATCTCCAAGATCCGAAGCGATTTCGACCTGGAACGTTTCAAGTTCTCATATGTGGGTGAACTCGGCCTCGGCCCCATTAAACTTTATGGTAGCTATGCCATGAAGGATATGTTCAAAAATGATTTGAACATGACGCCGTATACCGTAGGATTTCGGTTTGTAGACTAATTATTGTTGAGTGAGTTTAGAAAACAAACGCTCAACCTTCTAAACTTTCTCAACTATCTCAACCTTCTCTACCCTCTGCCCTCAACGATCTCCTTCACCACCCCCGGATCGAGAAGCGTAGTGGTATCCCCCAGATTTTCCGTTTCCCCCTCGGCGATCTTACGCAAGATGCGGCGCATAATTTTACCGCTGCGTGTTTTGGGAAGTCCGGAAACGAATTGGATCTGATCGGGTTTGGCGATGGGACCAATCACACGCGTTACCGTTTGCAAAATATCCTTGCGCGTTTGTTCCGCATCCTGGTGAAAATGGGAAATGATCACATAAGCATAAATGCCCTGGCCCTTCACCGCATGCGGATAACCTACCACGGCACTCTCCACCACACCGGCATGACAATTGATCGCATTTTCTACCTCGGCGGTTCCGATCCGGTGGCCACTCACGTTCAATACATCATCGACGCGACCGGTGATCCGGAAATTTCCATCCGCATCTTGCAAGGCCCCATCGCCCGTGAAATATAAATTGTCATACGTAGCAAAATAATTCTGCCGACAGCGCTCGTGATCGCCATAGGTAGTGCGCAAGATCGAAGGCCAAGGGCCTTGGATACACAAATTGCCTTTCAGCATGCCATTTTCATCCCGCTCCGTAACGGGCGCGCCTTTTTCATCTACCAGAATCGGTTGCACACCGGGCAAAGGCAAAGTGGCCCAAGCGGCTTTAGCGGGTGTGATGCCAGCCAAATTCGAAATCAATACCCCACCCGTTTCCGTTTGCCACCAAGTGTCTACTATGGGGCAACGTTTTTTTCCAATGTGCTCATCGTACCAATGCCAGGCTTCTTCGTTGATGGGTTCGCCCACCGTACCGAGTACTTGCAAAGAAGAAAGATCTTTTCCCTCCAAGGGTTCTGTACCGAAACCCATCAGACTCCGTATTGCCGTGGGGGCGGTGTAAAGAATATTGACCTTGTATTTATCGACGATGTCCCAGAAACGTCCCGCATCGGGCCAAGTGGGAATGCCTTCGAACATCACGGAGGTCGCCCCCGCACTAAGCGGACCATACAAAATATAACTGTGCCCGGTGATCCATCCGATATCAGCCGTACAGAAATGAACCTGTTTGGGTTGATACTGGAATACATTGACGAACGTGTAATTCGTCCAAAGCATGTAGCCCGCCGAAGAGTGTACCACACCCTTTGGTTTACCGGTACTGCCCGAGGTATATAAAATGAAAAGCGGATCTTCTGCATCCATCGGTTCGGCTGGAACATGCACCGAACCGGTTTGCTCCAGTTGCGTCGCCGCATGTTCCATCTCTTCCTCCCACCACACATCGCGGCCCTTGATCATCGAAACGGGCGTGCGGGTACGTGTATAAACGATCACGCGCTTGACGGATTGATTCCCTACCAGGGCGTCATCGATCACGGACTTCAGTGGAATGTCTTTGGCTCCGCGGTACGCCCCATCGCAGGTAACGATGAATTCTGCCTGCGCATCGGCCAATCGATCGGCAATGCTCTGTGCGGAAAATCCGCCAAAAATCACACTGTGAATGGCGCCGATACGAGCACAGCCCAGCACCGCATAGGCCAATTCCGGAACCATGCCCATGTAGATACAAACCCGATCGCCTTTTTTTACGCCGTTGTTGCGAAGGACTTGGGCGAATTGACAAACGCGTTTGTGTAGGATCGCATAGGTGATGGTGCGTGTACGTTCTGACGGATCGTTTGGCTCCCAAATGATCGCCGGCTGATCGGCCTTGTCGGCCAAATGTCGATCGATGCAGTTCTCGGTGATGTTGAGTTGAGCGCCTTCAAACCAACGAACGCGGGGTTCGGTGAAATTCCACTCAAGGACCTTGTCCCATTTTTTCTTCCAGACAAAATGCTCGGCGATCTCGGACCAAAATCCTTCTGGGTCTTGGATGCTGCGTTGATGGTCGGTCCGGTATTGTTCCAACGAACGGATCTGATAAGGATAACTCATGCGGCTAGATTCAATCGGTTCGCATAAAAATACGGAGAGATGGAGGTATATCTTGAATTCAAGTATCTTTCGGATATGACCCTTGCTTCCATCCGCCGAATCATTGCCGCCTCTTCGGTGGGCACCATGATCGAGTGGTACGACTTCTACATATTTGGCATGTTGGCCAAGACGATCTCCCTGGAATTCTTTCCAGCCGATAATCCAACTGCAGCCCTGTTAAGCACCCTGGCCATTTTTGCGGCGGGATTCATTGTTCGTCCCTTCGGTGCTTTGGTGTTTGGTCGGTTAGGCGATAAAGTCGGACGCAAATACACCTTTCTGCTCACCTTGATCTTGATGGGTGGCTCCACATTCTTGATCGGTTGCGTGCCTGGCTATAAAAGCATTGGCATTCTTGCGCCCATACTCGTTCTTTTGCTTCGCTTGATTCAGGGACTGGCCTTGGGAGGCGAGTATGGAGGAGCAGCTACGTATGTAGCGGAGCATGCGCCCGTAGGGAAACGGGGATTATATACCAGCTGGATACAGACAACGGCCACGCTCGGACTTTTCGTGGCGCTCGGCGTGATCTTGTTGGTAAAATCAAATATGTCAGAGGCGGCCTTCACCGCCGAATGGGGCGGATGGCGTTTCCCGTTTTGGATATCCTTGCTGCTGGTGGGGGTATCCGTATACATTCGGTTGAACATGTCAGAGTCGCCCTTATTCGCCGAATTGAAATCGAGCGGAAAAACCGCAGTCAATCCGCTGAAAGAGTCGTTTCAACAACGCGCGAATTTCAAGCTGGTATTGCTGGCCCTGTTCGGTGCGGTCATGGGGGAAGGCGTGGTTTGGTATACGGGCCAATTTTATGCGCAGAGCTTTCTCGAAACCAAATGCAAGCTCGATTTTGAACAAAGCCGGACCATTCTGCTTTGGGCCATTGCAGCAGCCACCCCCTTCTTTGTTTTTTTCGGCTGGTTGAGTGACCGGATCGGAAGAAAATGGATCCTGATGACGGGCATGCTACTCGCTGTACTGACCTATCGCCCCATCTTCGGCTATTTCATTGACCACAGCATTGCGCTAGACCCGACGGCCACGACGATCGTGCTTACTAGTGATCTGTATTGGAAATTCGTGGGGCTTGTTTTCTTGCTGATCTTTTATGTAACGATGGTGTATGGTCCCATCGCGGCCTTTTTAGTCGAATTATTTCCGACGCGCATTCGGTATACCTCGATGAGCTTGCCCTATCACATCGGAAACGGTGTGTTTGGGGGATTGGTCCCGTTCATCGGATTGCTGCTGAGTACTTCGCTACCGGGCGATCCGTTGGTTGGACTCTGGTATCCGATCGGCATTACCGCAGTATGTTTTCTAATTGGCGTGTTGTATCTGGATAATAAACTGGATGAAAACGTAATGGACTGAATCATGAATAGTTTAAAACGTGCCTTTGGCTTGGTGTGGTTGATCTTAGGTCCGCTGGTGATCTATGGCCTAGTAGATGCGGCCATTCAATTCATCGATCCGCTGGGAAAAAAGGACATCAACAATCCGGTTGTGTGGATCATCATCATAGGGATCTTCACGCCGATCGCGATCGGACTGATGATCTTCGGATGGTATGCCTGGAAAGGAGATTACGATCGCCTCCCTCATTCCTCCGCCGAACTGGATTGATCACCCCGGCTCACTTGCTTGAGATAAAACAATCCGATCACGGCTGCTAAAATGGAGGCCATCAGGATGGCGATCTTGGAATCAACGATCACCGATGATTCTTCATAGGCGAGCAAGGTGATGAAGATCGACATGGTGAACCCGATGCCGGCCAGGATCCCCGCTCCCAACAATTGTTTCCAATTCACTTGTGCCGGCAAACTAGCCAATCCTGATTTCACCGCAAACCCACAGAAACCAAATACGCCGATCGGTTTACCGAGGAAAAGTCCGCCTACGATTCCTAAACTATTCAGCGAAAGAAGGCTGTTGTAAAAAGCTGGTTGGAGCACGATGCCGGTATTGGCCAGCGCAAACAACGGCACAATGCCAAAGGCAACCGGATTGTGCAGCGCATGCTGCAACCGGTACGAAGGGGATTCTTTTCCGGTACCACCAAACGGGATCGCGAAGGCCAGTAAGACGCCACTGATGGTGGCATGCACGCCGGATTCATGCATGAAATACCACATGAAGGCGCCGGGAATCAAAAAAAAGATAAGGCGACGCATCCCGAGTTTTCCCAAGATGAACAAGGCAATAAAAATGCCCAAGGCGAGACTGAGGTCGAGCAAAGAGAGTTCGTGGGTATAAAAGATCGCAATGACAAGAATCGCTCCCAGATCATCGATGATGGCCAGTGCCGTCAAAAAGATCTTCAAGGAAGTAGGCACCGATTTGCCTGCGAGGGAAAGAATACCCAGCGCAAAGGCGATGTCTGTTGCCATGGGGATGCCGAATCCGCCCATGGTGGGCGTATCCCGGTTGAACGCGTAGTGAATGGCTGCCGGCACCAACATGCCACCCAAAGCCGCCACAATCGGAAGCAGGGCCTGACGGGGCGAGGACAATTCTCCTACATAGATTTCTCGTTCAATCTCCAAGCCCACCATCAGAAAGAAGATCGCCATCAACCCGTCGTTGATCCAGAATTCAAGCGAATACGGACCGATCGAAGTTTCCCAAAGATGATGATAGGCATTGCCCCAGGGCGAATTCGCGATCAGGAGGGAAAGGGCCGTACAGACTATTAGTAATATGCCGGATGCTTTCCCACTTCGAAAAAAGTCGGAAAAGAGCGAGCGAAGCCCGGTATGCTGATTTTGTTTAATGTATATGGCCATTGGGGATCTTTTGAATCAACAAGAAAGATACATGAATCGTCAGTCAATTGTCAATTTCCTGTAACCCGTTCGATCGTCGAACTTAAACAATGTCAACCATATATTTTTGCGGCGTGAAATGGAAAGCAATCATAGCCTTGTTCGTATTAGCTGTTACCCTCATGGTTCCGGCGGCCCAAACGATTCTGAGCGAAAATGAGATCTGCTTGTTCATCGTGGATGAGGAAAAGGGAAATGCGGAAGGGAAGAGTTTCAGTCCAACCGAGGAGCACCTCCCCGCCTATGCCGAGTGGACTTTCCATGAATTGGCTACCCAGCTATTTACCCCGGCTTACCAGCTGCCCCTAGATAGAGCTGTAGAAATGCCAACTCCGCCTCCAGATCATTGTTGATGTAACCCCAAGCCGTGATATTTAACGGGATTTTCGATCGTTCATCAATAATTCGTTTTTCATGTCAAAAAATACCTCACCGGTTGCCCGGATTTGGCAACTGGTCCGCGAGGAGCGCGCTACCTTCTCCTCGATCTACTTCTACGCCATCCTAGCTGGATTGATCCAGTTATCCCTGCCTGTCGGAATACAAAGCGTGGTCAATTTCGTATTGGGCGGTACCTTCTCGGCCTCCTTGGTTATCTTGATCATCGCCGTCGTAGCCGGCGTGTTGGTTACCGGACTGATGTACATCAACCAAATGAAATTGATTGAAAAGATCCAGCAGATTCTTTTCGTTCGCTACACGCAGGAGATCGCCAACAAACTTCCGGTGATCGACCTGAAACGATCCAATGACTTTTATTTACCTGAACTGACCAATCGATTTTTTGAGATCCCGGCACTGCAAAAAGGACTCTCTAAATTATTGTTGGAGTTCCCGACCGCGAGTATTCAGATTTTGTTCGGATTGATTCTACTTTCCTTTTATCACCCGGCTTTCATTTTATTTGGCATCCTCTTGGTTGTTATCCTGGGCACCATTCTGTATTACACCGGTGCACGCGGCCTGTCGACCAGCATCGAAGAAAGCACGCAGAAATACAGTTTGGCTGCCTGGCTGGAGGAGATGGCTCGCGGTGCAAAGGCGTTCAAGTTTGAACCCGACGGACCGATATTGACTCAAAACTCCGAGCAACGCACCATCCGATATCTGGATAAACGCACGCAGCATTTTCGGGTACTATTATTTCAATATAGGATACTGGTGTTCTTTAAAACGACCATCACCGCAGCGATGTTGTTGGTGGGAT
>DFST01000148.1:0-3381 GCA_002378975.1 Chitinophagaceae bacterium UBA3430
CACCTCTTCGACATCAGCAAGGTGATCCAATCATTGCCCGGCGTAGGTGGCGGTGCCGCGGGGGGTAGTTTCCGCAATGACATATTGATTCGTGGTGGTTCTCCGGCCGAGAATGTATTTTATCTCGATGGCATTGAAGTGCCGATCATCAACCATTTCAGTACGCAGGGAAGCGGGGGTGGTCCGCAAGGGATCTTGAACGTAAGCTTCATCGAAGAGGTGAAATTGAGCACGTCGGCCTTTGATTCGAAATACGACAATGCACTCAGCAGCGTGTTTCAATTCAAGCAGAAAAATGGCAATGCAGAAAAATTGCAGGGAAATTTTCGGTTGAGTGCGACCGATGCGGCCATTACGTTGGATGGTCCGCTAACCAAGAATACAACTTTCATCGCTTCGGCACGGCGCAGTTATTTGCAGTTCTTGTTTGAAGCGATTGATCTGCCCATTCGGCCAAACTATTGGGATTTTCAGTTTAAGTCGACCACGCGATTGAATGCCAAAACGACCTTAAGTGTATTGGGCATCGGTTCGATCGATGAATTCAGTTTTGGCGTGCCTCGGGAAGCGACTCCGGAAAAACTGTACGTATTGAACAGCAATCCGCTGATCCAGCAAAAGAGTTATACAGTCGGTGCTACGTTGAAGCGGTTGATCCCGGGTGGATATTGGAATTTGTCGTTGAGTCGGAATCGATTGAACAATGGAGCAGATAAGTTCGAGGATAATCAATCTCCGAATGAGTTGGAGCGGACCGGTCGCATACGGAGTTTGGAAACGGAGAACAAGCTTCGTTGGGAGGCGGTGCACAATCGCAAGGGCATCAAGTATAGTTACGGAGCGGTATTGCAGTATGTGAATTTTGATAATTCCTTTTATCAGTTGCTTCGCCCACAGATCTTCGATGCCAATGGCATTGAGATCCAGCCCAAGCAAACCTTGTATAGTCTAACCGCCTTAAATCTTTGGCGTTATGGCGCGTTTGCACAAGTAGGAGGACGTTTGTTGAATGATCGGTTGGCTTGGAGTGGTGGATTTCGGGTAGATGGAAATAATTTGTCGAACAGCGAATCCAATCCATTCAAGCAATGGAGTCCGCGGTTGAGTTTGAGCTATGCTTTGGCCGACAAATGGAACCTGAGTGCGAGCTATGGCCTATATTATCGATTGCCTTCATATACGTTATTGGCATATCAGGAACCCATCAGCAGCAACATGAATCCCCCCAATCCCGGAGATTATATCCGCAGTACGCATTGGGCGGGCGGGGTTGAGTTTTTACCGAATTTGTTCACCCGCATCACGTTCGAAGGTTTCTATAAACGCTACTCGAATTATCCGGTGAGTGTAACGGATGGGATCAGCTTGGCGAACAAGGGCATTGATTTTGGTGCTGTTGGCAATGAACCGGTATTGGCGACGGGCGCGGGTCGTGCTTATGGGGTGGAGTTGTTTGTCCAGCAGAAATTAACGAACCGGTTGTTCGGCGTATTCAGTGGTACCTTTTATCGCAGTGAGTTTACAGGTGTCAACGGAAAATATGAACCGGCCAGTTGGGACAACAAGGTATTGATGAGCGTAACTGCTGGGTATAAGTTGAAAAAGAACTGGGAGATCGGTGCGAAGTTTCGCTATCAGGGAGCGGCTCCCTATACGCCTTATGATCCGGTAGCCAGCCAGTACAGTTATCAGCTGTTGGGTGTCGGCGTATTTGATTACTCGCAACTCAATCGATTGCGGTTGCCGGCATTTCATGCGGCGGATCTTCGGGTCGATAAGAAGTGGAACTATCGGCGAGTGACGTTGGATCTGTTTTTGGACATTACCAATTTCTATGGAGCCAAGTCGGCCGGTATACCTCAATACACGTTCAAGCGAACGTCAGATAATGCTGGTTTTGTAACCACGGACGGTTTGGCCTTGAAAGCGGACGGAAGCAATGCGATCCCTACGCTACTCGAAAATCGAGATGGTCAATTATTGCCTACGATCGGTGTGATCGTAGAGTTCTGATCACTTGCGTTTGGGGGCGAGGATCAGTCCACCTTCTCCAAGCATCACTTGATAATTGATGGACTTTAGGTTGTTCGTATCGCCTTTGATCGGGAAGCGACGGATCAGTGTTCCATTCTCGATGGCGTAACGGTCGTAGCCTTCGTAGCCATCGAATAGTTTGCCTGGTTTTAGGTCGTTCGGATCCATTTCGGGTACGAATATGTAGGAGAGTGATTTGTCGCGGTTGGAGGATACGCCGATGATGTTTCCGTAGGTACCTGTGCCGACGCTGGTTGATACCAAATAGAGTTCATCGAATCCGTTCTTATCAAGATCGGCGGTTACGGCGCTGCTGATGGGATCTACGTCGGTGAAGGAGAGTGCGCCGGTGCTATCGCCTTGAAATTGGATCTTGATGTTGCTGAGGCTGGCCCCTTTGGGGTGGGTTTCTGTGGCGACCATTGTTTTGCCGGTGCTGGTCTTGATTTCCCATACGCGGGGGAGGGGCAGACTTTCGGTCTTTACCGTATTGGTATCTGTAGTTGCAGTCTCGGTATTGGGGGTTTTCGGCCCGGATCCGCAGGCGATCCAGAGCAAGGAGGCTGAAAACAGGGAAACGAGGGAGTAGATCTTCATGTGGTTGTTTTTACCACACGAAATTAGAAATCTGAAATTTTTTGGGCGCATTAAATCACTCAAATTCCAGTTCGTTCACGAACTGGTCCCAGGATAGGATCAGGAGCTGCAGGGGGGTGGAAGCCGTTGAGTCATAGCTCTCTAGTGACTGCGCAGGCACAAGCTCGGCAGTAAGCTGAGTGGGGGCGAAAGTGGAGTCTCCCAGTTGCATATTATAAAAACAACTTGGGAGGGAAATGGTTTATGTATGCCGGGGCTATTTTACTGAAAGGCTTTCATTGCCGCGGTGGGTCGGCCGTTGTTATCAAATGCGCCCAGGGTGTATCCTTTCCAGTTCGCGTAGCTCTGGGGTTCCCAATAAAAAACGCCCAATCCTTTTTCATTTGGGATCGACTTGACTTTGCTGATCAGGTCGGAGATGAAACTGTAACAGCTATCGACTTGGTCCCAGGGCATCCCGATTTCGCAGATCATGATGGGTTTTTGATAGCGAGTGATGAGGTCGGTGATGTTGGACAGGCATTCTTGGTTTCGCGATTGCCAATCGGTTGTAGTTGGATAGAGAGAGAGGCCGATGATGTCCCATTCGGCGCCGTATTGTCTGAGTCCGTCGAGGTTCCATCGAAACAGATTGTTGTCGTATCCATTTGAAAGGTGTACGACAACTTGGATCTTGTTGTCGATTGCTTTGACGGCTTGGTATCCGGCTTGAATCAATGCGGCATAATTGCTCATGGAAACAGAGGCTTT
>DFST01000148.1:3739-5501 GCA_002378975.1 Chitinophagaceae bacterium UBA3430
GGTGTGTGTGCGTACGGAATCTTTCATAGCGGGTAAGGAAGCGTTGATCCAGTTGGCGGGGATGAATTGTTTTCCGGGATCGGCCCAGGAGTCGCTGTAATGGAAATCGATCAGGAGTTTTAGTCCGGCTGCTTGGGCGCGTTGTGCTTTTGCGATCAGGTCGGTTAGTCCGCACCAACCATCGGTGGGGTTGACCCATACGCGCAATCGGATGGCGTTCATGCCCAGTTCTTTCATCAGGGTAAATCCGTCTTTTTCTATGCCGGTGGTTGTATAGAATTTTTTTCCGGCTGATTCCATTTCGGTGATCCAGCTGATGTCGGCTCCTTTGATAAAATTGGAGGTTGGAGTTGGGATATGTTTGTCGCCACAACCGAGAAACAGTCCGCAGAGCAGGGTCAGTGAAATGATGAGGGGGCGGTTGTGCATGGTCTGGATGATTTGTAGGCCGAATCTACTCAATTGAGTAAAACGTGAAGCAATCGGGGTAAATGAAATTACAAAAATGTCAAATTGTTTGGAATTCCTCATTTCTAACAAATCGCATTAAATATTTAGAAGTTGTTCCAGTCTGGCATTGGTTGCTTTGTTTGTCATTAGGAAGGTGCGAGAATGGCTTGGTTCCCCAAGGTTGCCGTTTATGACAAGATTCGGAAAATTTCATATTGGATTCTTATCTTTCGAAGTGGGTACAGAATCGTCTCTTTATTAACCGTACATCGGATGTCGCCCAGAAAAAAATCAGCCTATGCCAAGACCCGATCCAAGCGAATATGGTAGTTTTTACCAGACTTATATTGACTACACGCGTGCTGCCGATTACTCGTCTTTGGTGGGGCAACACAATCATCAACTTGTAGAATTTTGGTCTGCCATACCGATTGAAAAAATAAACTACGCGTATACCCCTGAGAAATGGACCATCAAACAGATGCTCCAGCATGTCATTGATACCGAGCGAATCTTTGCTTTTCGTGCCTTGGTGATTGCGCGCAATGAGCGACAGGCCATTCCTGGCTTTGATGAAAACGAGTATGCAAATAATGCAACGGCCGTAAATAGAAATTGGAAAGACATGTTGGTTGAGTGGGGCCTCGTTAGACAATCAACCAATCTTCTATTTGCTTCTTTTACGGATGCGCAGCTGAAATGCCTGGGCTCCGCCAACAATCAACGTATTTCTGTGAACGCCCTCGGTTTCATCATTTTTGGGCACGCGTTACACCATTTGACTATTTTAAAGGAGCGGTATGGTATAAGGGCGATGGAAAATTCCTAGACTCCCGGCTTCAATACCTCAAAAGAAGTATTACGATCCTATCTGCGCCAGTCAGTTACGTTGTACATTCACGAACAATTTTGCAACCGATGCGTCTCCTGATCATCCTATTATTATTCAGCTCCATTCGTTGTATTGGGCAACAAAAAATTCCAGTGCCCCAACCATTGATTTTAAAATCAACCGTTTTCTCCGGGCAAACAACAAATTCAATTGTTTTTATCAAGCCCGATTTCATGAGTACTAGGCAAGGCTATATCTGCCGACAAGAATGGAAGTTTGAAAAGAAAACCGGATTGCCCCTCAGACTCCGATTAGGCTCACTGGACTATGTCAACAAGATGGAGGGGAAATAAAAAGACCGGCTAAAAACTACGCACCCTAAAAACAAAACCCTTGTAAGTATTTAATTTACAAGGGTTTATCGTTTTTTGAAGTGGTGTGGGGCGGGATCGAACCGCCGACACAAGGATTTTCAGTCCT
>DFST01000148.1:5816-6642 GCA_002378975.1 Chitinophagaceae bacterium UBA3430
GACACAAGGATTTTCAGTCCTTTGCTCTACCGACTGAGCTACCGCACCATATTTCAACATCCCAACTGAGTCCCGACAGCGTTCGGGAGGGCAAATTTAGGGAAAAAGTCAATAAAGACGAAGAGGCCGGTGACCAAAGACGAAGCGACCCAAAGACCACTACTCGGCTCAACCGATTTCATTTTTCAATCGGCCAAAGAAAATCTGAAAAAACAAGGGCAGCAAGAACAAATACACCACCCAAGGCGTGCGCAAGAAGGATAGGGGGATGATGGTCAGGTAAATGATGATCGGCAGTATGATCCGCCAGATCATGTTTCGGTATAGTTTCTTGTCGACATAAGGATGAATGTATTTTTTCTTCCAAGAATAGACCAGCATCGCCAGGTGCCAGAAACTCACAATGATCAAATTGATGCTGTAAACGATCACGCTGATCGAGGTGTATAAATAATTTGCCAAAAAACCGGACGAAAACGGGATCAGGCAGATGAACATCAGAAAAACGATGTTCAGCCAGATGCTCGTTTTGTCCACCTTCATAATGTGGTGGTGATTGTAATGCGTGTCTACCCAGTAGGCGCCTACAATAACGAAGCCCAAAAAGAAAATGAATAGTTTGGGTAAGATCTGATCCCACAAGAATCGCCGAATCCCTTCGTCGTTCTCGCCGGGAGGTACCACCAGGGTGAGCGAGAGAATGGTGATCACAATGGCAAATACAGAATCGGTCAATGACTGAATCCGCTTTACATCTAAACTGGCGTGCCGTCTTTCTCGTAGCGTGTCCATAGTTGGACAAGGTAGCATTCGCTATACCTACATT
>DFST01000148.1:7006-11846 GCA_002378975.1 Chitinophagaceae bacterium UBA3430
TCCCAGTTGAAACTGAACTCAGACAATTCTTCTTGTGCTACTTGCAGCGAAGAAGTGGAGCATCCTTTGAAATATTCCAAGATCTCGTCTTGGTCATCTTCGTCCAGCATTTCATCGATGGCATAATCCAGATTCAAGCGCGTGCCACTGGCGGCAATGCTTTCCATTTCTTCCAGCATCTCGTCCATCCGCCATCCTTTGTTCTTGGCGATCGTTTCCAGCGACACTTTCTTATCGGTATTCTGAATGATGTAAACCTTATTGCCACTTTTGTTCACTACGCTCTTCATCACAAAATCATCCGGTGGCACAATGTTGTTATCGGCCACATACTGAGCGATCAACTCCACAAATGGTTTTCCATACTTCAACGCCTTCCCCTTGCTGATGCCTTGACATTTCTCCAACCCTTCCAAGGTGGTGGGATAAAACGTGGCCATGTCTTGCAACGACGATTCCAAAAAGATCACAAACGGGGGCAGTCCTTTTTTCTTGGCTTCCTGCTGGCGCACTTCCATCAACAACTTCACCAAGCGCTCATCCAGGGCTACTACTTCCCCGGCATCGCCGGCTCCTTCTTCGTCGTCGGCATGGGCATCGTTGTACAGGTTGTTCAATATGAGCTCGAATGATTTTGGTTTCTTTAAGAAGGCATCCCCTTTCTTCGTAATCTTTAGCAATCCATATTCCTCAATGTCCTTCACCAGCAATCCCCCCAGCAACATCTGGCGGATCAATGAGTTCCAATAAAAGGGTTCCCGATCGTTGCCGGAGGCGAAGGCGTTCAATCCTTCATGGCGGAACATCTGTATCTGTGGAGTGGCTTTCCCGATGAGGATCTGCACCACATAGTCGGTAGCAAATCGCTCATCCAATTCGCGAATGGCTTTCAACACCACCACTGCTTCGGCTTTGGCTTCGTGTTTTTCTTTTGGATTTCGGCAATTGTCGCACTGACCACAATTCTCATTCGTATACTCTTCTCCGAAATAGCTCATCAGCAATTTTCGACGGCAAACACCGGTTTCGGCAAAGGCAACGGTTTCACTGATCAATTGCGCACCCACTTCGCGTTCGCTGAGTGGTTTATCCCGCATCAGGTGTTCGAGTTTGCTGACGTCTTTGTGCGAATAATAAAGCACACATTTTCCTTCGAGTCCGTCACGACCGGCCCGCCCGGTTTCTTGATAATAGTTCTCGATCGATTTGGGAATGTTGTAGTGAATCACAAAACGGATATCCGGCTTGTCAATGCCCATCCCGAAGGCGATGGTGGCACAGATCACTTGTACGTCTTCACCCAAGAATTGATCTTGACGTTCGGCACGGAGTTTGCTGTCCAGTCCGGCGTGATACGCCACTGCCTTGATGCCATTGGCTTTGAGTAAATCGGCCAGCTCTTCGGTGGTCTTGCGATTGAGCGTGTAGATGATCCCACTTTTTTCTTTCATGCTCTTGATGAGTCGGACGATGTTCTCATCGGTCTGTGCCTTCTTGATCTTCGGCAACACTTCATAATAGAGGTTGGACCGGTTGAAGGAAGAAATGAATACGTTGGCTTCGCGAAGCTCCAGGTTCTTAACGATGTCGGTTTGTACTTTGGGTGTGGCGGTAGCGGTGAGTGCGATCATGGGGGCAGTCTCGCTGATCTCATTCATCATTTCGCGGAGGCGACGGTATTCGGGGCGGAAATCATGGCCCCACTCGGAGATACAGTGGGCTTCATCCACGGCGAAAAAAGAGATGGGTAGTTCGCTGAAGAATTCCAGGTTCTCGGTCTTGGTCAGTGTTTCCGGGGCCACATACAACATTTTGGTGGTGCCGCTGCGGAGATCATCCTGAACTTCTTTGATCTCTTTTTTATTTAGGGTCGAATTCAGGAAGTGAGCGATGGCATCCTGGTTGCTATAGCCCCGGATCAGATCAACCTGGTTTTTCATCAAGGCGATGAGGGGCGATACAATGATGGCCACCCCTTCGCTGACCAAGGCGGGGAGTTGATAACAAAGACTCTTGCCACCGCCGGTGGGCATGATCACAAAGGTGTCGCGTCCGGCCAGGAGGGATTCGATGGCTTTTTCCTGCTGCCCCTTGAACTGACTGAACCCGAAATGCGTTTTCAGGGCCTGGTGCAGGTCGAATCGAGGGGTTGAGGCAGGCTGGGTGGCAGAAGACTTCTTCGGTTTTGTGACCTTTATGTTCGTGTTTTTGGGCATTTTCTTAAACAATCTGGGGATCCCCGGATTCGCATTAAGGTACGATTATTCGGGGCAGTGGATCCCGCTATTTTTTAGGGTGGACGAAGCTACGTTTTGAGGGGCTTATATCAAGGGGGAAAATCCCCGTTTTGGGGAGAGAATTAACGCTCTGCATACCCCACTAAAATCGGTAGTTTTGCTTCGCTTTTCATTGCCTATGTCTCAATCCTTGTTGGATATCGCCCGTCAGACCATCGACCTGGAGTCGAGATCGGTAGCCGCTTTGGCTGACCGGTTGGGTCCCGATTTTGAGCGGGCGGTGCAGGCCTTGGCCCAGACCAAGGGTCGGGTCATTATCAGCGGCATCGGGAAAAGTGCCGTGATCGCGCAAAAGATTGTTGCCACGTTCAATTCAACAGGCACGCCGGCTGTTTTCATGCATGCTGCCGATGCGATCCACGGTGATCTGGGTATGATCTTGCCTGAAGATGTGGTGGTCTTGATCAGCAAGAGCGGGGAAAGTCCGGAGATCAAAACGCTGGTGCCCTTGATCCGTGAGTTTGGAAATACCTTGATCGCCTTATCCGGTAAACTGGATTCTTATTTGGCTACGCATGCCGATATCGTGATCGATACGGTGGTGGAGCAGGAGGCTTGTCCCAATAATCTGGCCCCAACCACCAGTACCACTGCCCAATTGGTGATGGGGGATGCGCTGGCGATCTGTTTGATGAAGCTGCACGGATTTCGTTCCGATGATTTTGCCCGCGTGCATCCCGGTGGCGCCTTGGGCAAGCGGTTGTATCTGCGGGTGATGGATCTGGCCAAGGCCAATGAGCGTCCCTTGGTAAAAAGCGATGCATCTGTTCAAGCGGCGATTTTGGAGATGACGCAGAAGCGATTGGGGGTGACGGCCGTAGTGGATGGAGAGGATCGCTTGTTGGGGATCATTACCGACGGGGATCTGCGCCGCATGCTGGAAAAAGGAATGGATTGGAATGGGATGAAGGCATTGGACATCATGACCCCTTCTCCGAAAACCATAGAAGCAGATGCCTTGGCGGTGGAAGCCTTGGAAGTATTACAAGATCACTCGATCACCCAACTGGTGGTGACGGCAGAAGGTCGGTACATCGGAATCGTTCACTTGCACGATCTGGTCCGCGAAGGACTTCATTGACCTATGAATAAACATCGTTATGTGGCCGTGATGGCCGGAGGGATCGGCAGTCGGTTTTGGCCGATGAGTCGCTCTAGCTATCCCAAACAATTTTTGGATGTACTGGGATTGGGAAGAACCTTGATCCAACAAACCGTGGATCGCTACAAAAAGGTGGTGCCCATCGAGAATATTTACATCGTTACTTCTTCTGAATATGCGTCGTTGGTGCGCGAGCAATTGCCCGAGATCTCGACAGCACAAATACTTACGGAGCCCTACCGGAAAAATACAGCGGCTTGCATTGCTTACATCGCCTATAAGTTGAAGGCTCTTGATCCAAGTGCATCCATGATCGCGGCACCGGCCGATCACCTGGTGATGGATGGCGAGGCATTTGAATCGGTGATTGACCAAGCGTTTACGTTTGTAGAAGAGCGGAAGGCATTGGTCACCATTGGCATCAAGCCCAATCATCCCAACACCGGATATGGATATATCCAGTTTGATCCGGAGGCGAAACTGGGGGAGGTCTATGACGTGAAGACCTTCACGGAGAAGCCCAACCTCGACATGGCCCAAACCTTTTTGGCCAGCGGTGATTTCTTGTGGAATGCAGGGATCTTTATCTGGACGATCGACAGCATCCTGGAGGCATTCGAAAAACATGTACCGGAGATCAACGAGTTGTTTCAGAACCAACGCACTGCATTCAATACATCGGCCGAAGCCGAAGCCGTCGAGCGAATCTACACCCAGTGTGTGAATACGTCGATTGACATCGCCGTAATGGAAAAAGCAGACAACGTATACGTGATCCCGGCCAATTTCGGCTGGAGTGATCTGGGTACTTGGAACAGCGCCTGGGACAATATGGAAAAAGATTATTTCGGCAATGCGGTTGTGGGCAAGCAAGTGATGGTGGTCGATGCCAACAATTGCATGGTGCATGCCGGCGCTGATAAGCTGATGGTGTTGCAGGGACTGGAAGACTACATCATCGTGGATACACCGGATGTATTGTTGATCTGCAAGCGCGATCAGGAACAAGCGATCAAAGAATACGTCGCCGAAGTGAAGCGGAATTTTGGCGAGCAATATCTCTAATCATGGCGATCATTTCGAAACTTCCCAACGTTGGCACCACCATCTTTACCACGATGAGTGCGTTGGCCACGGAGCATCAGGCAGTGAACCTGGGACAAGGCTTTCCGGATTTCCCGATGCCCGAAGCGTTGCGGGATGGAGTCAGCAAGGCCATGCGCGACGGATTCAATCAGTACGCGCCGATGCCGGGTTATGGTCCCCTGCGGGAGAAACTAGCCGAAAAGGCACACACGCTGTATGGTGCATCGGTCGATCCAAACACCGAGATCACGATCACGCCCGGTGGCACGTATGCAATCTATACGGCACTTACCACACTTGTACATCCGGGTGACGAGGTGATCGTATTTGAGCCGGCTTATGACAGTTACATTCC
>DFST01000113.1 GCA_002378975.1 Chitinophagaceae bacterium UBA3430
GCCCCCACCGAGGTTCAGGGTGGGGTGCGGGTAGAGCACAAGGAGCTCTTCTGGTGGGGTCTAGCCTTCCGTTCCAGACAAAGTGCGATCCTGTCGGCGGGAGTTAACCTTCAAAAACGATTCAGCCTTGGTTACTCCTTTGATATCTATCGGACCCCGCTCAGTCTTTTTGATGCGGGTTCCAACGCCCACGAGCTGATGCTCCGCTTGCGGTTGAAGAAATGAGTGGGGTTGATTCAATACATTTACATTGCTTGTCTACATGAATCGTACTCTTCTTTTATATCTGTTTGTTCTGGCATCTCCGTTGGCAACGCTTGCCCAAGTTTCTCCGTTGAATCTGTTGGTCAATGGCGACTTTGAAAGCGGCGGAAGCGGAAGTGGATTCCAAACGCTGTCTCCCTATAATTTTCTGGCTACACTGACGGGCAATTCGAATACGGGTGATTATGCCGTCATCCCCAACCCGCAACCCATGAATACAGCATTCTTTATATCGGGAACCGACCACAGCGGTACCGGTAAAATGCTGGTGATCGACGGAACGACCATAACAGGCAATCCACGCTTCTGGAAAGCGGGAAGTAATGGTGGGGGTGTGGGGCCGTTGACCGTCGGCCAATCCTATACATTTAGTTATTGGATCAAGAGCATTGCGACCAGCGTAGTGGATGTATCCACTACGGCAAATATTCAGGTGAATTGGAACAACGCGAGTAACATCACGATGGTTTCGGGAAATGCATTGGCTCCCTATCCCGGTAGTACGGCCACCTGGCAGAAAGTGGTTTATTCGTTTACGGCCACTACCGCCTTTGTAAACATTGAGCTTTCGAATAATAATGTCAATGCGGTGGGCAACGACTTTGCGATCGATGATGTGGAAGTACTCGCGCCTCCTGTGCCGATGACCATTCGATACAATGCGATCGACCCCTCCTGCCCGAATACAAACGACGGATTTATTGCCGTCTACGCTACTGGTGGCACACAGCCCTATCAATATAGTTTTAACGGTGGCCCCTATACCAGCAACAATGTCTTTAGCGGACTAGGCACCGTTTCCAACGCGTTTGTTTCGGTAAAAGATGCTGCAACCCCCACGGCTGCAGTCGTTTTCTCTCCCTCTAACATTTCCTTGAATCCGCCGGTCAATTCATTGATCATTCGTCCCGATTCCACGATATGCGGTGGGGCCACGGTGCCGCTTTATGCAAGCGGCAGTTCGACGGGATACAGCTGGACTTCTACGCCCAATGATCCCACCATTGCCAACCCAAATGCACAAAACACAACCGCTACACCCACCCAGAATACAACCTATACCGTCATTAGCTCTGTGAATCGTAATCGCAACTTGATTTACAACGGAGATTTTGAACAGGGCAATGTAGGATTTGAGACGCAATACAACTTCTTCCCATCGCCTCCCTACCCGGCGAATGCCGGCTATGCCCAACGTGCATATAGCCTCGTTAACAATGCTCAGCAATTTGAGCCGCAATTTCAACCCTGCGTCGATCATACCAGCGGTAGCGGAATATTCATGGCCATTGACGGTGCAACCACGGCGAACGTTAAACTCTGGTCACAAAAAGTAGCCGTCACCCCCAACACCAACTACACGGTACAATATTGGTTGCAATCCATTGATGGAAATAGTCCGGCTCAACTGGAAACACAGATCAATGGATCACCGATCACCGGAAATGCAGCGAGCAGCATCGCCACGGCCACTTCTACTACCTGCGTTTGGCAACAAATAACCTATACCTGGAACAGTGGATCGAACACAACGGCCGAGCTCGTGTTGATCAACCGAAATACGTCTTCCAACGGAAACGACTTTTCGATTGATGATGTTTCAATGACGCACTCCGTCGCCTGCACATTCACAAAAAGCTGTAACATAACAGTCACTTCGAGCAGCACCCCCATCACCAATTTTAACTACACCTCGCCGGTCTGTTTATCGGGGAGCAATCCGTCGCCCGTCTTGGCTTCTGGATTCACCACCGGTGGCATCTTCTCCTCCTCCGCGGGTATTGCGATCAACGGATCGACCGGCCTGATCAATTTAGCCGCTTCTTCACCAGGCACATACACAATTACTTACACAACTGCAGCCAGTGCTTGTCAGTCGGCCGGAAGCAGCACAGCGACCATTACCCTAAGCAACTCCCTCACACCCGTTACCACCTTTAGCTACGCGACTCCGATTTGCGCAAGTGCCGGAACGCTCACGCCAACCACCGCAACCGGATTCACAACTGGCGGAATCTACAGCAGCACGAACGGACTTTCTTTGAATGCATCGACCGGCGCCATCAATGCATCCACTTCCACACCCGGAACCTACTCCGTAACCTACTCCCTTTCTGCCTCGGCTTGTCAACCGGCTGCGAGCAACAACACATCAATCACGATCAATCCCGCACCTGCTTCACCAACTGCCTTGCCGACCGTACTATATTGCAACAATGAGATTGCCTCACCCCTCAGCGCTACGGGAACCAACTTACTTTGGTATACACAAGCAACCGGCGGAACCGGTTCAACGACGGCACCTACTCCTGCTACCAACACCATCGGCACCACGACCTATTATGTAGCGCAGACCAATGCCGGATGTGAAAGTTTTCGAACGCCGATCGCCGTGATTGTCACTCCAGGCCCTGCCGTGAATGCCGGTCCGGATATCACGATCGCACCCGGACAATCGACTACGCTGGCCGGATCAACCAATGCAATTAATCCAACGATCAATTGGACACCCGCTGCCACACTCAGCAATCCGTCTACATTAGCACCCACTGCCACGCCTGCCGGTACGACGACGTATTACTTGCGCGTGCAAGCCCAAGGTTGTACATCGATCGACAGCATGCGGGTGATTGTAACGGGCGACCTCATCATTCCCAACGTTTTTTCGCCCAATGGGGATGGCATTCACGACCGTTGGATCATTCAGCGCATCGAGGATCATCCAAATGCAGTGGTTGAAGTGTTCAATCGGTACGGACAATCGATTTATCGCAGAACCGGATACAATGCTGCAAACGCCTGGGACGGACAAATCAGTGGAAAGCCCGTTCCCGCTGGTGTATATTATTATGTGATCCAAGGGATCGTAGATCAACCGGTGAAAAGCGGTTCACTCACACTATTAAGATAAAGATTCAGCTACAGCCCCCTCGCAGCGCAGCTTTATTTCCATTATAGATGAACCAGCCCTTGTTATCGGCGCGTTAAACTCCTAGCCCGCTGAGCGGATTAAAAAATTTTCGGTCGATTTGTTCGTTTGGGTCGAATAACCAACAACAAACCGGAATTAACATGATTAAAATCGGCTGGGCCCTCGGGGGTCTTCTCGGCCTGGCAGCCATGTTGCCATCGGAAGAGGCCACTCCATTTCCTTCTATTGAATCGAAATGTCAATTGATATGGAAAACCAAAACCGGCGACGCGAGTTTCCGATCCAATGTGGTTTTTCGAGGAGACCGGTTGTGGATCGGCTCCAATGGAGATTCGTTCATGGACCGTGGATTGATCGAACCCGGAAGCGGCGTCTATGAATTGGATCGACGAACCGGCAAACAGCGTCGACATTTTGCCAATGAGTTGTTTGGCGACATGGATGTGAATGGTCTCCTCATGCGCGGCGAACGACTATATTTCGGAAACGACAACGAAGAGTTCTTGTGTACCGACCTGCAAGGAAAGATCTTGTGGCGCAATCCCACCTCCGGCGATATCGAACACGAACCCAGTTTATTGCAAACAAAAAATGGAGAGGTAGTTGTTTATGCGGCCGAATCGGGTGAGGTAAAAGCCGTAGATCCGGAACAAGGAAAAGTGATTTGGTCGTATTACGTGCCGGAGTTTGACGGCTGGAAACCCGGCGATGATCGAACGGTGTTCAAGGTTAAGGCTTGGTTTCGCAACACCAGTCATTTTTATACGCGGCCCTTGGTGGTGGATGTCAATGCAGACGGAACCAACGATCTCATCTACCGAACCTTTGGCGGAAATCTGCTGGCCTTGAATGGAAATACCGGATCGAAGCTCTGGTCGATGGAAGAGAAAGAGAGTTTGAGTCTTGGAATGGCTGTGATCGGTCAAGGGAAACAAAAAAAAATCGTGGCGCTTCGAAATATTTATGCCGACACCGTTCGATACGAGATCGCTTTCTTCTCGTTGCAAGGACAAAAGTTAGCCAGCCGACCGGTTTCTGAGTTGAGCTGGGGAAGCGGACTCAATGCGTTATCGATTGATGGAGATCGTGTTTTAATAAATGGTCGAACGAAAACTTTTCAAGTAGATCCATCGGGGAGCGTCCGTGAGATCGATCGATCCATTCCCTTCCAATTTAAATCCTGGAACAATGAGTTGGTAAATGGCTACCGAAATGGAAACGACCCGTTGTTTGCAGAAGGATTCATTCCGCTGAAGAATGGGAAAAAAGGAGTGGTCGTGATGAATCAATGCGATCTGGGAAATACGGATGTAGGATTTGTGGAGATCTTCTCGCTGGAAGATGGAAGCGTACTGGATCGATTCTCACTACCGGCTTGCGGAGAAATGCCGCCGGTGATCCGGGATGTCGATCTCGACGGCAATCTGGATCTGTTGTTTGCCGGCTACGACGGATATCTCTACTGTTATCAACTGCCTAAATACTAAACAAATGAAAAACTCATTGACATTGATTCGTACGATTTGTCTCGGAGCAATTGGATATTTTTTATTGATTCTTTTATTTGCCTGTTCGGCCCATCGTGGTTCGCGGATCGCACCGCCTGTAACGGATATTGATATCCCGTTTCAGAAACATCGATTTCAAGCGGATAGCGGCATGCAGATCCGATTATCGAGTGGCACGCAGATCCGAATCGAACCCGGTAGTTTAGTCGATGCAAAGGGAAACCTCGTTCGAGGGGAAGTAGAGTTTCGGGTGCGGGAATTCCATTCCACCAACGACATGCTACGATCCGGCATTCCATTGAACACACAACGAAACGGTTCGGATCGATTGCAATCGGCCGGCATGATCGAAATGAGGGCCTTTGCCAACGACCAGGTATTGGAAGTGGCTGAAGGAAAAACGATTGGTGTAGATCTGGCCGGTTATCGAAATTCGAGCGGCTATGACCTGTGGTACATGGAAGGGGATGACAATTGGAAAGTTCGAGGAAACTATCGATCCGATTCGAACCGATACAAGATCGAGGCCATTCGAACGCTGAGCGACTCGTTAAAAAAACCACGTTCGCCGCAAGAGGAAGAAGATCGAACTTTTGAATTGGTGGGCAACATCACGGAGATTCCCTATTTAAAACCATATGCCGGCATGAAATGGCGATTGGATGATTCAGAAAAGATCGAGGTGCTGGGTATTCAGGGTCGGGTGCATTGGGAAAATGTACGAATCAATAAAGTAAAGAATCGGCAACAGGTATACGCGTTGACCTTTACCCAATTTGATCGCGGTGAGGGTTCTCCCGAGTCAGGTATTCAAAAAACGATACTGGCCAGTCCGATGACCACCCGAGGTGACATGAAAAAACGCATGGCGATCTACGAGAAAGAAGTAGCGGAAGTGGAACGTCGCGAACGGGAGCGACAAGAAGCATTGGCCTTGGCCAAACGAGAAGCCGATTTGGTTCAATCGTTTCGTGCCGATCGGATGGGGATTTGGAATGTGGATCGATTTCAGAAGATGGAAGACTGTGTGCCGGTCTATGTGCGTTTTGATTTTGAAAAATCAATCAAGTCGGGCGATCGACCGATCCGATTATTTGCCTTGTATGATGGTGACAATTCGGTGATGGAATATGCACCGTCGGATTGGAAGGCGGTGTATCTGCAAAAAGGGAAATCCATGCGACTGATTGCCTTGTTGCCCAATGATCAATTGGCGTTGGTAGACAATGAAAAAATTCAGCCTGTTTTGGAACAAGGCAAAACGGAAGTGAGTTTTGAGACCAAACGATTCTCCGCTAAGGAGTTCTTGAAAATGACGACGCCTTGATCGGATCAAAGATGAAGTGGGAAATGAATTCGATCTGGAAAGAATCTATTCCCCCTGATCCAACACATGAAAGATGTGCGGAACCGGAACATCCAAGGAACGAGAAATGCAGTATACCTGATAAATGCTCGTATTGATTTTACCTAACTCAATGCGACTCAATTGAGTATAATCAATGTTGGCGCCATTGGCTACTTTCTCTATAGAAAGTCCCTTGCTCAAACGGATCTCTCTCAATCTATCGCCAATTCGCTTACTAACCTCCTCGCGCTTCAAAGACATATATCAAATTTGTGGGCGTTTAGTGGAATATACAATGGCATATCTGCATTTTTGCTTAAACAAAATAAGAATATGGATATTTAACATATTATACCACTTTCTGGTAAAACAAATATGCTAACAAACGCCATTTAAAATATGGCATACATGCCATATACACTTACTAATAAAAAGAAGGGGGTCCGAATAGACCCCCTTCCCACCTTAATTACTTGCTGGTTGTAAGTAATTAATTTCCGGGCATCAATTTGCCGGTAACCGTTTCTTTTCCAATTCGGAATTGATAGATCATCGGAACGAATTGGCTAGACTTCACGGTATAGGTGAATAATCTCCATTCACC
>DFST01000050.1 GCA_002378975.1 Chitinophagaceae bacterium UBA3430
GACTTTTCTGAAGACACCTATCGTACCCTGACTGCCGTAGACTCTGTCATATTGGTGATCGACAGCGTGAACGGGGTGGAGGAGCAAACCCGCCGTCTGATGGAGGTCTGCCGCATGCGCGACACCCCCGTGATCGTATTTGTCAATAAAATGGACCGGGACGGAAAGAATCGCTTTGATCTATTGGAAGAAATTGAGAAGGAGCTTCGTATTCAGCTGCACCCCATGACCTGGCCCATCAACAGCGGAAAGGATTTCAAGGGCGTATATAACATCGACGGTCATAGTCTGCTATTGTTCAGTCCCAATACCAAGGCCGACGCGGATGGGTTGTCCATCAACGACCTAAAGGACGGCTTGCTGGATGAGAAATTAGGGGAACGCGATGCCGCCCAACTCCGGGAAGATGTGGAACTGGTGGAAGGGGTTCATGGAACGTTGGACGTATCGGCCTACTTAGCCGGACAGGTGGCACCCGTATTCTTCGGTTCGGCCATCAACAACTTTGGGGTCAAGGAGATGCTCGATACCTTCATTCGCATTGCACCGTCTCCGGTTGCGCGGGAGACCACCCTTCGACAGGTGGATGCTCAGGAAGATAAGTTCAGCGGTTTTATTTTTAAGATACACGCCAATTTGGATCCCAAGCATCGTGACCGGATCGCGTTTTTGCGGGTTTGCTCTGGGAAATTCGAACGGAACAAATATTATCATCATGTGCGTCTCGACAAAGACGTTCGTTTCAGCAACCCTTATTCATTCCTAGCGCGGGAGAAAAGTGTAATCGAAGATGCATATTCGGGTGATGTGGTTGGATTGTTTGATACGGGCAATTTCAAGATCGGAGACACGCTCACGGAGGGGGATGATTTTTATTTTACTGGGATTCCGTCGTTCTCTCCTGAGATCTTCAAGGAAGTGGTGAATAAGGATCCGATGAAGACCAAGCAACTGGAAAAAGGTTTGTTGCAATTGACGGACGAAGGCGTAGCGCAGCTCTTCACCCAGTTTGGTGGAAACAAAAAGATCATTGGCTGTGTGGGGGAACTTCAATTTGAGGTGATCCAGTATCGTTTACTGCATGAATACGGGGCTTCTGTAACATTTAATGCTATGCCTTTTTATAAGGCCTGCTGGCTTACGTCCGATCAGCCAGCTAAGCTGCAGGAATTCATGCGTTTTCGTCAACAGAATATTGCCGCCGACAAAGATGATCAGCCGGTATACTTGGCGCAAAGTGAGTGGTTCCTAAATACCGAAATTTCAAACAATCCCGAAGTGCAGTTTCACTTCACGTCGGAGATCCAGCGTTGATCATCGCTTGGGTTGAACGCCGGTATAATTGTGCGGAGTAATCGCCTTGAGTTCCTTTTTCACCTTCGCCGACACATTTAGTTTCTCGATGAATTTATGCAGCGTCTTCTGATCGATCGTACCCTTGCCCCGGGTTAGGTCCTTCAAGGCTTCGTAGGGTTGCGGGTAATTCTCGCGACGCAAAATGGTTTGAATGGCCTCGGATACAACTGCCCAATTTCGGTCCAGGTCGTTGTAAATGGCCTCGTCGTTCAATACCAATTTACTCAGTCCTTTTTCGAGGGATCGGAAGGCGATCAGGGTATGTGCCATGGGCACGCCAATGTTGCGCAATACGGTAGAATCGGTGAGGTCGCGCTGCAAACGCGAGATCGGTAATTTGTTGGCAAGATGATCCAGCAAACTGTTGGCTACCCCCAAGTTTCCTTCGGCGTTCTCGAAATCGATCGGATTGACCTTGTGTGGCATGGCGGAAGAACCAACCTCACCGGCCTTCGTGCGTTGTTTGAAATAATCGGTTGAGATGTATGACCAGATATCGCGGCAGAGATCGATCAGAATGTTATTGATGCGCCGCATGTTGTCGAATTGGGCAGCTAGATCGTCGTAGTGCTCGATCTGGGTAGTGTATTGCTGACGAACCAGACCCAATCCATGCAAGAATTCATTGCCAAATTTGATCCAGTCGTATTTTGGATAAGCAACAGTGTGCGCATTGAAATTTCCCGTGGCGCCTCCGAATTTTCCGGTGAAGGGGATGGTCAGGAATAATTCGATCTGGTTCTGCAGTCGTTCAATGAAAACATGGAGTTCTTTGCCCAGGCGAGTTGGACTGGCTGGCTGACCATGTGTACGCGCCAGCATCGGGATATCGCGCCATTCATCGGCCAATAGCCCCAATTCTGTTTTCAGATTCAAGAGTGCGGGCAGGTATTCGTATTCAATGGCGTGTTTCCAGGAGAGGGGAACAGCGGTGTTGTTGATGTCTTGGGAAGTCAGTCCGAAATGGACCCATTCTTTCCATTTTCCTGCCTCTGTTTGATCCAGGGTCTCCTTTAGGAAATACTCTACCGCCTTGACGTCGTGGTTGGTTGTCTTTTCAATGGCCTTGATTGCGGCCGCATCTTCCAGCGAGAAATCCTGGGTGAGATTTCTTAGTGCTTTTTGCGTCTTAGCCGGGAGCTGGATGAATTTCTTTTTGTGTAAGAAAAGTAGGTATTCCACTTCCACCACGACCCGATAGCGAATCAGCCCGAATTCGGAAAAAAAATCGGCCAAGTTGGCGGTTTGTGAGCGATAGCGGCCATCGATGGGGGAGAGCGCGCTGAGTGCGGAGAGTTCCATAGTGGGGAAGTTGATTCGTACCTTTGCCGTTCAAAATTAGTCCAATTGGATAAGATACGAGTCGGTGCGGTGAATTATCGGAATGCAAAGCCCTTGGTTTTTGGCTTACAACAGCCTGAAATGACCAAGATCATCGAACTTTCGTTCGATTATCCCGCTCGATTGGTTGATCAATTGAATCGAGGACAAATTGATATCGGACTCGTGCCTGTTGCCTCCATCCCCAAGATCCAAGACGCTCAGGTCATTGGCGATTACGGCATCGCTACGGACGGTAAAGTTGCCTCCGTGGCCCTTTTCAGCCAAGTTCCCATTGAAGAGATTCAGTCCGTCATCCTCGACTACCAGAGCCGGACCTCTGCTGCGTTGCTGCGCATTTTGATGAATGATTTTTGGAAAAAAGAAGTTGCATTTTTACCGTCGACCAGTGATGAATACATTGATGAGATCAACGGGGCGACTGCCGGATTGATCATTGGTGACAGGGCCCTTCAGAATTTAGGTCGATTCCCATTTGTCTACGATCTGGGGGAAGCATGGAGAATGCTGAC
>DFST01000120.1 GCA_002378975.1 Chitinophagaceae bacterium UBA3430
ATAAAAGGTTCATTGCGTCGAAAAATAAATCATTTTTTGATAGGCGCACCCGATAAAATGATGAGGGTGGTCAGTCAGCCATATAGCCCGCCTCAACCTGCTGGCTCAATCGTTCTTTCAATGCAGGCGTCGCAAAGCAATGACGGACCGCCTCCCGGTTACAATGCCGAAAATCGGCCAGCGTCCACCCGAACACTCGATGCAACAAGGCATACTCATCCGAAAGGGTCGTGGGCGTCACGGTACGGGCATCGGTATTAACGCTCATCGAAACACCTGAACGTAAGATCCGATCGGCCGGATGGTCCTCGATCCGCTGGTAGATATTGGTCTGCAGGTTGCTGTTGGGACAAACCTCCAAATGAATATCGTGCGCTTTCAAATGCTCCATCAAAGCCGGGTCCTCTATGCTGCGCACCCCGTGACCGATTCGGCTGGGACGAAAATGTTTCAGCACCTCCCAAACACTTTTAGGTCCGCATGCCTCACCTGCGTGAGCCGTACAAGAAAGTCCTTTCTGTTTGGCATACTCGAAGGCCGACTCATGCGCCTGTACTGGATAACCCGCCTCATCGCCTGCCACGTCGAAGCCAACCACGCGTGTACCCTGAAACGCCTCCACCAATTTTACGGTGGTCAAACTCTGCTCCTCATTGTAATGCCGAAGCGTGCACAGAATAAGACCTGCCTCCACACCCGTACGCACAATGGCTTCGCGCGTGGCCGCCTCAACTGTCTCCACCACTTCGGTGGCAGTCATTCCCTTCGCTACATGAAGCAGGGGCGCAAACCGAATCTCGGCATAGATGAGTCCGTCGGCTTTCAATTGATCGAATAGGTCGAGCGTAACCGCCCTTAGTTGCTCAGGCGTTTGCATCAGGGCAATGGGTTTCTCGGCGCGCCGGATGTAATCGACCAGATCGTTGCATCGATTGGGTGCAATGAAATCGCTTCGGTACATCTCCTCCGTAACGGACGGGTCGAGTTGTTGCACCACGGCAAAACTCAAGCTGCAATCCAGATGCAGGTGCAATTCGATCTTGGGATAAGGGCGAAAATCCATGAAGCGGCAAACTACAACAAATGGCCTAAAAGATCCCGGGCCGAAGCCAGTTCGCGGAAGTTTACATGCTCGACTGCATGATCGATCTGCTCGTGTGCCCAGGTGGTGTGATAAGGGATGTGAATGGCATGCCCGCCGATGGCCAATACAGGCAATACATCCGATTTCAGCGAATTGCCGATCATCAGAAAATGTACCGGATCAATATCAAGATGCCCGATCAACTTTCGATAATCTGCCTCCCGCTTATCGCTCATGATCTCAATGTGGTGGAAATATTCAGCCAGTCCCGACTTCTTCAATTTTCTTTCTTGATCCAGCAGATCCCCTTTGGTGGCCACCACCAACCGATATTTCTTTTTCAACTGATGCAATACTTCCTCGATTCCATCCAGCAATTCAATGGGCTTGTCCAATAAGTCTTTTCCGTATTGAATGGCTTTTTCTATGACTAAGGGATCAATCTTTTTATCGCTGACGCGCAAAGCGGTCTCGATCATCGAGAGCATGAAACCCTTCACGCCGTATCCATAATGCGGAATATTCTGCAGCTCGGTATAGAAAAGCTCTTTGGCCACGCTGTGATGCGGGAGATAATCTTCCAGCAAGGCACAGAACTTATCCTCCGCCTCGCGGAAATAGGTTTCATTCACCCAAAGGGTATCGTCGGCATCAAAAGCAATAACCTGAATAGACATATTTATTCGGAAGGGGTAACAGGACCGGCCAACATGGCTTCTTCGTGGATCCAGTCCTTTCGTTTCAATTCGAAATTGCGGCCCAAATACAGATTCCGCACTTGTTCATCAGCAGCCAGCTCCTCGGCCGTACCGTGCTTGAAGATCTTTCCTTCGATCAACAAATAAGCCCGATCGCAAATGGATAAGGTTTCGGTCACGTTGTGGTCGGTGATCAAGATCCCGATGTTGCGGTATTTAAGTCGGGCTACAATGGCCTGTATGTCCTCCACCGCAATGGGATCGATGCCCGCAAAGGGCTCATCCAATAAAATGAACTTGGGGTCTACGGCCAAGGCGCGGGCAATCTCCGTGCGACGGCGCTCACCCCCACTCAGTACATCGCCCATGCTTTTGCGGACGTGTTGCAACCGAAATTCACTCAACAATGACTCCAATCGGTCGCGTTGTTCGGCTTTGGAGTAATTCTTCATTTCCAAAACAGCGAGGATATTGTCCTCCACAGTAAGCTTCCGAAAGATCGAGGCTTCTTGAGGCAGATACCCAATGCCCCTTTGAGCCCGTTTGTACATGGGCAGGGCCGTAATGTCTTCTTGATCCAGAAATACCTGGCCTTGATCGGGTTTGATCAGTCCCACCACCTGATAGAACGAGGTGGTCTTACCGGCTCCGTTCGGACCCAGCAATCCGACGATCTCCCCTTGCTTGACCGAAAAAGAAACTTGGTTAACGACTGTTCGTGAACCATAGCGTTTGACCAGGTCTCGGGTTTGAATGGTAACAGACATGGCACAAAAATAGCATTTCGACCCGCTAGCGGCCCGATTTTAACGGAACCCATACATAGGGCCTTTATCGTTATTTTTGCCGCCGATGAAAGTAGTCGAACACATCCAGCGGGCGAAAGACACCTTGATCTCCTTTGAGGTGCTGCCTCCTTTGAAAGGAAAAGGCATTGAGGCGTTGTACAAACACCTCGATCCCCTCATGGCACACAAGCCGGCTTTCATCAACGTGACCTATCACCGCAGCGAGCACGTTTTCAAAAAACGCCCCGACGGCGGATTTGAAAAAGTAGTGGTCCGCAAACGCCCCGGCACCGAAAGCATCTGCGCCGCCATCCTCAATAAATACAATGTCGATACCGTCCCGCACCTGATCTGCGGCGGATTCAGCGTCAATGAAACCGAGGATGCACTCATCAACCTGCACTACCTCGGTATCGACAATGTACTGGTGTTGCGCGGAGATGCCGCCAAAAATGAAATGAGTTTTGAAGCAGAACCCGGCGGGCATAAATACGCCTCCGACCTGCTCAAGCAAGTGGTCGACCTAAACGATGGGATCTATCAAGAAGAAGATCTGCGCGATTCGCACAAGACCGCCTTCTGCATCGGCGTAGCCGGATATCCCGAAAAACACTTCGAAGCCCCAAACATGGACGCCGATCTGCAACACCTGAAAAAGAAGGTTGAATTGGGCGCCGATTACATCATCACACAAATGTTCTTCGACAACAACAAATACCACGAATTCGTCAAACGTTGTCGGGAAATGGGGATCACCGTTCCGATCATTCCGGGACTCAAGCCGATCTACAACAAAAAACAATTGACCGTTCTACCCAAGACCTTCCACATCGATCTCCCTTCCGACCTCGCGAATGCCGTACATAAGTGCAAGACCGATCTCGAAGTGGAAAAAGTCGGTGCCGAATGGTTGTTGATGCAATCGCGTGAGCTGAAAAAAAGCGGCGTACCCGTGTTGCATTACTACACCCTGGGCCGGCCGCAATTGATCGCCGACGTAGTCGGACAGATCTAATCGACTTATTTCAGCAGCGTTTCCAATACTTTCTGATCCACTTTGACGGGATATTTTTTTCGCAATGCCGCTTCCCAATTCTTTTCCATCTCGATCTGCAGATCGTTGATCACACTGCCACGCGTTTCCTCGAAACGTTTGGGTCCGGGTTCGGGATAAACCCGCAACACATAAGCAAAGGATGCATTGTTGTCCAACTCATTGATGACCGGATCGAACAATTGTCCAACCTGAGGCACCTGCTTGCCAATATTCGGGATCTGTTCCCACTCCAGTCGGGCTGAATCCGTGAAAACACGTTCGCCATAAGCCAGTGATTCGTTTTTCCAGTTGGTGGGACGAGCCTTTACTTTCGCATGCAGGTCCTTCGCTGCATTGATGTCCGAACAGAAGAAGAGCACTACGTCGGCGCTGGACTTCCAATTGTACTTTCCCTTTTGTTTATTGAACAACACTTGCTGTGCGAGTGTATCGGCTTGCGCTTTGTTCCAAACTTCTTGCTGCATGATCTCGAAGAACAAGTTGCCATCGCGAAACTCCGTCATCTGCTCGCGGTACTCCTCATTGAACGACTCGAGATTGGCTTTGTAATATTCAACCAATACATATTGCTCCCACTCCGTACGCACCTGTGCATGCGATTTCAGTCCACTGCCATCGGGCTGGTAGCGGAAGTTGGTGGCGAACTGGATCCAATCGGAAGCAGTATATACTTTTTTCGACAAGTCCTTACCGATCGTAAACAGCGCCGTTTTTGACTGGATTGTTTTTCCTAAAGTAGTCATCGATTTCAGATCGAGTAAGCTGTCCGAATACTGCCAGAGTGCTGTCTCGTTGTAGACAACGCGGCGATAGCCCACTTTCTGCTGTACCAACGCGTAGATGAAATCTTTTGCATTGCGCCAGCGATCGTCGGAGCGCACTTTTTGATCGAATTGTTGTTGCGTCTCTAACACCATCCAATCGTTTGCGGGGGGTGTCGTCTTCATGCGCTGAAGAATGTGCCAGCCGTGTTTGGTGAAGAATGGGGTCGACAATTCTCCATCGCGCGTCAGCGCGATCAATTTGGATTCGAAAGCGGGATCGTATTGGCCAACGCCGAATTCCATCAGTTCACCGCCATTGGCAGCCGAGATGTAATCGTTGCTGAACAACCGGGCCATCTCCCCAAATCCGGCTCCATTTTGTAAGGCCATGTAAACCGAATCGGCCAGTTTCTGAATGCGTTTCTTTTCGGCTTCATCGGCCCCGGGGGGAATGGCGAGGAGGATCTGCTTGACTTTGAAAGTTCCGATAGCGGGACGTTCACCCACCACGCGGAAAATATGATAGCCGATGTTGGACCGAACCCATCCGCTGTTTTTGCCGACCGCTGTTTGATAGATCGCCGATTCCATATCGTAAGGCAGGGTGAATGCAGTCATGTATCCGATTCGTCCTTGATTCTGATTCACCGATGGGTCATCGGAGTATTGTCTGGCCAGGGGCGTAAAATCTTCCCCTTGCTGCA
>DFST01000079.1 GCA_002378975.1 Chitinophagaceae bacterium UBA3430
CCGTCTTTCCAATAAGGTTCCCAGTCCTTTCCTTTTTCTTTTGCCCATGCTTTGGTGGCGCTGATGTATCCGATCGGGGCATCGAACCATACATAGAGTACTTTTCCTTCGGCTTGAGGCAAAGGCACTTTCACGCCCCAATCGAGGTCGCGGGTGACTGCACGCGACTGCAGTCCTCCTTCGATCCATCCTTTGCATTGCCCAACAACAGTGGGTCGCCAATCCTGTTTGTGTTTTTCCAAGATCCATTCGCGCAAGAATGCCTCGTGTTTTCCCAACGGCAAATACCAATGCGTGGTCTTTTTGCGAATGGGCGTAGCGCCACTGAGGGTGCTCAGCGGATTGATCAATTCTTCCGGACTCAGCGATCGTCCGCAACTTTCACACTGATCACCAAAAGCACGATTGCTCTGGCAGGTGGGGCAAGTTCCTTTGATGTATCGATCGGCCAGAAAGGTATTTGCTTCGGGATCGAAATATTGTTCCGTCTCCTTCGTCTCCAACTCACCCGCCTTTTCCAATTGAGAAAAGAAGGCGGAGGCTGTTTCGTGATGCAGCGGATCGCTGGTGCGGTGATAGATGTCGAACTCAATGGACAGGTCGGCAAAATCTTGCCGCATCGCCTCATGATATTTGTCAATGATGGCTTGAGCCGTGGTTCCTTCCTTGCGGGCTTGGATGGGGATGGCCGTTCCGTGCTCATCGCTGCCGCAGACAAACACGACATCCCGACCTTGCGCGCGCAGGTAACGGGCATAAATATCGGACGGGATATAAGCGCCTGCCAGGTGACCTACGTGCTTGAGTCCGTTGGCATAAGGCAGGGCAGCCGTAATGAGATATCGTTTGGGGCTATTCATGGTGAGGGTGCAAAAATACCGGATTGGCACCCGAGGCCCAAACTCCCTGATTTCGGATAACTTTAGCCCATGGTGATCCAGCCCGCTCCTCTACAACCCGGCGATGTCGTAGGGATCATGTGCCCTGCCGGATTTATGCCGCTTGAACGCACCGATGCCTGTGTGCAAACGCTCCGGTCCTGGGGCTATGAAGTCGCCATTGGTGAAACCCTGCACAGCCATTCTACGAACTATTTTTCGGGTAACGATGCCGAGCGTGCTAGCGATCTGCAGCGCATGCTGGACGATGATTCCATTCGGGCCATCCTTTTTGGCCGGGGTGGCTACGGCATGTCGCGCATCATTGATCAACTCGATTTTTCGCGCTTTGTTGAAAATCCCAAGTGGATCGCTGGTTACAGCGACATCACGGTGATCTTGGCGCATCTGTATGCGAAATATGGCATCGCATCGATGCATTCGCCCATGGCGGGTGCATTTGCCGATCAGCCGGAGGATGTGCGTTTCCTGCCCTCCATTCAGCAGGTCTTTTCTGGGTTGTCGATGTCGTATACTGTTGAACCAAACGCGCTGAACCAGCTGGGAAGGGGGGAAGGTCCACTCATCGGAGGCAATCTGGCTCTGTTTACGCACTTGATCGGAACCGAGTCATTTCCGAATACTACCGGCACCATTCTTTTCTTGGAAGATGTGGGCGAACAACGCTACAACATCGACCGCATGTTGCGGCAGTTGAAGCGTGGAGGGCATTTGGAAAAGCTAAGCGGACTCCTCTTTGGCGGATTTACCGACTGCAAGGATACGGAGCGGCCTTTCGGACAGGAATTGCCGGAGATCCTGCAAGCAATTGTGCAGGAATACAATTATCCGATCTGCTACGATTTCCCGGTCAGCCATACGCCAAGAAACTATGCGCTGAAATACGGGGTAAATTTTCAGTTGAACGTATTGCCGGATCAAGTGATCCTCCAAGAGGCCACCGTATAATTTGTTATTGATTCCAGATAGAATCCAAGGCGGCACGTACTGCCGGATCTTTCGAGAGCCCGTTGTGTTTGCCACCCGTAACAAGAATCATCCGGTCTGTAGGTTTTAAAAGGCTACGCAATTTATCGGCGTGATGGATGCTGATCACTTCGTCCATCGTGCCGTGTATGGTGAGTACGGGTACTCGGACCTGTTGTAGATATTGATGCAAGGGAAATTCGTAGTTCATCAACCACCGGGTTGGGTAGATCGGCAAAAAACGAGCAGCTACGCTCGGTAAATCGTAATAAGGTGTTTCCAGGATCAATCGTTTGCAGCCTCGGATGGAGGCAAGTCGCGTGGCGACTCCGGTACCCAAACTCTTTCCGTAAATCAGGATGCTGTCGGCTGAAACTTGCTTATGGGCAATTCGGTAAACGATCTCCGACCAATCGTATAATTTCTTTTCGCTGAGCGTGCCGCTGCTTTTTCCGTATCCCGGATAGTCGATCATCAACACCCGATAACCAGCCCGGGTCATGGGCGGGGTTTGATCGGCGTAGTAGCCGATGTGTTTGCGATTGCCATGGAAGTAAAGGACAATGCCGCGAAACGGAGACGCCGTGTCGGGTAGGAAGTCGATCAGATGCAATGTGTCTTCCACATCCATCGGAATGGCGATCGAACGATGTGCATAGGGAAGCTGATAGTCGGTATCCGGATGCACGCGCTCCGGATGAAAAAGCAATTTGTCTTGGAAGAAGTAAAAGATCAGTCCGATCGATACGTACCCGACCAAGATCCAGCGAGACCAACGAAGCAGTCGGTTTTTAGCCATGCGGCGAAGTTCAGTATTTCAGGATATCCCGGATGAAATTGTGGTATTTGTCGAATCGGGGAAGATTGTTGTGGCCGCCGCCCTCGATGCGGATCAAGGTGATCCGATTGGGGTCAATGCGTTGCAGGGCCTCACTTTGTTCGATGGGGATGAGTCGATCGGCCGTGCCGTGTAAAATGTAGGTGTGGCAGCGTACGTTTTGTAACCAACGGTCGGTGCGCAAATGAAACCGGAGTACCCATTTGACCGGGAGCATGGGGAGGAATCGTTTGATGGCTTTCAAGAAACTCAGGTAGGGGGCATCCAAGATGAGGTATCGCGGATGGTTGTCGGCAGCGAGTTTGGCGGCAAAGCCACTACCCAAACTTCGTCCGTATACGATCAGGTGATCTTCGCCGTATCGCGCTTTGAGTCGGTCGTAAACGAATTGCATGTCATTCAGCATGTCGGATTCGCTCCGCTTGCCGGTGCTTTTTCCAAAACCTCGGTAATCGACCAATACAACGTCGTAATCGTATCGATAGAAATCGCGCGCGTATTTGGCCCATCCTTTGATGCTTCGGGAATTTCCGTGGAAGTACAGCACCAGTCCTTTTGGGTTGGTGCGATGAAAATGCAATCCATTAATGCGAACCCCCGGCTCTACATCGAAGAAATACTCCCGGAAAGGGGCATCGTACTTGAATACAAAATCGGCACTGAGTCGTTCCGGCTTGAAGAGAAATTTCTCCTGTAGGAAGTAGGCGAGTACAGACAGGATCACGACCGCACCCAACACGAATAACAGGATATCCATGTAGGGAAATTACAGAATTATGGATCGTTCGATCAATTATCTACCCGCTTGAGCTTGAGCGTAGTGACCGGTGCAACGACCAAGGGGAATTTTTCAACGGTCACATTGGCCAGATCCAAACCGAAACCTTTCTCTTCGGAAAGAGAGTGTTCCTTGAGCCAGAAATGGAATTTCATGACCACGCGCTCCAAGAAAGGCAGGTCATTGTCTTGACTCAAGTATTTTTCCAACACGATGAATTGGAAATCGCCCACGGTTTGGTTGCTGGGCAAACTCTCATAGCGGCTAAAGATGTTTACTTCCTTGTTGGCGACCAGGTCTTCCACCACTTTACGGAACATGAGGTTGATGCGGGGTTGCATGCGGAATCCGAGTCGGAAATCGATGCGGATGATGTCGTTCGGAATGATGTGATCCACTTTGTACTCGCAGGTGTAGGGATTGTCGACCGTATCGATGTGTACCAACCAATAGATATCGGCCCGCTTGGGCTTTTTATTGAGGATGGAGTAGATGACCTTGTGCTCGATCTCTTTGGGATTGTTGGCGCTGGTCATATAGACCAGGTGTGTGGCGTATTTGGGAACGGTTCGATCGTTGCTGAGTTCCTGGATCTTGGGAATGTAATTTTCCAAACGCACAAACTCAATGTAGCGGTTCTTAATCTTGCGCGCGCGGTACCAGATGTACATCACAGCAAAAACGAACATGCCGATCAGCAGCGTGATGTAGCCCCCGTGCATGAACTTGACCATAAGGGCAATGAGGAAGCCACTTTCCACAAACAGGTAGCCCAAGAGGAAAATATAGATCCAAAGCGAACGAACACGATGTAAAACCAAGTAATTGGCGAAAAGAAGTGTAGTTGCCAGCATCGTCACAATAATGGCCAATCCATAGGCCGCTTCCATGCTTGATGCTTTGCGGAAGTATAATACCACCGATACACATCCTAAGAACATCAGGAGATTGATCGCGGGGATAAACAGCTGTCCACGGGCTTCGGAAGGGTATTGGATTTTCAATTTGGGCCAGAGATTCAGACGCATTGCCTCACTGATCAGTGTGAAGGCCCCGGATACCATGGCCTGACTGGCGATGATGGCGGCGCTGGTTGCAATCACAACCCCAGGGATGATGAACCACTGTGGCATCAGATCGTAGAATGCATTGATGGACAATTCATTTTTCAGAGCGGTCGTGATCGTCAGTCCGTTTCGGTGAGCCAACAAATATGCGCCTTGGCCAAAGTAGTGGATGAGCAGGCAGATCTTAACATACATCCAGGAGGTGCGGATATTGTGTTTGCCACAATGCCCTAGATCGCTATACAGGGCTTCAGCGCCGGTCGTGCATAGGAATACGGCGCCCAGCAACCAGAATCCGCCGGGGTAGGTTTGCAAGAAATAGATGGCGTAGTGCGGACTGATCGCCCGAAAAATCGAAAGGTCATCAAATACGTGAACTATACCCAGGACCAGCAGCATGGTGAACCAGGCAAACATGATCGGCCCGAACATACTACCAATGGAAGCCGTTCCGAATTGTTGTAAAAAGAAGAAGGCGGTGAGAATGGAAAGCACAATGATGACCACTGTATTGCTTCCATCTTCGATCCCCAATGCCGGTAATTCTTTCAATCCCTCCACAGCAGAGGTGATCGAGATGGGGGGTGTGATGATGCCGTCAGCCAGGAGGGAGGCTCCACCTACCATGGCCGGTATCACCAACCATTTTTTCCGGCGTCGAACCAAGGCGTATAAGGCGAACGTGCCTCCTTCTCCCCGGTTATCTGCCTGAAGCACCAGTATGACATATTTCAGGGTGGTCTGTAAGGTTAGGGTCCAAATGATGCAGGACAAGGTTCCTAGGATCAAATCATCGCTGATGGTCCGATCGGAAATGATCGCATTGAAAACGTAAAGAGGCGAAGTCCCAATGTCACCGTATATAATTCCTAATGCGATCAACAGGCCGGCGGCCGAGATTTTCTGAGTAGTGGTTTTCACAACGGAAATCTTAAAAAGGATGAGCTGAACCGATCGAGCGGAGAATGAGGTGACATGTGTTCGAAATCGGGAACAAAGGTATAGACAAAAACAGGATACGGCCCAAACGTTAATCGCACGTCTATTTAACGACGGTTTTTACAAACGACCGATCGGGTTTGACTAATTTCGAGTATCCGAAAATGTCCGCCTATGTACCGGCCGCTTCTTCTTTCCCTGATTGCCACTTTCCTCCTTTTGGCTGCCCAAGCGCAGAAGTTGATCTATGCGGAGCCCGACCGGGCCGATAGTCGACGCATGAATTTTGAGATCATTGGCAAGGTAGGTCCACATTTTCTGATCTACAAGAACGTTCGGAATCAACACTGGATTACCTCGCTGAATAACGAGATGGAGCAAGTAGACAAAGTGGTACAAGATCATCTCCCGATCAATGACCAGCTGATCAACATCGACTTTGTTGCCTACCCCCAATCGGCGTGGATGATCTATCAGCATCAGAAGAAGAACATCGTTTATTGCCAGGCCGCCCGTGTCGACGAACGGGGCCGCCGGATTGGTGAACCCATAGAGCTCGATACCAGCCTGGTCCGCACCGTATCGCCGAGTACGGTTTATACCACCCTGACCAGTGAAGACCGTAAGCGGATCCTGGTGTTCAAGGTCAATAGCCGTAATAAGCAACTGTATCGACTCACTACCTTCCTGTACAACGACCAGCTGCAACTGCTGCGTCGATCCGACCTGGTCATCCCCATGGAAGAACGCTCCGAAACCCTGGGCAATTTCACCCTCGACAATGCCGGTAACCTGGCCTATTTAAAGATCCATCGACCGGCCAACGAAAACATCGACGGCATCCAATTTCATTATCAACCCGCGGTAGGGGATAGCATCCAGATCACGCCCCTCATACTCAATAGTGTTTGGATCGATGAGCCGCAACTGCGCGCCGACAATGTGAACGGTAAATTTCTGGTCGCCGGGATGGCCTACGGCGAGCGACGCGGGAATGTAGATGGCTTGTTTTTCTGGACTTGGGACAAAGCCTCCATGCGTTCCGCCCTACAAGGATTTTACTCCTTTCCGCAAAACTTACGCCAGGAGGCCAAGGGCAATGCCAGTGTCCGCACCGCATTCAACGATCATTTTCTTCGCCAGTTGTCCATCCGCCGAGATGGAGGATGGGTGATCAGCACCGAGAGCTACTACACCACCTCCCGATTCAATACCTGGAATCGATGGGACTATCTCTATGGCACCCCGTATTACTATCCCAGCATCTCAGATTTTTATTACTACTCGCCTTATTACAATCGATATTTCTACAACAACCGCCAGGCCGGTCAGAATCAAGTGCGTCACCATGCCGATAACATTGCCATCCTTTCTTTTACCCGGGATGGTCAGCCGGAGTGGAATACCGTGATCTCCAAAGGCCAGTTCAACGACGATTCGGATGACTTACTCTCGTTTTATCCGTTTATTGTGGGCGGACAATTGCACTACATCCTGAACCTGCCCGAACGACGATTGAATCTACTGCAGGATTTTACCCTAGGAACAGACGGAGCTTTGAATCGGAATCCAACCCTGCGCAATCTCGACAGAGGCTATGAACTGATGCCCCGATTTGCCAAACAAGTTGGCGCCCGACAAGTACTGCTGCCGTGTATCTATCGCAATTATCTTTGTTTTGCCAAGATCGACTACACGCCTTAAACGATCGGCTACCTCCCATTGATTGGAATATTCAGACAACGGACCCCCTTGGTATGGATCGCACTCCCGATCTATGCTGTTTTCATTAAGTGGCCTTATTGGACCCTGCCTCAATCCTTAGCCGATACCTCAACGGGCGGCGTTTTGTTTGAGCCACTGATCCGATTTCTTAATGGCGATCAACCCCAATCGATCCGGCTGCGTTTAGTTGGACTTTTATTGAACCTCCTCCAAGCCCTGCTCATCAATGCCCTGATCAACCGTCATCGAATGATGGGATCGGTCAATCAGTTGCCTGCCTTGGCATATCTGACGATTAGTTCGGCGCTTCCGGCCTGGAATGCATTTACTCCAACCAGCCTGGTCATCACCATCACGCTCTGGATCTTTCAATCTCAGTTCTCCTTGTATCAATCTCCCCAATCCCGCGGAGCGGTGTACAATCGGTGTTTGGTATGGGCCCTGTTGCCCCTGATCGAGCCGGCCGCTTGGTCGCTTTGCTTATGGGGCTGGATCTGCATCTGGGTGATGCGCCCCTTCCGCTGGTCGGAATTTGGGGTCATGCTGGTGGGTTTGCTGACCCCTTACTATTTTCTGGGCGTATGGCGTTATTGGAATGGGGTGGATGCTTGGTATCGAATGCTGCCGCCCATCCAGG
>DFST01000111.1 GCA_002378975.1 Chitinophagaceae bacterium UBA3430
GCTTTTGTAAAAATCACTTCAAATGTTGCGTGCACGTCGCTGAGACTTGTATTGATCGTATTCACATACTGAATGCTGTTGATGGTCGCATTCCAAATGGCCATATTCCCTTTGTCGCGCGCGGATGCCGAAAGCGGTGAAGCGGGAACGGTAGCCTCCGGATTGAAATAGGCGGGCGTTTTCAACAGCGTAAACGAATTGGTAGCTGTCGTATTATAAGACGCATCTGTTGAAAATGTTGGATTAGGGATCGGAAACGTATTTAGGACGATGCCACCCACACCATCCAGTCCTGTTCCATTAATGGGATTGACTTGTTCGGCGGGGTCGGTTAGACTGTACTTCAAATTTTGAAACCCCGTGATGTAGTCCATCGCATGTTTAGTCTGCTTTTTCACATCAAAGGAGATCAGCGCTCGGTACTGCGTGTTGGCAGCCAAGGTCGTGAACTCGATTCGATAGGGAATGGAATTTCCCTCCACATAGTGTGCTTTGGAGGCGTTGACGTTACCTCGAGCAAAATCGATCGGGCTAATGACCGCTGATCGAACACCTCCGTTCTGCCCTTGTTGGAATTGACAAGCCTGCGCACTTGCCCGCTGCGTGAACAGCGCCGCCAGCAACCAAGCAAACATCGACCATTTAAAAAACGATCGAAGTCGATTGAGTTTAATTGTTTTCATGATGAATTTTGTTTGGAACAAACGTATCACCAGAACAAGGTGGAAAAGAAGGATGAAAATTCAGAGATAAATGATGGTAGTCATGTATAAAAAAACAGGGTAGCTTTTGGCTACCCTGTGTACAATCGATGCAGGTTAGAGTCTTTTGCAACAGTTATTCTGCATCGGTTTATTCAATTCGAAAACCATCTTGTTCAGCATAGCCGCTTTTCTGCGGGGTTAGTCATTCAGTTTACGGTCCTTTAAACCGATATCTCTAAACTCTTTTGCTGAACGATCCGTTCTCGATCAACGTTTCACAAACATAGGGCGGCGGGGGGCGGTGTA
The DNA here is from genome assembly GCA_002378975.1 of Chitinophagaceae bacterium UBA3430. Taxonomy (GTDB): domain Bacteria; phylum Bacteroidota; class Bacteroidia; order Chitinophagales; family Chitinophagaceae; genus JJ008. The sequence continues at coordinate 1,011 of DFST01000111.1, forward strand.
TAAATGAGGATCATCAACCCAATCATTGTTCGTGGTCAGGTGTTGACTCCGTGCCTAAACCCGCCGCTAGTTTGGGAAGTTTGGATAGTTTGACAGTTTGGAAGTTTCTTTTATTGGATTTGGTATCTTGTATCAATATAAATTCACCATGAATAAGCGCAATTTCCTCCGCACGGCTGCTCTAACCGGACTCGGGGTTTCACTGGGCTGGGAATCGCTGGCCCGTGAATTTGAATCGGTCCGGTACCGCAACGCGGATTCGCTCGCAGCCGATGATCTCTTTTGGAAAAAGATCCGGGAGCAATACCTGCTCAAACCCGATTACATCAACCTCGAAAATGGGTACTACAATTTCATCCCGCAGCCTACGCTCGAACGATACATCCAACACATTCGCGATATCAACTACCAAGGCTCCTATTACATGCGCACCGTGCAGTGGGCCAACAAAAAGAAAATGGCCGCCAAACTGGCCGCCATCGCCGGATGCGGAACCGACGAACTGATCATTACACGCAACACCACCGAATCGCTTGATCTCATCATCGCCGGACAATCCTGGCAACCCGGCGACGAAGCCGTCATGGCCATTCAAGATTACGGCGCCATGCTCGATATGTTCGACCAAGTGGCTGAACGATACGGCGTGGTGCTGAAAAAAATATCCGTCCCCAATCATCCAAAGTCGGATGAAGAGATTGTATCGCTCTACGAACAAGCCATCACTCCCAAGACCAGGCTCTTGATGATCTGTCATATGATCAACATCACCGGACACATTCTACCCGTTCGGAAGATCTGCGACATGGCCCACGCCAAAGGCGTAGAAGTGATGGTGGACGGCGCACATGCCTTCGCGCATGTTCAATACAAGATCAGCGATCTAAACTGCGATTATTATGGCACCTCCTTGCACAAATGGATGAGTGTTCCGCTCGGTGCTGGTTTTCTCTATGTGAAAAAAGGGAAAGCCCCGAAACTCTGGCCGTTGCTCGGCGATCGAACAAAAAAAGAAGACGTATACCGACTCAATCATACCGGCACGCACCCCTGCGCCACCGACCTGGCCATTGGCGATGCCATCGATTTTTATAACATGATCGGTGCAGAACGAAAAGAAGCTCGTTTGAGATACTTGAAAAATTATTGGACCAGCCGCGTCAAAGACAATGCCAAGATCATCATAAATACACCGTTGGATTCAATGCGTTCCTGCGGAATCGCCAATGTGGGCATCGAGGGAATGACCCCGGCCACCCTGGGCAAACGCCTGATCGATGAACACAAGGTTTATACCGTTCCCATCGATTATGCCAACGTGCAAGGATGCCGCATCACGCCCAATGTTTATACTAATACCGAAGAACTGGACCGATTCGTAAACGCACTCCACGCGCTCGCCAACAACTAACAAACTCCCATACTTTCTACATGTCTGCTTTAGATCTGATTCAGTCCGGCCACCGCGTCTTCATCCACGGCAGCGCCCAAACGCCCACGTCCTTCATGCGTGCCCTGGCTGCGGAAGCACCCCGATTAAAAAATGTGGAGCTGGTATTTATCAGTGTTTATGGCGACATGTATATCGACAAAGCAGAATACGCAGATAGCTTTCGA
>DFST01000058.1:0-6210 GCA_002378975.1 Chitinophagaceae bacterium UBA3430
CGAGATGCAAGGCAAAAGCAGCCAGGTTCGAAGGAAGCTCCTGAAACTCGATCCACCACTCGTGATGCGATTGTCCTTGTCCGCCACTGACCATCGGGGCAACCGTAAACTCGGTGATATTTACGCCAAAGGCGTCCGCCGTTTTTCGCATGCTGTCCTCCACCTCCTCTCCGATCACGTGCTCGCCGAAAGCAGAAATGAAATGTTTGATGCGACCGGTTACAACGATTCGGTATGGGTCCAACGAAACAAATCGCACGGTGTCACCAATGTTATAGCCCCAAAGTCCGGCGTTGCTATTGATGATCAGCGCGTATTGTTCACCCAGCTGTACATCGGCCAAAGAGACCCGTTTGGGCGTTGGCTGGCCGATCTCGGATAAGGGCACAAATTCAAAGAAAATGCCACTGTTCGTATTTAATAATAATCCTTGTGTTTGTTGAGAATCTTGAAACGCAAAAAATCCCTCGCTGGCCGGAAAGAGTTCGATGGTATCGACCCTACGGCCGATGCTTTCCATCAACCGCGTGCGATAAGGCTCAAAGTTCACTCCGCCTTGAACCATTACCTGGAAACGGGGGAATAGGTCACCGATCTTTTTACCGGTACGCAAGGTCAAGGCATCAAAATACATCTGCATCCAAGGTGGGATGCCGCTAATGAGACTCATTGGCTGATCCCAGGTCTCCTCCACAATACGTTGGAGTTTGGCTTCCCAGTCTTCGATGCAATTGGTGGGGTAGCTAGGAAGCTGATTGGTACGCAGGTAGGAAGGAATGTGGTGGTTCACAATGCCGCTGAGGCGACCGGTCGGAATGCCGCCCACCCGTTCGAGCTCCGGAGAACCCGACAAAAAGATCATTTTACCGTCGGCAAAGGCACTATTTCCGGTCTCTGCCATGTAACAAAGCAGGGCGTTGCGTGCGGTTTGAATGTGATTGGGGATCGAATCGCGTGTGATCGGGATGTACTTAACCCCACTGGTGGTTCCGGAAGTTTTGGCAAAATAGAGCGGTCGACCCTTCCATAGGACGTTCTCTTGGCCGGCCTTGATCTGCTCCACCCAAGGTCGAAATGCTTCGTAGTCCTGAACGGGGACAGCCGACTTAAAGGACTCATAATCAGAAACTTGATCGAGTCGAACGGACTGCCCATATCGGGTTCTTTGCCCCCCACGAATCAGGGTATTGAGCACCTGCTGCTGATCCGCCAAAGCATGGCGCATCGAGCGTTGCATCCCCTTATATACGTACTGAGCAAAGGGCTTGGCCAGAAAAGACTTGATTCTCACGGTGTAATGAAGAATCAAAGATAGTACGGGGGGCTGCAAGAATTCAGCCTATTTGCCTGATTTTCTGTTGGTCGGTTCAGAATTATCGCCTACTTTTGCCGTCCTAATTTTTAGCATATGATAGCTGTAGTAAAAATCGCCGGTCAGCAGTTCAAAGTGGAAAAAGACCAGACCCTATATGTGCCTCATCTCCCGGGCAATGCCGGTGATGCCGTTGCATTGGATGTATTGTTGATGGATGCCGGCGGTAAGGTATCCATGGGATCCAGCGTGAGTGGATCGGTGAAAGCCGAGATCCTGGATCACGTAAAAGGCGATACCGTTATTGCCTACAAACAAAAGCGTCGCAAGGGCTTTCACAAAAAGAAAGGTCACCGCACCGCTTATACCAAAATCAAAGTCACTCAGATCGCTTAATTCAATCGATCGATTCTCAAATCAATAAACATCCTGCACCATGGCACACAAGAAAGGAGAAGGTAGCGTAAAGAATGGTCGTGATTCACAGAGCAAGCGTCTCGGCGTAAAGATCTTCGGAGGTCAACCCGCTATTTCCGGAAATATTCTGGTCCGTCAACGCGGTACGGTTTATCATCCCGGTAAGAACGTTGGCGTTGGTAGAGACTTCACACTTTTCGCGCTCAACGACGGCGTCGTGGAGTTCAAGAAAGGTCGGAATAACAAGACCTTTGTATCGATCGTAGCTGCTGAAGCTTGATCCTCGTTCATTTTGTTGGTGGAAAAAAATTTGGGTGGAGTGAAATAATCATTACTTTTACTTCCGTTAACCCATTTAACAACCATTAAATTCTAAAAAAATGGCCACCAAAAAGAAAGCTGCTAAAAAAGTAGCAAAGAAAAAAGCAGCTCCAAAAAAGAAAGCTGCTAAGAAAGTAGCAAAGAAAAAAGCAGCCCCTAAGAAGAAAGCTGCTAAGAAGAAAGCCGCTAAGAAGAAGTAATCTTCCCACGCTTTCTAAAGTGAATAGTGAGTCCCCCCGCCCTGCGGGGGGACTTTTTTTTATCCGACCGCCTATTTTTGCAACGTGACCAACGCCGAGATTTCCGAACAACTGGCCCTGCTGGGCAAACTGCTGGACATTCACGGGACCGAGCCCGAACAAGCCAAGATCCTGGGGGCCGCCGCATTCACGGTCGACAAGCTGGATCAGCCACTAGAAATGCAGCCCCGGGAACAAATCGGAAAGATCCGCGGACTCTGGGGCAAAACAGCAGAACGCATTCAAGAGATCCTGGACCATGGCGAACTCAAGGAGCTCATCGAGCTGGGTAAATCCACACCACCCGGTGTGCTTGAAATGCTTCAGATCAAAGGCCTCGGACCTAAAAAAATACAGATCGTCTGGAAAGAAATGAGCATCGAATCGCTGGGGGAACTTTTATATGCCTGCCAGGAAAACCGACTGACGCTGTACAAAGGCTTCGGCGCCAAAACACAGCAAAATATTCAAGAGGCCATAGAATATCACATGCAACATCAAGGCCACTTTCTTTGGGCCGATGTAGAAGTTCTTTTTCCTCAGATCGATGGATACCTGAAAAAATGCTTTGGGACAGATCATGTGTCCGTGACCGGCAGCTATCGCCGACAAGATCCAACCATTGAAGAATTGAGCTTCGTGATCAAAGCCGATCGCACCAGCACGCGGAGAGCCTTTCAAACCGCTCAACCTCCACAGATATTGGAAGAAAACGAATGGAGCATCTTGTATCAATTGACAAACGGACTGCGCTTGCGATTGTTGGATGGAACCACCTCCCTGACCACTCGATTGTTCACCAGTACCGCCACACCGGAATTCCTCGAAAACCTATCGATTGATGCTGCTGAATTGGACACGTTCACATCCGAAGAGAAAGTATTCGAATCTGTTCAGCTCCCCTACCTGGAACCAGCACTACGAACAGACCCGATCTGGATCGATCGTCTCAAATCTCATCCAGCCCCCATATTGATCCAACCCGCCGACATCCGGGGCATCATTCATAGCCACAGTACCTGGAGCGATGGTTCAAATACGATCATTGAAATGGCAGAAGCGGCCATGCGATCGAATTTTGAATACCTCGTTATTTCCGATCACTCCCGCTCGGCCTTTTATGCAAAAGGGCTCAGTATCGAACAGATCGAAAAACAACAAATCGAGATCGATTCGATCAACCGCCGCTTGTCAACCGAGAACCCAACCACCTCCTTTCGGGTTTTCAAGAGCATCGAGGCAGATATCCTGTCCGACGGACAACTCGATTATCCCGACGATGTGTTAAAGACATTCGATCTGGTCATCGCCTCGGTCCACAGCCAGTTGAGCATGTCGGAAGAAAAGGCCATGTCCCGCCTCATCAAGGCCATTGAAAATCCATACACGACCATTTTGGGACATCCGACGGGTCGGCTACTTCTTAGCCGAAAAGGTTACCCCATCGATCATAAAAAGATCATCGATGCCTGCATCGCGAACCACGTGGTGATCGAACTCAATGCCCACCCGCGTCGGCTCGATATCGACTGGAAATGGATCCCTTATATTTTGGACAAAGGCGGCTGGATCTCGATCAACCCCGATGCACACGAACTGAGCGGATTTGACGACCTCCGATATGGCGTACTCGTGGCACAAAAAGGCGGATTAACGGCCGACCGAAATCTAAGCTCCTTAAACCTGGTAGCCTTCGAAAAATTTCTCAGCACCTACAAATCAACCTCCTAATGAAGAAGCGTCTATTCGTTGTATGTATGCTTGGCTTATTCTTTACAACCCAAGCTCAACAGTATATCGGATTGTCGCATGTTGATTGCACGAAAGCGGCTTGGAATAGCATCGGAAAGGATGCAACGATTGCCAAAACCCTGGCCTATGACAAGGCTCCCACACCGCCCGACACGATGTGTATAGCCGGATTTGCCGGTCCGGCCGCTCCCCTCCGACTCCATTTACAATTTGATACTACACGTATTTGCAACTTGGAGGTCTGGTTTTTCAATAGCGAATCTGACCGAAATGCATATTTGCAACAGACGCTCATCGACCCGAAATGGGGGTGGAAGAAACTAAACGAAAATCAATACATCTCCGATTTCGTCCATCAACGAACCCTGGAGGTGCCCGCTGAAAATTCAGCATGGAAGTTCTCGGTCATCCGATCCGCTTGGACCCGAACCCTGTATGACCTACTCACCTTGTAATGCCAGGATTATAAGATTGTATCTTTGCTTACATGCAAAAAACAGCAATTACCCTTTGTATTCTACTTGGACTCGGTTGTCGACCGGAGCCCGTATTGACGGAAGCGGAGGTAATGAAAGTAATCGAACGCTTCGATGCGGGATGGCAGTATAAGGATTCCCGAATCGTAGACTCCGTACTCTCCTCCCACTATCTATACTTCACCCAATCGGGGAGCACCTTCGACCGGGCCAGCCTGATCGCGACCTCGGGCTCGCAGGTATATACCTTACAGACCATGAGACGAGAAGAGGTCACCATTCAATTGGATGGCAACACCGCTGTCGTAAATACCATTTGGAGCGGGAAGGGGCTGTATCATGGACAGGAATTCAACGACCGCCAACGCTGTAGCATCACGATCGTCAAACACCGAAAGCAAGTACGCATTCTGGCCGAACACTGTACGCCCATCAAAACTTCAACCAAAGACCTATGAAAAAATTATTCAGCTTGCTGCTTGTCAGCATGATTGCCACGCAAGGATGGTCGCAAGCCAACTCACCGGCTCGTCCGAAATTGGTGGTCGGATTGATCTTAGACCAAATGCGATGGGATTACTTGTATCGATACTACGATCGATATGCCGAAAATGGAGGTTTTAAACGTTTGCTGAAACAAGGCGCCACCTGCGAGAATGCATTCATCCCTTACACACCCACCGTCACCGCTTGCGGACATGCGTCTGTTTATACCGGATCAGTGCCTTCGATCAATGGGATCACCGGCAATGCCTGGTGGGATCAAGACAAACAAGAAACCGTTTATTGCACGGATGACAAATCGGTAAAAACAGTTGGATCAAACAATGCCAGTGGATCGATGAGCCCGCGGAACCTGTTGGTGACCACCATCGGCGATGAACTTCGCATGGCCACGCAATTCAAATCCAAGGTAGTCGGCATTGCCCTAAAGGACCGGGGAGCAATCTTACCGGCAGGCCACAGTGCCAATGCGGCTTATTGGTTCGATAACAAGACAGGGAACTGGGTCACCTCCACTTACTATCAAAATGAGTTACCCAGCTGGGCCATCGCCTACAACGCACTAAAACGCCCAGATACACTCTACAAGCGTGGTTGGACACCCCTTTATCCAACCGACACCTATAAGGCAAGTACGCCCGATGAGCAATCGTATGAAAGTCCGGTGTTTGGCTCAAAATTTCCTTATGACCTAAACGCATACATCGGAAAAGACTACAGCAAAATTCTGTCGACTCCGCATGGAAATTCCCTGACTTTTGAATTCGCCAAAAAAGCAATGGTGGCCGACTCGTTGGGTAAGGATGCGATCACCGACCTGTTGGCGATCAGCTTCTCCTCTCCCGATTATATTGGTCATGCGTTCGGCCCTAACTCGATCGAAGCCGAAGATGGATTCTTACGCATGGACCGGGAGCTCGGAGACTTTTTACGTTTCCTGGACCAACAAGTGGGGACTGGCAATTACACGTTATTTCTAAGTGCCGATCACGGCGCCGCCGCGGCTCCTGAATTCATGAATGAACACAAGTTACCCGGGGGCCGGGTATTCATGGGGGCGATCCTGTCTCGACTGAATCAAACCCTGCTTCGTGAATTCCAAATCGCCAACCTGATCGTTAGTGATGATAATTATCAGATCCACTTAAATCGTCGGGCACTCGACTCTGCCAAGATCAACCGAACAACG
>DFST01000058.1:6554-10203 GCA_002378975.1 Chitinophagaceae bacterium UBA3430
GAACTGAATACAATCCCATTGAACGCAACAGTGCGAACTATGCTCAACAACGGGTATCATCCTAAACGCAGTGGCGACATTCAAGTCATTTTGAAATCCAACTACATCGATGCCTACAGCAAGACGGGCACGACGCATGGGCTTTGGAATCCGTATGATTCTCACATTCCGATGCTTTGGTATGGTTGGGGAATCAAACCAGGTCGTGTATTGCGGGAGACCTACATGACGGATATCGCGCCCACCCTGGCCAGTCTTTTACGGATCCAGATGCCGAGTGGCAGCGTAGGAAATGCGATTTCAGAAGTAATAAAATAATCTCATGGATATGACAGGCCTCCAGACAGCGTTCGAGCAAGCCGTGGCTGAAAGCAAGGGGTTAAGCGAGCGCCCCGACAACGAGACCCTACTGAAGATTTATAGCTTGTACAAGCAGGCCACCGAAGGTGATTGCCACATCGAACCACCCACCAATCCGTTCGATTTTGTGAACAAGGCCAAATACGAGGCTTGGCTAGGCTTATCAGGCATGAGCAACGTACATGCGATGCAGGAATATATCCAACTCATTGAAAGTCTGAAAAACAGCGCTAGCTGATTGACCCGTTCAACTCAGTGCGCTCAAGATGGAGCCCGGCATAAGCTTGATAAATAGATTCTCCAACCACTTTGTATGAAAATTTAGCACGCGCCCTCTCAGCGACTCCGAAACGATCGATAAGAACCTTTCGATCAAGGGCTTTAAGCATGGCAACATACAAAGCCTCTTCATCACCTGCCTGAACCAATTGACAACACTCCAGATCAATCAACTCCTTTACTCCACCAACGTCTGAGGCAATCACTTGCAGTCCTGAACACAACGCTTCCCCGATCACACAAGGCGAATTTTCCATATGACTAAACAAGATCAAACAATCCGATTGTTTCATATACAAGGAAACCTGCTCATAAGAAATCTCTCCAGAAAAATGTATTCCAGTTGACTCCAACTCCTCATAAGACTCCCTCAAAACAGGCTGATTCCTCAAAGAGCCAACGACCTGAAGAAAAATGGATGGATGCAGCTTTCTGATTTTTTGAAATACCCGAATAATAGCCATTGGGTTTTTATTGTCAGTCAACTCCGACACATGTAAAAAAACAAAAGGTCGATTCGCTGAGTGAATCGGGAAAAACAAGTGGGTATTCACTGCATTGGGAATAACGACGTGGGGCTTGTAAGTCAAAAATCGGTTCATTTGCCCCTGCAGGTACTCACTTACAGAAATGGAACAAGTAGCTGATGCATATCCAAAACGACTTAGCAGCCGAAACAGAAAGCTACGATTGGCAAACCGATCGGACACCTTGTCATTATAAATCCCATAGTGCTCTGTAACGACATATCTCAATCCATATCGCCAATAAAGATATCTGGCCAGCAATCCAGACTTGAAAAGAACCTGAACATGCACAAGATCCGGGATCCCAACCTGCTTGCGATAGACTCGAAACATCCTCATCATACTCATCCACCAACGAATCGCAGAAAACCATTTTTGCCAGAAATTGGCCTTTGGGTAGACACACACAGATTCAGAAAAGGTATTTGTTCTTTTCCTGTACTGATAATTGGAAGTACGATACTTAGCCGAACCAACGGCATGAAGGATATGCACATCTGCAAAATCACCAACGGCTTCTGCATATCGCTGAATAAAATCGCCGGAAAATGGTTCAACCTCGGACGGATACCAACTACACAACCATAGTACTCGTAATCGTTTGGAGTTGGGCATACGATTAAGCTTTGTTCAACTCAGTGCGCTTACGATGGAGATAAACTCCGTCGCATTCAATGAAGCGCCGCCAACCAATCCGCCATCTACGTCCGGGCAAGTAAATAATTCAACCGCATTGGCTGCCTTGACACTCCCCCCGTACAATATTGGAACTTGACTTGCTACCGCTTGACCATACTGCTGAGCCAACACCTGGCGAATGCTGGCATGCATTTCCTGCGCTTGGGCAGTAGTAGCGGTCTTTCCGGTACCGATCGCCCAAATGGGCTCGTAAGCAATCACGATGCCCGCGATCACTTCCGCTGACAAGTGAAACAAACTTCCACGAATCTGAGCAGCAACAAATTCATTTTGATTGCCTGCTTCCCGCACCGATAACGGTTCGCCACAACAAAAAATGGGACGAATGCCGGCTTCCAAACACCGATCCATTTTTTCAGCCAACAAGGCCTCTCCCTCCCCTTGATATTCCCTACGCTCGCTATGCCCCAGTACACAATCCCGGATACCCAACGAAGCCAGCATCGGAGCGGATACCTCACCGGTATACGCACCCGCATTTTTATGGTGACAATTCTGCGCGGCCACCCGATAACCTTTTAATCCGTCTAACCGACTCTGCGCCCAAGTCAAATAGGGAAACGGAATGGCCAATATTACTTCCTGATTATTCTGTAAGGTAGGTGCACTTGCCAGCAATTGATCCATCAATTGTTCGGCCTCTTCTTTCACTAAGTTCATTTTCCAATTCGCGGCGGCGATCTGTGTGCGCATGATGGTTGATTATTTGTCTTGTTTATAGATCTGTTTTAATTGATCGATCTCTGCGTCTAGAAGTACCTTCCCTTTTAAGGATTTCCAACTCCGAATGTGCTCAAGGGCCTCTTTCAGGCGATACCGTTTCCCGTCCATCCATCGGAAACTCGGGATCCTTCCTGATACCACTCCTTCTTTTCCCAACTGCACACTGACGCCAAATACCGACCCGCTGTTCAAGGAAGTATTGATGGCCGTTCGAGTATGATCACCCATGAATACCCCACATTTTTGACCGACCTCCATTTGGTTTTTCCCAACTTGAATGCGAATCATACCGGCTGTATTCTTGAGATTGGAATTGCTTGTTCCCGCTCCCCAGTTGCACCAAGAACCGATTACCGAATCGCCCATATATCCATCGTGTGCCTTGTTGCTGTAAGGGAAAATCAAAGACCGCTTAATCTCTCCCCCCACGACACATCCTTCCCCAATAGCCGTTGCTCCATGAATTTTTGCGCCCATCATCACCAAGGATCCATCGCCCAAAAGTAATGGACCTCGCATCATCGCTCCTTCCTGAACAATGGCATTTTTACCAATGTAAATAGGCCCCGCCTCGGTATTGAAAAAAGCAGCAGCGACCCGCGCACCTCGCTCGATGAAGACAGAATGTTTCCCGATCACCGTATTGCTTTTTGCAATCGGCTGTGATCTGCGCCCCTTTGTCAATAGTTGAAAATCCATTTCGATGCCCGCATCCAATGATTGAAGCAATTCCCAAGGGTATTGAATGAGTTTGGCCTGCGGATAAATGATTCCATCCTTGCTGGATTGACCCGGCGGAAATCGATCGATCTCACCGGCCGTAGCCAACCAGTTTCCCGACTTGTCAACAAGTGATTGTCCCTCCTTCAAGCGCATCAATTGCTTCCAACAGGCAGCGCTCGGGAAGAGATTGGCGCGAATGCTGTAAGAACGGTTTTGCAACCCCTTGCCTGTATGCAACTGAAAACTCGCCCACTTATGACGTAAGGTCAATAAACCGACCGGCACATCCACCACCTCCCTCATTAATGAAAATGGATACAAGGATGCGGGCAGATCGG
>DFST01000058.1:10510-10645 GCA_002378975.1 Chitinophagaceae bacterium UBA3430
GGCAGATCGGTTGGCTCTAAGAAAAGTAAACGCGGCATGAGTTCCCTAAAAATAAACAACCTCCCGGGATCGAGAGGTTGTCGGAATAAAATATAGAAAGACTTAGGCTTTCTTGGCGTATTTCTTTTTGAATTT
>DFST01000163.1:0-1091 GCA_002378975.1 Chitinophagaceae bacterium UBA3430
GGTATCGATTCGAGGCCTTGCCTTGGCTGTAAAAAAGTTGGGCCTGGGTGGAAACCCTGGCCCGTATTTAATCCGTACCCTATGAAAACTGTAACAAATTTAGGGGAATTGACCTTTATGGGGGGTCTCCCCCCCCTCGGTCTCTGACCTGTTTTTGGGCCCGATTTCAGCGGAAGCCCCGAAAAAAGCGGAGTTTTGGGGCAATGGTCTACCTCGACAGCCACACCCACATCTATTTGCCGGATTTCGATGCCGATCGGACAGCCATGATCGATCGGGCACTGGCCCAAGGGATCGATAAACTCCTGCTTCCCGCCATCGATTCGGAAACCCATGCCCAGCAATTGCGGGTGGAATCTGAGTACCCCGACCGGTGCCTATCTATGATGGGGCTGCATCCTTGCTCAGCCAAAGAGAACGTCGATGAAGAGTTGCGAATCGTACGGCAATACCTCGATCAGCGGTCGTTTATTGCCATCGGAGAGATCGGGTTGGATCTTCATTGGGATAAGACCTTCCTCGATCAACAATACAAAGCCTTTGAGACACAGATCGGATGGGCCTTGGAGTTGAATCTGCCCATCGTGATCCATTCCCGGGAAGCGACCGAGCGTTGCATAGACGTAGTTCGAAATCATCAAAATGGGAAATTGAGGGGCGTGTTTCATTGTTACTCCGGTTCGGTCGAATCGGCCAAGCAGATCATCGATCTCGGATTTTATTTGGGGATCGGCGGCGTAGTGACGTATAAGAATGCCGGTTTACCTGCTGTCATCGCCCAATTATCACTCGATCATATTCTCTTAGAAACTGATGCCCCTTATCTGACGCCGGTTCCGCATCGGGGCAAACGCAATGAGCCAGCGTATATCCCACTGGTGGCGGAAAAGATCGCGGAAGCCAAATTCTGTTCGGTTAAGGAAGTGGCAGAGATAACCACGGCCAACACGAGGAATTTATTTCGGATCGCTTGATCGCCTATTACAGTTGGGCGATTTTTTACACTTTATTCAAATTAGCATTATGCGGCTACTGATCTCCCTGTTGTCATTGTTATTCGTGCATGTTTGTACCGGACAGGTCAATCCGCC
>DFST01000163.1:1411-8725 GCA_002378975.1 Chitinophagaceae bacterium UBA3430
TGCCTCTGGTCATCAGTGTACCGCATGGAGGCACGTGGAATCTACCAGAGATAAAAGATCGTTCTTGTGAAGGGGCCGTAACAGTCACGGATAGCTACACCAAGGAGTTGGCCTTTGAGATCTCCGAGGCCATGGCCAAATACCAGGGCATGCGTCCGTATCTCATCGTTTGCAACATCACCCGCAAGGATGTGGATCAAAATCGCGAGATCAATGAGGCAACCTGTGGAGATCCACAGATGGCAGCCCCTTGGAACACCTTTCATGCTTACATCGATTCAGCCTTAGCGGACGCAGAGCGAAAATTCGGAACCACCCTGTACATCGATCTGCACGGACATGGTCATCCGGAGCAGCGACTGGAGCTGGGTTATTTGATCACCGATAAAAAGTTGACTGGATTTTTCAATCAAGAAGAACTGATCAATTCATCCGGCACTTCGTTGGGTAATTTATTGTCACGCAAAGGAACCGGATCACTACGCGATTGGCTCTATGGTCCGCAAGCTTTTGGTACCTGGATGGCGGAAAAAGGATTCCCCTCGGTACCCAGTCAGCAAGATCCCTATCCAAAAGAAGGTGAGAAATATTTCAATGGCGGATACAATACCCGTAGATATACGGGTGCCGAATACCCAAATGTGTTTGGGTGGCAGATCGAATCGAATTTCAAGGGCGTGCGGGATGCGGCTGGAAGACCTGTATTTGCCGTGGCCTTCAGTGAAGTCATCACTCGATTCCTGAAACAATTTTCCTTTGTGAAAATGCCCCCGTCGGTCGAACAGGTCCGTTGATCAACGCGTAAATGAATCCAACCAATTGACGGAATCGTTGGACCGCAGTTGTGCGCGCAGTCTTTTTAAAGCGGCATGTAAATGGTTCCGGGCGATCTGATAATCCAGACTAAGGATCGTACAGATCTCTCTGTATGGCAAGGCCAGATAAAAGCGTAGATAGACCACTTCCCGTTGCCGAGGCGAAAGAAATTGAAGCGCAGCGGATAATTGCTCGTTGCGTGCGGCATCTCCTTCTTGTTGAATGATGAAATCTTCTTGACTTACCACAAAAGGTTCATCTGTATCGGTTAAGTTGACCGTAGCGGTGTGTTGAAGTGAACGTAGTAGTTTATATCTGAGCGATTGCAGCAGGTATCCCTTGATGGACAGAACGGGTTTGGGACTCCGTTGTTGCCAAACCTCCAGAAACAAGTCTTGTATGAGGTCGTTGATCAGCTCTCGATCGGGGTGAATCTTGGTTGCATAACGATACAGGCTCGCGTAATGGCGATCGAACAGGTTGGCCAGGGCTTCTTTGTTGCCTTGGCGAAAACTGTCCCAAAGGATATCATCGGTCAGGGTAAGCAATCGTTGGTCTTGGCAGTAAAAATATCGGATTTGCCCTATTACAAAATCCCGATTTTCTCCACCTATGTAATTGTACGTATGGCTGAACCATCCATCATTAAGGCGGAAGAGCTGCTTTTAGACGAGCGGTTTCAAGCTTGGGCCCAAGGGGAACAAGACCAACCCGGCTTTACCTGGGCGGAGTTTATCCGCATGCGCTCCGAAGAGCAGGAGCTGGAAGTGCTGGAGGCTTATACGTTGTTTCAGCAGCTGGTTCGACCGGAAATGATGCCGGATCAACAGGCGGTACAAAGAGCTAAACTGTTGATGCGATTGGATCGCGATCAAGAATTACCTACTGGTGCTCGCTCAAATTCTCGTTACTCCCGTCTTTTATTAGCCGGCTTCTTTTTCATATTGATCGGGCTTGCCTTTTGGCTGATTCCGGCCGAACGGGATACCCGGCAGTTGGCTGGCGATGGGAAGGAGACATTTTTGGAAGATGGCACCCGGGTACAGCTGACTTCGAACAGCACCTTGACGTTTCTGAAAGGATTTGCCAAAAAAACAACTCGTGAGGTCTGGGTAAAGGGGGAAGCCGCCTTTCATGTAAAACATACGCCGGAAGAAACGCCCTTCCTGGTTCATACCCCCGCCTTTGACATTGAGGTTACGGGTACTCGGTTTATTGTGAACAACGATCCGAAGATCATCAGTGTGCTGCTGCAGGAAGGTTCCGTCAATCTGCGTTTTCCAAACGGCGAAGTGACCCAGATGAAGCCCGGTGATTATTTTTCACTAGATGATTCGAAACGCCCTGTTTCGGAAGAACTGGTTCGCGCCGAATCGCTGAACCGCCACATTGTATTTGATAATACGCCGATCAGTCAAGTGATTCGGGAGATCGAGAATCGATACAACGTCCGGGTGGAATTGGTCTCATCCGAATTAAAGAACAAACAGATCACGGGTATTTTGCCGAATGATAATCTGCAGATCCTGTTACAGGCATTGTCTGTGGCGATGGACTGTTCGATCACGCAAGAAAAACAAACCATATTTATCAAATCCGCTATTAATTGATGGTTATGCATATGAAAATCCCAAGTCGTACTAGTTGGTTCTTGGCCGGACTGCTTCTGCTGTCGGTTGGAACCACCTTCGGTCAATCGTCCATGGCTTCTTTGAGCCAGAGCGTGGAATCGGGTCGGTCAGCCATTCGGACCACCACCGATTCGAATCAGCCTACGGCCTCGTTGGTTACGGTGCTGAAACGCTTGAATCAAGAGAAGGGCATCTATTTTCTGTTTACCGATCCTTCCATCGGTACCACCTCGGTGCCCGATCCGGATTATCGCAAGCAGACGGAGACCATTCTCGATGAGATCACGCGTTTTGCGGGATTGGAATACAAAAAGATTGCCGACAACACGTTCGTGATCAAATCCACCACGCGCACCAAGACAAACGCCGACGAGAAGTTATATGCATTCGATCAGGTGGCTGCCGAAGAGATCCAGGTAAAGGGTAAAGTCTTTAATGCAAAAGACAACACACCGTTGGAGAACGTGAGTGTCAAGATCGTTGGAACCAAAAAAGGAACCACGACCAAAGCGGATGGTAGTTTCAACATCACTGTACAGAAAGGACAGACCCTGGAATTCTCCAGCGTGAACATGATCTCCAGATCTGTTAAAGTAAATGACGCCAAAGAACTCCAGATCTTCCTGCAGGAATCCGAGAACAACTTGTCGGAAGTGATGGTGGTTGCTTACTCCAATCAGAAGAGAAGCACGTTCACCGGTGCCGCCACCACCGTGAAGGCATCCGTCCTAGAAAGCGCCCCCACCACCTCGGTACAAGAAAGCATTCAAGGGAATGTAGCGGGTGTTCAATCAACGAATGGCAGCGGGCAGCCCGGACAAGCACCGGATATCCGTGTACGCGGGATCGGATCCATCTCCGCATCTTCTACGCCGCTTTATGTTATCGACGGAATTCCCGTTGTCAGTGGTGACATTTCCGGTGGAAATACCAATACCATTGCTGGACTGAATCCGAATGACATCGCCAGCATGACCATCCTGAAAGATGCGTCTGCCACCTCACTGTATGGTTCACGGGCAGCAAATGGGGTTGTATTGATCACCACTAAATCCGGTAAGTCTGGAAAGGTGAAGGTCAACTTCACGTATCAGCGTGGTTTCAATAATTACACCATCCGCGACGAACAGAAAACACTGACCACTTCGCAGTACATACAATATTATCGGGAAGGATGGGTCAATGCCGGGAATCCGGTTTCTTCCTACGATTCCCTCTTGACCGCTAATCGCATCGATACCACCGTCAATACCGATTGGTTTGAGCAAGTACTTCGTCAGGGTAAATACTCTCAATACAATTTGAATATCAGTGGAGGTAGTGATAAATCCACTTACTACATGTCGGGCAGCTATTATGCCTCCGAAGCACCGACCAAAGGCGTAGATTATAACCGCGGAACATTCCGCACCAGCATCACTTCGGAGCTTTCTAAGAAATGGTCTGTAAAAGGAAGTCTGGCCGGCAGTTATCAACGCTCCACGAATTTCCTCGGTGGATCGTTCTTCGGGAATCCCATTCGTGCCATGTATCGGCTCGCTCCCTGGTTGCCGGTATACAAAAGCGATGGAGAGACGTATGAGCTTGGGTACAACAATGGGTACAATCCGGTCGCGGTCATTGAAACCACCAAGCGATTGGCACAAACCTATAACTTGGCTGCCAATGCATCTACCACATTCAAGATTATGGATGGCTTGCAATATGAAGGAAGTCTGGCATTGGATTTCAACCACGCTTTCCGCAGCATCTACTATGATCCCCGCGTTGGAAATACCTACGTAGCTGTTGGCGGATCGGTGACCAATTACACCCAAGACATCACCAACTGGGTGGCCACGAACATTCTGCGGTACAAGCGCACCTTCAAGGATATTCATGCGGTAGAAGCATTTGCCGGCTATGAAGCACAAAGCCGCGGCGACCTGGAAACCAATGTAACTGTTAATGGAATTGCACCGGGTACCAGTACGCCGGCGGGTGGATCGTTGATCGAATCGGCCACGGGTACCGCTACGGGATTTAAGCTGCTCAGTAAGTTTCTGAATGGCAGCTATGCATTTCGCGATCGTTATTTTGTTTCCGGTTCTATTCGTGAAGATGCCTCCTCCCGATTCGCAAAGAATTTTCGTTCCGCAACTTTCTGGTCGGCCGGTTTCGGTTGGAACATCGCCAACGAAAACTTCTTCAAGGTCCGATCCATCACCGAGCTGAAACTGCGTGCGAGTTATGGCTATACCGGTAACCAAGGGATCGACAACTTTGAATCGCAAGGTCTTTACAGCGCCGGTGGCGATTACAATCAATCGTCCGGCTTGATCCTAAGTCAACTGGCTAACGACAATTTAACCTGGGAAAAGAATCGTCCGTTCAACATCGGACTTGATTTCGTAGCTTGGAAAGGAAGATTCACCGGTTCGCTGGAATGGTATTCACGTGAGTCGAGTAATCTGCTACGTAGTCAACCGGTACCCAGTACCAACGGAGTTACTTCCGTGACCGTCAACAACGGTGCCATGAAGAACACGGGCATCGAAGCCACCGTTTCCATGGTGTTGGTCTCTCCAACGAAATCCCGCGGATTCAAGTGGACCACCGATATGAACATCACCTCGTATCGCAATGAGATCACACAGATCGATTCTAACTTCTCGAACAATGCCAACTATCTCCGTCGGGTCGGCACCAACTACTATACCCACTATCAACGTGGTTATGCCGGCGTTGATCCGCTAACCGGGGAAGCATTGTGGTATACGTCGAGCGATAAGGAACAAACTTCCAATAACTTCACGCAGGCTGTTCGGATTCGCTATGGCTCCGCACTGCCTCGGTTTTACGGAGGCATGTCGCACAGCTTCTCGTACATGAACTTCCGCTTAAGCGTGCACCTGTTCGTCAATTGGGGCAATTTCATCTACGACGATTATGGGTATTTGCAAAAGACCGATGCCAATCTGGGATTTTCCGATCAGAGCAACGGAATCAGTCGCTATGATTATGCGCGTCGCTGGACTACCCCCGGACAGATCACGAATGTTCCCAAGCCGGTATTTCTCGGTTCCCAATCGTCGGCAGCCAGCTATGAAAGTACCCGTTTTCTGTATGACGGCAGTTACATCCGCTTGCGCGATGTGAATCTTTCCTACAACATCCCCAAGAAATGGTTGGCTCGCTACAAGATCAATACAGCACGTGCGTATGTACGGGGACAAAATCTTTATACGTGGGTGAAGGACAAAGGATACAACACCGACCCCGAGGCAGGCATCGATGGGGTACTTTCTCAAAAGCCACCCGTATTCAATACCGTCTTATTTGGCATCGAATTCACCCTTTAATTCAACACAACGACATAAACTGATCATATGAAACGTGCTTACCTACTCCTCGCAATCGGATCGCTGATGACTCTGGCATCCTGCAAAAAGGATTTTCTGGATATGCGTCCTCAGCAAAGCGTGTTCACGACCGACGTTTTTTCTAGCTTATCCACCGCGCGAGCGGCCGTGAACGGATTGTATTCACAGATGCAGTCGTACAGCTATTACGGTCGCGATGCGTTTGTGATTCCGGAAGTGCTCTCCGACAATGCTACCCGAAGCATTAAATCGGGCAATCGCTATACCGGTATGAATACCATGTCCCATGCAGCCACCGACGCGAATGTTGGACGAATGTGGGACCAAATGTATCGCGTGGTGATCAATGCCAATGCGGTGATCGATAACGAGGAAAAACTCAAAGGCATTGTAGCCCCGTTGGATTTGCCAGAGCTAACCCAGCTTATCGGAGAGGCCTATGCAGTCCGCGCGCTGGTTTATGCCGACCTGGCCAAGTTCTTTTCTCGGCCGTTGAAATTCACTTCCGATGGTTCCCATCTCTGTGTGCCGTTGGTTCTTAAACAACCCACCACGGTTTCCGAGGTTACCTATCCGGCACGCAATACGGCGGCCGAAGTATATGCCCAGATTGATAGTGACCTGACCAAAGCACTGGAGCGCTTGCCCCAATCCGGAAATGTGATCGTGAGTGGATCCGAGAATGCCGCTTGGTTCAAAGTGCGGTTCAATCGTTGGTCGACCCTCGCACTAAAAACACGTGTAGCCGTTTACAAAGAAGATTGGACCACGGCGGTAGCGACCGCTACGGAGGTCATTAACTCAGGCCGCTATACGTTGTATCCCTATGGCAGCATGGTGCCGGATTTCCGGACGCCTGGTAATTCAGAAGCCATGTTTGAAGTGGTCAATAACACCAACGACAACGCCGGTACCGACGGACTGGCTTATCTCTGCAGCCAGCAGGGTTATGGTGAAGTATTGGCTACTCGTCAATCGATGAATCGGCAGACAGGCGCCACAGCTGCCACCTTCAAAGGATTGTATGAAGCCTATAGCGGAAGCGATGTGCGTCGTCAATTCATCGCACTCGGAAATCGCAACTCAATAGGTGGGGAGACCAACGTTCCCCTGGCGCTCAAATATGTTAACATCGTGAATTATCAGGAAAACCTGAAGATCCTGCGGTTCTCAGAAATGTATCTATCGCGTGCCGAGGCGTTGGGCCGACTCGCGTTGCAGAACAGCGATGCGGCTGCGCTCGCCAATTCAGTCGCCGACTTGACTCTCTTGCGCAACCGACGGGATACGGCTACAATCAGTCGGCCATTAAACGTAACCTTCTCGGGTACACCACCCAGTGGTTCAATCACGCTGCCTGCTTATTTGGATTCGGTGATCCTGGAGCGTCGCCGTGAATTTGCCTTGGAAGGTCAGCGCTTATTCGATCTAAATCGCACCAAGACGAACTATGTGAAGATCAGCACAGCAGGCAGTGCCACTTCCCGTTTGATCGAATACAATAC
>DFST01000163.1:8954-9077 GCA_002378975.1 Chitinophagaceae bacterium UBA3430
TGGAAGGTCAGCGCTTATTCGATTTAAATCGCACCAAGACGAATTATGTAAAGATCAGTACGGCAGGCAGTGCAACCTCTCGTTTGATTGATTACAATGCGGCTCCCACATCCTTTTACAATC
>DFST01000130.1 GCA_002378975.1 Chitinophagaceae bacterium UBA3430
TGGAGAAACGCATTGAGGGGTTGCACATTACTCGTCAGGTGGAGTTTCGGGTTGATGAGATCGCCCGGGAATCGGCAGCGGTGATTGATCAAATCCGTCGGGTAGGTCAGTTGTCGAACCTAGCCCTCAAGCTTTTTAGTTGGTTTGTGCAACACGGACACGCCCGTGATCAATCGGATGAGACGGCTGTACGTTCTTTCCTCCAAGAACACTTGCCGACGGATGCCTGGAGTTATACCGGATTTTATGAGCGGCTGTATCTCTATCAAAGTCTGAGTTGGTTTGCGTTTATCCGCCAAGACTTTGTCCAGTACTATCGCTATGCACAAAAGTGGGTATCGTTATTTACGGAGGAGCCGGCACGCATCCGCACGGAGACCGGGCATTATATCAAAGGCCTGCATACCCTGTTGAATGCCCAGTTCGACCTTCGGCATCACCGGGCATTTCGAGATACGCTTCATCGATTGGAAGCATTGTCACAAACGCCGCGCATCCTGCAGAATGACAACTTCCGGATTCAGTGTTTTGTTTATTTGAGCACGGCACGGATCAACGGGCATTTCATGGATGGCAGCTTCAAGCAAGGAATGAAACTGATTCCCCAGATCGAAGCCGAATTGGATTCGGTGGAGTTGTTTATTGACTCGCATCGTTGGTTGGTCCTCAATTATAAATTCGCCATGCTTTGTTTCGGCAGCGGTGAATATGGGCGTTGCATAGATTATTTGCGACGCATCATTGATTCGACGACAAACTTGCGGTACGATCTTCAGTGTTATGCCCGTTTGCTCCATTTATTGGCCCATTATGAGCTTGGCAACGACAGTTTGATGGAATCGCTAAGCAAATCAACGTATCGGTTCATGGCCCGCCTGAAGAACCTAACAGCCATTGAGGAGGCCATGTTCCGTTTTCTACGCCGGTCTCTTCCCCTTTCTCCCCGCCAGTTGCAGCCGGAGCTGGTTAAATTCCTGGAAGAGATCAAGTACCTGGAAAAGGATCGTTTTCAAACGCGGGCCTTCGCTTATTTGGATGTGATCTCTTGGTTGGAGAGTAAGGTGCAGCGAAAACCGATGGCCGATATCGTACGTGCTAAGTATTTATCCAGCAAGCGCGCCTGATCGATTACGGATCAAATTAATCCACATTACTCGCCCCGCCCCTTTTTCACATTAACTTGCGAACCATGTCGGCATACTTGAACGGATTGAATGAACGCCAGCGGGAGGCGGTTTTGCATAAGGATGGTCCCATCATGATCGTGGCGGGAGCCGGAAGTGGAAAGACCCGCGTACTCACGACTCGCATCATTCATTTGATGTCGGCACACAAAGTGGATGCATTCAACATCCTGGCGCTCACCTTTACCAACAAGGCGGCACGGGAAATGAAAGAGCGTGTCGAACACAATTTGGGTTCGGGCGAGGCACGCAATCTGTACATCGGAACGTTTCACTCAGTTTTTGCCCGCATTCTTCGCTTTGAGGCCGATCGCATCGGGTATCCGAAGCATTTCACGATCTACGACACCGATGATGCGAAAAGCGTATTGAAGTCGATCATTCAAGAATTGAATCTGGATGACAAACAATACAAGCCCTCTACCATTTATAATCGGATCTCTGGTTCCAAGAACGCCTTGGTGGGTCCGGCGGAATACCGCAATGATTACGGCATTCAGCAGGAAGACATGCGTGCCAATCGTCCGATGACCGGTGAGATCTTCGAGCGTTATGCGCAGCGCTGCTTCAAGAACGGGGCGATGGATTTTGACGACCTGCTTTTGAAGTTCTACGAGTTGTTGCGGAACATTCCGGAGTGTTTGTCGAAGTACCAGCAGAAATTCAAGTACATCCTGATCGATGAGTATCAGGATACGAACCCCTCCCAGTATGAGATCATAAAACTGTTGGGAGCGATGCACGAAAATGTTTGTGTGGTGGGGGATGATGCGCAGAGCATTTATAGTTTTCGGGGAGCTACCATTCAGAACATCCTGCAGTTTCAGAAAGATTATGATCAGGTGCAGGTCGTGAAGCTGGAACAGAACTATCGGAGCACGCAAAATATTTTGGAAACGGCCAATGAGGTCATCAAACAAAACAAAGGCCAGATCGAAAAAGTACTTTTTACCGATAATCAGGCCGGTGAGAAGATTCGCCAGATGCGGACGATGACCGACAACGACGAGGGCAAGTTCGTAGCGGATACCATTCAGGAGTTCAAGTTGCGTGCTCATTATCAGAACAAAGAATTTGCCATCTTATATCGCACCAATGCACAGAGTCGAGCGTTTGAAGAGGCGCTTCGTCGGATGGGCATTCCGTACACGATCTATGGCGGCGTCAGTTTCTATCAGCGCAAAGAAGTGAAGGACCTGGTTGCCTATTTGCGGCTGGTGGTCAATCCCCGCGACGAAGAAGCGCTGAAGCGGATCATCAATTATCCGGCTCGTGGAATTGGCAAGACGACCATGGATAAACTGATCCTGTTGGCGAACACCGGGAATGCATCTGTCTGGGAGGTCTTGCAGCAAGCGCGCGATCATGGCTTTCGGGCTGGTACGCTGACCGCATTGGAAGATTTTGTAACCATGATCCGAAGCTTCCAAAGCATGGCACCAAACAGCAATGCTTATGACTTGGCTTTTCATGTGGGCAAGCAGACCAATCTGGTGAAAGAGCTATTCAATGACAAAAGCACCGAGGGTGTTCAACGGTATGAGAATATTCAGGAGTTACTGAACTCCATCAAGGAATGGACGGAGAGTCCGGACAATGAGGATGGCGAGTTGGTCGACAAGAGTTTGGGTTCTTATTTACAGCAAATCACGTTATTGACCGATGCCGATCAAACCGATGCCGATGCGGACACGGTGAAGATGATGACGATCCATGCGGCGAAAGGCCTCGAGTTTCGGGGGGTGTTTGCGGTGGGATTGGAAGAGATGCTTTTTCCCAATGCCATGGCGATCAATACGCGGGAAGAGTTGGAAGAAGAGCGGCGTTTGTTTTATGTAGTGATTACCCGAGCCAAAGAACGTTTGTGGATCAGTTACGCGAATACGCGCTATCGATTTGGACAGTTGGTACAAAATGATCCCAGTCGATTCTTGGATGAGATTCCCGCTGATCGAGTCGAGAAATCATCGATGGGCCATTCGGCAACACCCGGAAGTCGATGGGGCGGCGCTTCGGCCGGACAACGAATGCGTGGATGGAAAACGTCGGATGACGGCGATTCCGGTCGGCCTCAATCCCAAGCCAGTTCATATTACCAGGAAAAAATTAATTCGGAGCCAGCCAATTGGAAACCCGTAAAGCCGGCTACACCCAAAGTGGTGGAGCACGTGCCTTCAACCAATTTTGAGCCGAGCGACACGACCGACTTGCAAGTGGGGCAAAAAGTGGAGCATCAGAAATTCGGATTTGGGGATGTGATCAAAATGGAAGGTTCGGCACACAATCCCATCGCCACGGTTCGGTTTGAGCACAACGGGGAGAAGAAGATCATGTTGCTGTATGCAAAGCTGCGCATAGTCCCCTAATCCTGGCTGCTTATCCCCATGGCACAGAAAAAACGATCCAGGCGATTTCTGCCTTATCTCATTGTTACGGTATTCGTAATGGCAGCCGCCCTAATTTTTGGATGGAACCACTTTTGTCGTCCGCGCCTTGAAATGGTTCGATATAGCGCTTTTGGGATTAATATGCCTAAAAACTATCGGGTACATGGAATTGATGTTTCGCGCTACCAGCGATGGATCAATTGGAATTTGGTTTCAGCGATGCGTGTAGATTCAATCGCCATTGATTTTTGCTTTATCAAGGCGACGGAAGGGGAAAATCGTGTCGATCCATTTTTTTCGAGAAACTGGAAAGCTGTGAAGCAAACCCGCATTGTTCGTGGGGCCTATCATTACTTTCGTGCCCGCCAAGATGCAGTAGCTCAAGCTAATGCTTTTATTCGCCAAGTTCGATTACAGCCGGGCGATCTCCCTCCAGTATTAGATATCGAAGAATTGGATGGGGTTTCACCAGCACGCATGGTAGATGGCGTTCGTAAATGGATCAAGCGGATCGAGAAGCATTATGGAGTCAAACCGATACTTTATGCGGGTTCAAGGTTCTATACAACCTATTTAGAAGATCAATTTCCGGAACAGCCGATTTGGGTTGCTCATTATTATAAATCTTTTGCCCCCCGATTGAACCGATCGTGGATGTTTTGGCAGCACAATGATCGGGGGCGAGTTGACGGAATTAGTCATTTGGTCGACTTTAATGTATTTGCCGGACCAAGGAGTGAATTCGACAAAATCAGGATTCTTTAAACATTCGGCACTACCAGGTGTTACAACCTCGAATACCTAACGATGGAACAAGGCTGGGATCCACAAATAAGTCGCTTTTTTGCCCGCATCATCAATGCCTTGGCCTGGACCTTGGTTTGGATGATTGCTTCTGCTACCGCCGGATTTTATTTCGGACTTGCATTTCCGGAGCAGTATCCTTTGTGGGCATGCATGATCTACTATGTAGGTGTAGCCACTGCCTTTTTTATGTTGATACGCTACTTAAATAGATTGAGGGGGTTGCGATGATCTTGTTTTTGCTCAAACCACCACCTCCCATCGACTAACTGCTGTGATCCGAAATCACTACCCACTTTCCTTTTATCTTTTTTAGCAACAGCGTGTAGTGTCCGCCCAGGTCGCCGATGCTTCTCTTTAGGTGCCATTTTCCAACGACTGAGAAATATTTCTTGGAGAGCGGCTTCAATTCGATGAATGTGAAGGTTAAAAAGCCCATCGCCGTTTTATCCGGATACCCCTTTTTGTAATTGTCCAATGTCTGTTGCCAGCCATAGGTGATGCCCGATTTACCGATGAACATCAGGGAATCGTTCTTCCAATATCCTTCCATAAATCCCACTACATCTCCTCGATTCCAGGCTTCGGTCTGCTTTTGTAAAAGTGCCCGAATCTCTGGTTCCTGTGTAAGGCCTTTGAATGAGAAGAGGAAAAGCAGGATTAAGGTGCTGGATACTATTTTCATATGTTTAGGTAGTCTATTTTCTTTCTTACAGCTGGTTATCTCATCCTTGAACGTTAAATTTTCTACCTCAGCCCCCATCTCCCATCCTCTCAACCTTAATGCGCGCAATCTTCCGCATGCGCATGATCGTGTACTCGACAAGCCCGATAATTCCGGACATGCGCGATGAGAATCAACACCACTGCCGGAATCAACAGCCAAACCTCGTATTGCAAGAAGAATTGTTTGGCGATCAAAAGGGCACTACCGATATAAAAAAAGAACAGAGGTTGAAAACTGTGGTGGTGCCGACGGAAACCGTGCCAGAGCGAATACGTGCCAATGGCAATTGACAAACCGATCATACTTGCTTCGAACCAGAGATTGTGGATGATGTTGACACCAAAAAGAGGCAGGGAGGTAAAAAACAACGGCATAATGGCACAATGAATTGCGCAAGCCAAGGAGGCGCTAATCCCCAATGCATCCCAGTTGATCTTTCCAAACATCGTTCAAAGCTACAAATAAGCAACTCTGTTGCAAAATTTACCTCCAGGGATGTACCTTTGTGTCTTATTATGACAAAGAAAGGTTGGACATATTTGACATTTTTTGCCGTACTGGTCGGACTTTTTTATTTGATGCTGATTCAGTTGATTCCAGGCTTTTCGCAGCCCAAAGTCAATCCGGTTAGTTTTGTTCGGCCGTTCCGGTTTACCAACCAGGACGGGCAAGCAGTAACGGAAAAAGACTTCACGGGTAAAGTATATGTGGCTGAGTTCTTTTTTACCACTTGCAAAGGAATCTGCCCGCGCATGAATAACAACATGCGTACCGTCTATGAAGCATTCAAGGATGAGCCAAACTTTCGCATCCTATCTCATACCTGCGATCCGGAGACCGACTCCGTTCCGCAGATGAAGAAATACAGCGACTCCCTAAAAGTGGATACCAAGCGATGGATTTTTGTGACGGGAAGAAAAGATAGTTTGTACACCGCTGCTCGGGTCAGCTATACGATTGACGATCCGGCAAACAATCCAGCCAACATCGAAGATGATTTTTTGCATACCCAGTTCTGGGCCTTGATTGATCAGAATGGCGATGTTCGAAAAGTGGTGGACGGACTCAAACCCTCCGAGATCGATGATCTGATCGAATCGGCCCGGGAACTTTTTAAAAACCCACCCCTGAAAAAATAACTGCATGTCGGCCAAGCAACACCCGGAAGTGCTCTCGCTGCTCAAAGCACACGCATTGAGTGTGACCGACGGACGAAAAGAGATCCTCGGACTTTTTCTCGCGCGCAAAGGAGCCTTGGCGCATGCCGATATTGAAAAAAAAGTTGGCGATCGATTTGATCGGGTAACAATCTATCGAACCTTGCAAGCATTCGTTGACAAAGGATTGGTTCATTCCATTCCGACAAAAGACAACGCTATGCGCTATGCGTTGTGTAAGGACGATTGTGCTTCGGGCCATCATCACGATCATCACATTCACTTTGTTTGCAAACAGTGCGATAATACCTTTTGCTTGGATGAAGTGGTCACGCCTTCCGTCAAGTTGCCTCGCGGTTACACCATAAATCAAGTTGAGATGGTTGTGTCGGGTGTTTGTCGATCTTGTCAGTGATCGAGTTTTTCCAACTCCCCTTTTACGAACTGCATCAACCCGCCAATGTGTGCGGGTGAAAGGTCAAATGAAAGTCCGGCTAACTTGAACAACTCCGGCAATGTCCGCGTGCCTCCTGCTTTCAATGCCTGTTGATAATTCATTAATGCGGCTTTAGGGTCTTGCTGATATTGTTGCCACATGCCGATCGCACCCAATTGAGCGATGCCGTATTCAATGTAGTAGAAGGGTACTTCAAACAGATGCAGTTGTCGTTGCCACAAAAACGCACGATATTCTTCAGCGCCCGATACGTCAATGACGGACGATGTATACGCATTGAGAATTTCTAACCAAGCGGCTTCTCGTTCGGATATTGAGTGGCCTGGATGCAAATAGAGCCAATGTTGAAACGCGTCGATGGTGGCGATCCAAGGAAACAAGGTGATCACGCGTTCCAGTTGTTGTTGTTTGGCCCGCTTTAACTCCGTTGGATTTGGGAAGAAGACCGACCAGTGGTCCATCGTGAATAGTTCCATGCTCATGCTGGCTACTTCAGCGATCTCCGTGGGATATTCTTTGAATCCGTTGAGGGCCAGTGGGTGACAGAGAAAAGAATGAACGGCGTGTCCGCTTTCGTGTACCATGGTGGTCACATCATCTAGCGTGCCTGCCGCATTCATAAAGATGAAGGGGGCGCCGGTTTCAGCCAGGGGACAATTGTATCCGCCGGGCGCTTTTCCTTTCCGACTTTCTACATCCAATCGACCCATTTCCCTCATGGTCGATAAACATTCGCTGAAAAAAGGATCCAATGTGCGTAAGCAATCGATCGTTTTTTCGATCAGGTCGCTGCCTTTTTCGAACGGGCGGAGTGGCTGAATGCCGATCGGTTCTGCCTCGAGGTCCCAGGGCTTCAATCGATCCACGCCCAATTCCTGTCGTTTTTTCTCCAGCAGTTGGTCTACCAAGGGCATAACGTTCTCTCGAACAGCCTGATGGAATGTGGTGCAATCGGCTGGCGTATAATCAAATCGACCCAGCTCCATGAATCGATAAGCGCGGTAATCGGTAAATCCGGCATTGAGCGCCAGTTGATTTCTTTGTTCCAGCAGTCGATCGAATAGTTGATCCAACGATGCCCGATCTGCTTGACGGCGCTGAGCGATTTTGTGGTAGACCATTTCACGCAGCGATCGATCGGGATCTTCTAAAAATTTTGCCGCCTGTTGGAGTGTATACTCTTGACCATTGACTTCGACCGACATTTTACCAGCGATCACACTGTATTCTTGCTGGGCTACATTCAGTTCAGCTTGAATGGGAATATTGGACTCTTGAAATAGATCGATGTTCTTGCGGACATTTCGCAGGTACGTGAAGTATTGATCGTAATCAAGTTCTTTGGCAAAGGGTGAATCGAGCAGCTTTCGGTTCAACCGGTCGGCTACGGGTTGGATCTTGGGCTGAATTTGGGTCATGAAGAACTCGAATGATTCAGCGAGTTTTGGATCCTGCGTATCGCAGGTCATTCGGATCTGTCTCCAAGAAGCATCTTCACTGATTACCGACTCCAGTTCGCTGGCGTCTTTCAACCATTTTTCCAAGTCTTGTACCGAGGCGATGTTGCGCTGTTCCAGTTCTTCAAAATAAGGAGCCAGTTCTTCCCAAGACTGAAGAACAAATGATTCTGGTAATAATTGACGCGGAGTTTTCTCAATGCGGCTACTCATACATCATTCATTCTCTTCGGTCGATTCTTGTTCGCTTAATTTCAATTCAACTTGGTGTTTTTTCAGTGCGGCGAACCAACGGACCATCTTTTTCAGGTCACTGGCATACACGCGTTCAAAGTCGAATGACGGATATACGGCTTGAAAATAGGTTTTCACGGCAGCTGGATCTTTTTCATTTGGCAGTGGTTTGCCGGCTTTATCCATGGCTTGAAAAACCTCGATGAGGTTTGTGTTTTCTCCTTGGGTGAAGACCTCGATGCTCTCGAGGTGAGAGAATTGGTGACTACGATTGGCTGCAAAGCGGGTCTGTTCGTCATCCAGTCCGCGCACGATCGCGCCGTCGTTTTTGCTGCTCAACAATTCAAAGAGTCCGGGCAATCCGGAAACCGCCACCAGTTTGTAATATTCCATTTGAGGAGATTTAGCTTGGCAAGATACCTCAGAATGCTGACCTGCCCTTATTTTAACAGGTGGAATTCAAAAAAAGACAGAAATTCGTTGTAACAAAAAAGTTGTCATGAAAAAACTCCTCCTTGTACTAATCATTGGAACTCTATTTTCTATCGGTGCAGTTTCTGCACAGGGAGGTTTTGGTCAGCGCGTGACCATGGAAGAGCGGGTCAAACGAATCACCTCTAAGTTAGATAGCGCCTTTAAGTTGGATACTCAACGCTTATCGGCCGTTGATACCGCATTGAAAGTATTGTTCAAAGCACAGGATGCCAAGCGTCAGGAAATGATGAGCGGTGGTGGGATGCCTGATCGCGAGCTGATGATGGCAGAAATGAAGAAATTCTCAGATGCGCAAGATGCCATCATCGAGGCCGTATTGTCAAAGGAAGAATTTGGTATTTGGAAAGAGAAAATCCAGCCCAGCATGCGTCCACGTGGCATGGGCGGTCCCGGTGGCCCCGGCGGTGGGCAATTCCGGGAGCGGAACAATCAATAATTTATGGGTGACTTAGTGCGCCTCCAACCAATTATTCCCTTCGCCACACTCGGCGATCACGGGAACTTCGTTGGGTAGAGGCAGGGCCGATTGCATGCAATCAAGGATCATCGGCTTCAGTACATTGACCTCGCTGCGGTGTGCGTCGAATACCAATTCATCGTGTACCTGTAAGATCATACGACTTTTCAGGTTAGCCTTTTTCATTTCATCATGCAGCTTTTTCATCGCTAACTTGATCATATCGGCTGCTGTTCCCTGAATGGGTGAATTGATGGCATTTCGTTCGGCAAAACCGCGCACGGTGAAATTGGAGGATTGAATGTCTTTCAACCAGCGCTTTCTTCCCATCAATGTTTCCACGTATCCGTGAGTCTTCGCAAATGCAATGGTTTCATCCATGTATTGTTGAATGCCGGCGAATTGTTTTTTATAATTGTCGATGATCTCTTTGGCCTCGGTTCTAGAGATGCCAAGATTATCAGCCAGTCCGAATGCTCCTTGTCCGTAAATGATTCCGAAGTTGACACTCTTCGCTTTGTAGCGCATTTCTTTGGTTACTTCGGACTCTGCCACGTTATAAACTTTAGCAGCGGTTGCGGTGTGGATGTCGGTGCCGGAGCGGAAAGCTGCACACATATTCGGATCACCACTGATGGCTGCGACGATGCGCAATTCAATTTGGGAATAGTCGGCTGAAATCAAAATGTGATCGGCATCTCGGGGAATGAATGCTTTTCGGATTTCTTTACCTCGATCGGTGCGCACCGGAATGTTCTGCATATTCGGGTTGTTGCTGGCCAATCGTCCGGTTACCGCTACTGCCTGCCCGTAGGTGGTATGTACGCGTCCGGTTTTCGGATTGATTAATTGCGGCAGGGCATCGACGTAGGTCGATTTCAATTTGGTAAGCTCGCGGAAGGTCAGGATTGAGTCGACGATGTCATGTCCTTTCGCGGCGAGCTTGAGCAATACGTCTTCACCTGTTTGATACTGTCCGGTCTTTGTTTTTTTGGCCGAGGGATCGAGTTTGAGTTTATCGAACAACACTTCTCCCAATTGCTTGGGCGACCCCAAGTTGAATCGTACGCCCGCATTCTTGTACACGCGCTCTTCAGCTGCATTCGCATCCCGTTCTAATTCCTTGGAATAGTCTTGCAAAAAATTTACATCTATGCGGATCCCTTCAAATTCCATATCGGCCAATACTTTGACCAGCGGGTTTTCTACTTCTTCAAAAACGCGTACCACCTCTTTCTCTTCCAGAAGCGGCTCAAGTTTGTGTTTGAGTTGCAGTGTGATGTCTGCATCTTCGCCGGCATATTCTTTTATCTTCTCCGGTTCTACATCGCGCATGCTGCCTTGATTCTTTCCTTTCTTTCCAATCAGATCGACCAAGTGGATGGGTTCGTAACCCAGGTATTTTTCACTGAGGGCATCCATCCCGTGTTTTCCATCGGGTTCGATTACGTAGTGCGCTAGCATGGTATCGAATATGGGTCCGGCAACTTCAATGCCCAACCATTTCAATATGAGCAGATCGTATTTGCAGTTTTGTCCTACCCATTTCTTCTGTACATCCTCAAACAGCGGCTTAAATTGATGAATCCGTGTTCGGGCTTGTTCGGCATCAGCCGGACAGGGAACATACCAAGCGGATCCAGATTGAACGGAGAAACTCAATCCAACCAGTTCAGCCTGATTGGCATCAATACCCGTTGTTTCGGTATCAAAGCAGATCTCATCGTGTTTCTGTAATTCAGCGATCAATGCTTGAATGTTTGCATCGGTATCGACCAGTTGATACTCGTGTGGAGTATTGTTTATGTTCCGATCGGCAACGCTGTGTATTTCTGTATCGGG
>DFST01000100.1 GCA_002378975.1 Chitinophagaceae bacterium UBA3430
CGGTGGTCTCCGTCCGCGGGAAAGAGACATTCAGCACAGTATACAAACAAGCTCCGTCCGCATCGCCATTGAAACGAACATCACCCAATTCTTGTAAGCGTTGCATCAAATAGGATTTCAACGACAAGATATGGGCACGATCGGTTTCCAAATGGGTAATCGCTAACTCAAGCGCTTTGGCAAAGCCCACCACGCCGTACAGATTTTCGGTACCTGCGCGCATGTTGCGTTCCTGACCACCTCCCTCAATGAGGGGTCGGACTTGAACTTCCTTACTGATGTAAAGCAAGCCAACCCCTTTGGGTCCGTGAAATTTATGCCCGGCTCCCGTAGCAAAATGTATTCCGGGATGACTCAGATCGACAGGCAAATGCCCAACAGTTTGTACGGTATCCGAATGAAAGATCGCGCCGAACTCAACACATAAATCTGCCACCGCCTCCAGATCCAGCAGATTGCCGATCTCATTATTGGCATGCATGAGCGTCACCAAGCATTTTTCCGGGGTCTCCTGGAGCAAGATGCGCAAATGATTCAGATCGATGTGGCCATTGGGTGTTAATCCGACGTATTTTATTTGGGCGTGTCCATCCTTGATCTGGCGTTCTGCAGCATGCAATACGGCATGATGCTCAATGGGGGATGTAATGATCACCCGACAGCCCAAGTCATGAACCGCCGTGTAGATCGCCATGTTGTCGCTCTCTGTTCCTCCACTGGTGAAAAAGATCTCACCGGGGGAAACGTTTAAGGATCGAGCAACGGATTTACGGGCATTTTCGATAGCCAGCCGGCTTTCGCGTCCGTAGGAATAGATTGAGGAGGGATTCCCGAATTGCTCCGTCAAGTAGGGCATCATGGACTGAAGCACCTCCGGGTCTAGCGAGGTAGTGGCTGCATTATCGAGATAGATCCGTTTCATGTCGGTGGCAAAGATACGAATCAGACCAGCCCCTGAATATCCGCCATCAACCGTTGTGCCAGGTCGCGTGCAGCATCGGGTGTCGTACTCTCCGCATAAATGCGGATAATCGGCTCAGTGTTGGAACCGCGTAAGTGCACCCAATCATCGCCAAATTCAATGCGGAGTCCGTCTTCAGTTAGCATGGGCTGTCCGACATACTTCGCTTGAATCTTCGAAAAGAGCGCAGCGAGATCCAATCCTGGCTGCAGATCGATCTTGTTCTTTGAGATATGAAATTCCGGGTAAGTAGCTCGCAGGGCGGTCATGGATAATTTCCGTTTAGCCAATAAGGTCAGAAACAAGCCGATGCCAATCAATGCATCGCGGCCATAATGAAAATCGGGCACGATGACCCCCCCATTGCCTTCTCCGCCGATTACTGCTTGCACGGCTTTCATCTTGCTAACCACATTCACTTCGCCTACGGCAGCGGCATGATAGTCGCCCCCATATTGACGCGTCAATACTTTGAGGGCTGCAGTGCTGCTCATGTTGCTGACGGTATTGCCCGATCGGTTTGACAAGATGTGATCTGCTACGGCTACTAAGGTGTATTCTTCGCCAAACAAACTGCCATCTTCATTCACAAAACAAAGTCGGTCTACGTCCGGATCGACCGCGATTCCCAAATGCGCTTGTTGATCCACCACGGCCTTGGACAATTCAGTCAAATGTTCGGGCAAGGGTTCGGGATTGTGTGCAAAATCACCGGTGAGGGCTTCGTTGAGTACCGTCACCTGCTGAACGCCCAAGGCGTTCAATAAAGCGGGTACATAGATCGCCCCCGATGAATTGATCGCATCTACGACCACACTAAAATGGGCAGCGGCAATGGCAGGTGCATCCACCAACGGGTAATTCAAGATGGCCGCGATGTGTTTTTGCAAATAAGTTTCATCGGAACGTACGGTGCCTAACTCATCCACGGACGCAAAGTACATTTGGGATTTCTCTCCAATCTCCAATACTATTTTACCGGCTTCGGCCGACAGAAACTCACCCTGTTCATTCAGCAGTTTCAATGCATTCCATTGACGGGGGTTGTGACTGGCCGTCAGGATGATGCCCCCGGTTGCCTTTTCCTCCACCACGGCAAATTCCACGGTGGGGGTGGTAGAAACACCGAGATCGATCACATCGATGCCCAAAGCGATCAGCGTTTGTACCACGAGGGAATGCACCAAGGGCCCGCTGATTCGTCCGTCGCGACCAACCACCACGGATGGGCGGGGTTGCTTCTCTTTTAGTAACGAACCATAGGCCGCCGTGAATTTGACCACATCCAGGGGGGTCAGGTTTTCACCGGGCAGGCCGCCGATGGTGCCGCGGATGCCGGAAATGCTCTTGATCAGGGACATATTCAGAATTGAGGCCTGAAATTACGCCATACGACTAGTTTTGCAGCATGCAGCAAGCCGCTTGGTTCGAATCTTGGTTCAATTCCCCGTATTATCATCGATTGTATCAAGACAGAGACGATTCGGAAGCTCAGGCCTTTATCAAAGCAATTACCGACCATCTGAGACTGGCTCCGGCGTCGCGGATCCTGGACCTGGCCTGCGGCAAAGGCAGACACAGCATCTGCCTGGCTGAACTGGGTTTTGATGTATTGGGCATTGACATCGCACCTGAGAACATACTTTTTGCCAAACAATTTGAACGAAACCAATTAGCATTCGCCGTACACGACATGCGCGAGCCCATACAAGATTGCGTGTTTGATGTGGTCCTGAATCTGTTTACCAGCTTTGGCTATTTTGATTCGGACACCGAGCATCAAGCAGCCCTGCATACCATGTCGCAGGCATTGGACGAACACGGCGTGCTGGTGATTGATTACTTAAATAGTCGTTGGGTTACGCAACAATTGGTCGCCGAGGAACAGCGAATCATTGATGATGCACAGTACACCATTCGACGCTGGGAAGATGCCCATCATTACTACAAAGAGATCGAGATTCAAATTGCCTCCCGACCAACCCCGCTGCAATTCCAGGAAAAGGTCGCCAAATTCGAATTGGCCGATTTTCAACGGATGTTGAAAATCGAAGGACTGCGCATCCGCGAATTGTTCGGCGATTATCAATTAAGACCCTACGATGCTGCGCAATCGCCCCGATTGATTCTGGTGGCTGAACGGGTGTAGCAATTAGTTACCCGAGTTGTGAAAAAGCAGAAAGCGCGCCAGATCGGCATAGGCCTGCGTGATCAAGGACAATTTTTGTCGGATCGAATCTTGTTGGGCCATCGTTTGACGGGCAGTGGTCGCATTGAGCGGCAACAGAATTTCTTCCCCGGAGTTCACATTGCGGGAGAAAAACTGATCGTTGGTCACCATCCCGATCCGATCAGTTGTATTGGTTAAAAAGGCAAAATCATTTTTCTTGTCTGGCGCCAATAAATCACGTCCCAACGTGTAATGCTCACTCGGTTGGTTGAGCATTCCCAGTAAGGTGGGCAGCACATCGATCTGTGAAACAACTTCCGACCGTCGGGCCGGGGCCAATAACTGAGGGGCGTAAAACAGCAGCGGCACATGTTGATCGGTTAGCCGCTGTTCGGTCCATAAGGCGGGATAAACCGAGCGGGCATCGCCGGCCACCCCATGATCGCCTACAAATACAAACAAGGTATTGGAGAAGAACGGTTCTTTGCGAGCCGCTTCGATAAACTGCTGAAAACAATGATCGGTGTATCGAAATGAATTGAATTCATCGTTGGATTCAAATCCGTATTTCAGCAAGCTATCTACCGGCAATTCCACCCTTCTAAAGGTCGTGTCGTTTTTCGGTATGCTCTTTTGGAAGGGTCGATGATTCCCGGCCGTCTGTATATAGGCAAAGAAGGGATCGGGCTGCCGACTTAATTCCTGTAGTGATTGCAATAAAAGCTCCCGATCACTCACGCCCCATACATTCAATTTTTCACCTTTGAAAAAATCATCGGTATGCATCTGCAGGCCGTTGATGTTGGCGAGTATCCCTTTAAAATTGTTGAATTCGGGACTACCCGATAAAAAATAATGCTTGCTGTATCCCTCGAGCTGATTGACCAAGGTGCGGTGCTTTATAGATTGGGGGTTTCGGGACGAGAAGCGAAAGAATTGCACATCGGGGATTCCAAATAAAATCGCAAACAAGGCCCGGGCAGTCGAAAAATGAGGCGCGAAACAACGATCAAAGAAAATACCCTGATGGCTCAGTGAATCAAAAAAAGGCGTTGCATTCAGCGGATTGCCACTCATGGAACTTTTGTACATGCTGAAGGACTCGCATTGTACCAAGACGATGTTTGGCCGGCTCTCAAAAGCTGTACTACGTGGACCCACCACGCGATGCAACCCTTGGTCTGCCCGATTGGTCAGCCCCATCCAATCACGAACCAAGGGGATACCACGACGTACATTGGGAATATCCTTCTCCGGATCCTGGCGCAGCCGCCAAGTAGTAGCAAAATTCTGCAATGGATTTACGGCGAGATAAGCTAAAAAACTGCTGGGCAATTGAAAGCTGTCGTCGCGCTGCAACGGACGCATCGACAAACTTCCATAGATCAACAACAGCAAACCGAAACTGGAGTAGAGAAAATAGCGAGGCTGATGCAGAATGCCTTTCCCGTCGGTCTGACTCACCACTTGCCAATGCACGCGGTGATACATCCAACGCAGAAACCAGACCGACATTGCCAGGCCGGCCAACATCCACAAAAGCGGATAGGTTTCCCAGATCATCGTGATGGAGATCGAAAAATCTTCCACAAAGTTCATGGCTCCCGCATCCAGTGGGGTTCGGTTGTAGGAAAAGCTTCCAAATCCAGCCGCGAAAAAGAAGAAAACAATCAACGTGATGATGGCGAGATAGGTGGTCCAGATCCGCTTGTTGCGTTCGGAAAAAAAAGGCGACCACTGCGGTCGAATGCTCAGCAAGGTAACCGGCAACAACATCGCGGCGATCCAGCGAAGATCAAATCGCACCCCATAAACAAAGGAGGGAATGGCGGCAGAGAACGTTAGATCAGATGCACGAAAAGCCAGAAACACCGAGACGCGATAGAGGGTAAAGATCAATAAGAAGATCCCTCCCACTTGCAGCACCCAGCGTAAGGTCTTCGGCATGGACGACAAGAACGACATGAGCGACAAAATAAAGCCAAATTATTTGTAGG
>DFST01000098.1 GCA_002378975.1 Chitinophagaceae bacterium UBA3430
CGATTCGAAGTAATACCCAATGTTGCCACCAATGGATGACGGAATTTCAAACTGTCTTTTCCCTTGGCCGGAATGCTGTGCACGTTATAAGCAGTCATTACTCCCCGATCCATCATCATATTTAGGTTCTGATGAGTCGTGAAAGAAAAAAAACTGGTGTTGACGACCAAGTAGGGAGCTTGTAGTTTTTCTTGAAATTGAAATGGGGTCAGCCGGCGTTTGTAACTGGTATCGGAACGAAAATCCAATTGGGAATCCTGCAGGTCCGCCACCACATAAAACGCAACGTTGGGCTTACCGGATACCGGATCTTGAGTTCGGTATACGTGCATGGATGGGGGCAATTCGCCATAGGCCGTGTCCATTTGTTGCCAATTCCACTGAGCAAAAACTGCATTGGGAATCAAAACGAATAAAAGCAGGGTGGTACGCAACTTAAGCTTGTTTTTGAGCCAACCATTGATCCCGCCCATAGTTCGGAATCACGTGTTTTTCGCTGTGATAAGAAGAGCGGACCAAAGGACCACTTTCCACATAATCCAATCCGATTTCGTATCCATATTCCCGGAATTCAGCAAACTCATCGGGATGCACAAACCGATGAACCGGCAAGTGCTTTTTGGTAGGCTGCAAATACTGACCGATCGTGACCACATCGCACCCGTTTGCTTTGAGGTCACGGAGTGTTTGCATCACTTCTTTTTTTTCTTCCCCCAAACCGAGCATGATTCCGCTCTTGGTACGCATTCCACCTTCTTTCAGCGTACGGATTACTTCCATGCTGCGCCAGTATTTGGCTTGGATCCGCACTTGTCGGGTCAAACGCTCGACGGTCTCGATGTTATGCGATACCACTTCCGGCGCGGCATCGATCACGCGCTGAATCTCATCTTTATGCCCTTTGAAGTCAGGGATCAAGGTTTCCAGTGTGGTGTCAGGATTTAATTGCTTGACTGCATGAATCGTGTTGTACCAAATGATGGAACCACCATCGGGCAATTCATCTCGGTCAACCGATGTAATCACGGCATGTTTCACTTTCATCAGATGAATGGCCTCCGCTACGCGTTGTGGCTCATCCCAATCCACCGGCAACGGTCGGCCAGTTGCAACGGAACAAAATCCGCAGCTGCGTGTGCAAATGTTACCGAGAATCATGAAGGTTGCCGTACCGGCCCCCCAGCATTCGCCCATATTCGGGCAATTGCCACTTTCACAAATCGTGTGGAGTTTGTGGGTGTCGACCAACCCACGTACGTGCTTATAATTTTCGCCAATGGGAAGTTTGACGCGAAGCCAATCCGGTTTTTTGGGACGGGCATTTTCAGCAGGAACAACCGGCAATTCGATCATGCAGCGAAATTAACCCGCTTATTTGCGTCTGCCAAACAAGAGCGACACATAACCCTGGAAAAAGAAATTGCGGTCGTACGGGCCCGCTAGAATGGGGATCTTTTGGGTAAAATACTCAGCGGTGAGTCCAATTTCCACGCCCGAAACCGCTTCGTTAAACCGACCATAGTCGAACCGAAGTGCGGTGCGGGCAAATAGACCAGGTTTCATTTTCATTTCCCCCCATCCTTTACCAATACCACCACCCCCCAGAATCGTATTGCCTAAAAACAAAGCACTGTCGGCCGTTGAATATTTAATGAATTTTTCTTGGTTCGTTACCGGATCCAGTACTTGCAAATAATAAGGCCTGAGCAAGCCCAACGCCAAACCACCCGAGTAAATACCCGTCACCGATACGCCGTTCTTATTTCCTTTTTGTCCGAGTACCACTTGCTGACCAAATCCCAAACTGGCCTGATAAAAATTATTGACCTTCCCATAGATATACGGATTGCCGAAGAAGATGAATCCGTTCG
This sequence comes from Chitinophagaceae bacterium UBA3430, assembly GCA_002378975.1. GTDB lineage: Bacteria > Bacteroidota > Bacteroidia > Chitinophagales > Chitinophagaceae > JJ008. Next base: position 1,872 of record DFST01000098.1, read on the forward strand.
CCGTATTCTGTACTTTGTCTTCCTTCCGGTCTTTGATCTCGGTCAGGTCCAGCCGAAACAGATTGGTTTTGCGCTGACTTTTCATTTGACCGTACTCATAGAAAATACCATACCCCAAGCTTTTGCCCTCAACCCCAAAAATGTGGTGGTTTCGATAGACCAACGTACCCTCCTCGGCTTGGCGGATCAGTTGATTGATGTGTTGTTTTTTCAGTTCTTTTTTAGTGGCCGGCTTGGGCGCTGACCGTTGAGCATAGGCTCCCTGAATCAACAGACAGCAAATAGATAAAACAAAGACTTGAATGCGCATGACGAAATGTGTGGTGTAAATTTACAGCAAAACCAGCTCATGACATCGACCGTTGAATATACCGGACAACTCCGGACGATCTGCACGCATTTGGCCAGTGGTTCACCCATTGAGACCGACGCCCCTACGGATAACCACGGATTGGGACAGCGATTCTCCCCTACCGACCTGACCGCTACCAGCTTAGCGACCTGTATGGTGACCGTCATGGGCATCAAAGCCCGTTCCCTCGACTTTGACCTAAACGGAATCCACGTAAACGTAACCAAAACGATGGCTGGTGCCCCAAGACGTATCGCCCGCATCGACCTCGTGTTTGAAATTCCCAGCCCCCTTCAAGAGCTCGACCCTCGAACCATCGATATCCTGAAAAAGATCGGAGACACCTGTCCCGTGCGGTTGAGCTTACATCCCGAGATCGAAGTTCAGATCGACTGGGGTGCCTGGTCCTGAATCCAGTAGCTCGCCAATGCGCAGGAACCACATCGACGATGCAAACAAAACTGATGATTCAACTCCAGTAGTGCCTGTGAATCCGCAGCCGTTGGATTCTGGATCTCCAAATACGCATACAAACGTGTTATGCGGTTGTCTTCATAACAAAAACGAGTCCAACGTTCCTGGATTCCCGGATTGGTCGGATGCATCCATGCCCAGATATTGATGAGCAATCCCTCAACCACCCTATTGCTGAAATACTCCTTTCGATTAATGGGCACTCCATCCAGATTTCGTCGTTCCTTCCAAAAGGCATGCACATCGATGCGCGCAAGATTTCGCGCCAAGTCTAGAAAATCATCCGTTTGCCAATAGGATGGATCATCCCATCCCAAATGGATCAACATGGCGAGTTGGGCAAGCCGATAACCCGGATCGGAAGCGGGACGTTGTCTCATCCAGAGTAATTGCCGATAAGGCGGGTTCAACACATATTGATTTCGGATATGGTCATACACGCGGGCAAGTTCTGTTGGATAATCATCTTGAAATCCGCCTGCCAATAGGCCCGCTTGTCCCAGATACAACGCGGTAATGGCCAAATGATCTAGCCGCAGCGTCAACAACAATGAATCAGGAATAGAAGCATTGATCGATTCAAATACGTCGCGGTTGATCCAAGCTCCCAATTGACGGGCTAATGACCGGCGCAAACCAATCCGATCGAATGCCCGGTTCGTAGAACCTTTTCGCTCGAGCCGTTGATTTATTAAATCATCCCGCCAATCGGCCCACAACCAATCTGGTACCGGGCGCATGATTCGATGACAGGGCAACATCGCCACGTCGCCCATCCGCAAGATCGATTCACGCAATTGGGGAATGGAGTAGTAGCGCGACAATTCCAAGGTGGGTAAGGCAGGATGTCTAGGGTCTATTTGCCACACCACATGGAGGACAACAGATTGGTAATTCGGATCTTGGGTGTGTTGGTGCAAAAACCAATCCGAGGTGCGTACATGCACCTCAACGGCACCCACCCACAATACTTGATCCAAAAAGAGTTGAGCCTGTAAGAAATCAGGGCCTTGATCGGCATTCCAAAATCCAGGATGAAGCACATGGACCAACTGGCCTGTATGCGTCTGCAACCGGACACCTCGCCAATCTTGCTTTGCCCAAAGAGTTTGCAACCATCGTTCGCGCATCGGATCTAAATGGCGAACCTAGTGTGAAGTGAAAAATCTACCCGGTGAAAAACACCCGTTATGGACGAGAAAAATCCTGCAGTGCGCGTACGACCCGACTCACGGGCAACCCCATCACATTGTAAAAATCGCCCTCCACCGATTTGATACCAACTACACCGATCCATTCCTGAATGGCATAGGCGCCGGCCTTATCGTATGGCTTATAGGCATCCACATAATGCTCGATTTCGGATTCGGTCAATTCATGGAAATCGACCCGGGTACGGTCGGAAAAAGCCAGCTCCCGATCGCCTTGACGGATCACAACACCCGTGATCACTTCATGCCGACTTCCTTGCAAGGCTAACAGCATGCTAATGGCTTCCTCCCGATGTACCGGTTTACCTAGAATATGATCGCCCAATACCACAATCGTGTCGGCGGCAAGTATAACCTCATCGGTTGCATGGGCCGACTGAACGGCGATCGCTTTGTTTCGAGCGATGTAGATGGGTATTTCAGCGATCGGTAGATCTGGAGGGAAATCTTCTTGCGTATTGGATACTTCGATGCGAAAAGGGATCTCTGCCCATTCGAGCAGTTGTTTTCTTCGGGGAGAACCGGAAGCAAGTAAGATTGGATTCATAGCCAGAAATAAAAAAAACTCATGGATAAAATACCCGCCAACATCACCCATTTCAAAATGCGACTGAGTTGTTTGAAATCATCGGGCTGTTGAGCCGGTATAAGTCGGGTTAGAAAAATTACCAGGGGAGCGATTAAGGCAGACAATGCATAGATCGATGCCCACCACCAACCGAAGGGAAGTACGTACGCGTGAACGATGAGCAGCACAACGATCAGCACAACAGTCCACACCGCGGTATACATTTTTGCCGCCGGAAATCCCCAGACAATGGGCAAGGTTTTGCAGCCGGCCTTGGCATCGCCGATGCGATCTTCCATGTCCTTCACGGCTTCTCGGATCAAGGTGATTACAAACGCAAACCCGGCATACAACATCACGATGCGGCTGAGTTTCTGCTGTGCTTCGGAATATTGACCGATCAGTTCCGACCAGGTAAATTGCGAGAGGAAGATCACGAGGATCGTCCAACTGGTCAACACAGCAATCAATACATTACCCACGAGCAAGGTTTTCTTGAATCTTGTTGAATAGACCCAGAGCAAGGCCACGCATCCAACGTTGGCAAACCAGAGATAGGCATGCGTAGACCAGTCGACTGCGAGTGCGGTTAGGACCAATCCCCCTACATTTAAAATAAAATGCCAAAGCATGGCCCAGCGTCGGGAAATGATTCGGTCAACGACCTGGGTTTCGGGTCGATTGACCTGGTCGATGTTGATGTCGAAATAATCGTTGATGACATACCCGGCTGCTGCGATCAATACCGAGGCGCCGATCCAACACAAGAGTAGCATCCAGTCGGAATAAGGTCCACTAAACGGAAACAATGGGCGAATCAAACAAAGAAATACCAATCCTTGTGTGAGTGCAATAAAAACCAGGTTCGGCCAGCGGATCAATCGAAGAAAGGCAGCGAATTTTTGCATGGCTTATCGGGAGGTGATGCCGGATTGTAATTTCCAATGATCGTTCAGACGAAGAACTTGCTCGATCACATCGCGAACACAACCCATTCCCCCTTGGATGGGTGAGATGTACGAGGCCATAGATTGAAGCTCGGGGGCAGCATCGTGGGGGCAGGTGGGCAGTCCCACCAACGACATGGCAGGCAGATCCGGCAGATCATCTCCCATATACAAGGTGTGTGCGGGGTCCCAGCCCAATTCCTGAATCTTGGCCAACAAAAAACCCGCTTTGTCCGATACAGAAAAATGCACATCCGTAACACCCAGTTTGTGCAACCGACTTTCGACAGCGGAACGGGCACTGCCAGAGATGATGAGGATGTTGTAGTCAGCACGAAGGGCCAGCTGAAGAGCCAATCCGTCTTTGATGCTCATGCGACGCACTTGTTCTCCATCGGGCATGACGAAGATGGTTCCATCGGTCAGCACCCCATCGATATCAAACACAAAATGTCGGATGGATTGGAAGCGGGCGGGCAGGTTGGCGTTTGACATGGCTTACTGCCTATAAAGATAAATCAGGGAATTGAGATCAGCGTTGGTTATCCCGCCATTCGTATACCCAGGCACTTTGGATCATTTCCAAGTGCCCCTCGGTCGATTGCTCCCGGGTGCCTTCAAAGCCTTGTATTTCCAGTACCCATTCCAAGAGGTCGGTGAAACGGATCCGATAGATTCGGCTTTCCCCGAATTCATCCCCGAATCGTTCATAGAGTTTCAGGGCGATGTCTTCGTGATCGGCCCAATGGATCGGTGGTTCAAAATGTGTTGACATGGTATAGTATTATTCGCCCAGGAATTGGGTCTGATCGGGCAGAGTGACGACGATGTCACCGGAACCCTCCTGAAGCAGGCACTGACAACCCAATCGTGAATTAAGGCGGGGATTGACGGCTCGGTCGATGAAATCTTCTTCCTTGTCGCTGAGCTCCTCGAGGTGCTTCTCCCCTTGTTGAACGTATAAGTGACAGGTGCTACAAGCACAGACACCGCCGCAATTGTGATGCAAATCAATATCGTTCTTCAAGGCGACCTCCAGCAGGCTCTGACCGGATTCAACTCCGATCAACGTGCGAGGTTCCAAACCGGGTTGTTCAAATTTAAAGGTGATGTTGTACATAAAATCGTAGCGCTTGCTGTTGGGTCGCGAAATTACGAAAACAATGGATTGGGGGAATGGTTGAATGGAATTGATGATAACTTTGTCTGTCTTTCATCATTCACCCCGCATAACTCTTTCCATTGCTCACACTCTATCGATGCTGGTTCTGGTTGGGCGCCCATTGCTGGCCTCGGATGGCAGCTCGGCAGGCCTTCAACCTGTTCATTACCCCACGAATAAAAGTCACCAAACCACTCCCCTCGATCTTCGAGCAGACTGAAAAACTGGAATTGATCGATTCGGGCAATCGGTGTAGCGGTTGGAGATGGAATGCTGGTGGTCATACCCGGATCCTAATCTTGCATGGATTTTCCTCTTCTGCCCGAAACTTTGCACACATAATTGCCGACTTGGTCAAGCGGGGTGCAGAAGTGATCGCCTTTGACGCCCCGGCACATGGAGCCAGTGAGGGAAAAAGCATCCACTCGTTGAGGTATCGACAATTCATTCAACAGATCCGGCAGCAGTGGGGCCCCGTAGACGGATATATTGCCCATTCATTTGGGGGATTATCAATCAGTCTAGCCCTCGAAGAGATGGCCCCCCGGCAAACGGAAAAATTGGTCTTGATTGCCCCCGCTACCGAAACGCGCTCCGCGTTGGATCAACTCAGGTCCACATTATCCTTGCGGCCCAACATCATGAAGCAGATCGATCGACTGATTGAGATCAAAAGCGGACACCCCGTGGCCTGGTTTTCAGTCAACCGGGTGGTAGCCCAATTATCGATTCCGATCCTTTGGATACACGACGCCTCGGACGAGATTACACCGCTCGCCGACACCGCTCCAACCAGAGAAAGAAAATCGGCCCGGGTACAGTTCCGAATCACGGAAGGATTGGGACATCGCCGTGTCTACCGCGATCAATCGGTCTGCCAGGAGATCCTGGATTTTTTAACCCCCGGACGGTAGTCTTTGTATATATTATTATATAGGGCAAAAGCAAGCTGACGATACGGGTTCGATGACCCGACAATTGAATGAAAAAAACCCCGTTGGTGGAAAATTTCCTATTCTTGCTCTAATTTGCTGCCGCTGAGAAGCGGTTTTTTACTTCAAAGTCCATCATGGCAAAAAACCTTTTGATTGTTGAGAGTCCGGCTAAAGCCAAGACCATAGAAAAGATCCTTGGATCTGATTTTCAGGTCAAAAGCTGCTTTGGACACATCCGGGATTTGGAAAAAGCGGGTATGGGCATTGACGTTGACCATAACTTCGAACCGCGCTACATTGTATCCCCCGATAAACAGAAAGTCGTTAGTGAACTTAAGAGCCTAGCCAAGAAATCCGGTGAGGTTTGGCTGGCAACGGATGAGGACCGTGAAGGGGAAGCCATTAGTTGGCATTTGTGCGAGGTTTTGGACCTAAACCCCAAAACGACCAAGCGGATCGTTTTTCATGAAATCACCAAACCTGCCATCCTGCAGGCGGTTGAGTCGCCTCGACGCGTCGACATGAATTTGGTCATGGCCCAGCAGGCACGCCGAATTCTAGACCGCATCGTGGGATTTGAATTAAGTCCGGTACTCTGGCGAAAAATGAGCATGCGCAACAACCTGAGTGCCGGTCGGGTTCAGAGCGTTGCGGTTCGACTCATTGCCGAACGGGAACGAGAGATCAACGCATTCAATACTGAAAGTCAATTCAAGATCGAAGGTTCTTTCCAAGCGCCCGATGCAGAAGGAAGAAAAATAAATTTCAAAGCAGAGGGGAAAAAACAACCCAACGAAAAATCAGCCGATGCCTTCCTTCAATCGTGCAAGGGTGCTGCTTATAAAGTGACCGAGATCCAGGTGAAGCCCGGCAAACGTACCCCGGCGCCACCTTTCACGACCTCTACCTTGCAACAGGAAGCGGCCCGTAAGTTGGGATACAGCGTATCGCGTACCATGCAGATCGCCCAGCGTTTGTACGAGAATGGATACATCACTTACATGCGTACCGACAGTGTGAATCTGAGTAAGACCGCACTGGCCGATATCACCCAGACGGTTACATCCATGTATGGGAAAGAATATCATCAGTTCCGCAAATACAAGAACAAAAACGAAAGTGCACAAGAGGCACACGAAGCCATTCGTCCAACCTACATGAGCACAGCACGGATTGCAGAAGCTGAATGGGCCAAGTTGTATGAACTGATCTGGAAGCGCACCATGGCGTCTCAGATGGCCGATGCCGAATTGGAGAAAACTACCGTTGACATTGAGATCTCTACGAATAAAGATTCCCTGCAGGCCACCGGCGAAGTATTGAAATTCGACGGTTTTCTGAAAGTATACATGGAAGGGAAAGACGATGATGAATCCGAAGAAAATCCGGAAGGAATCTTGCCTCCTTTTAAAAAGGGTCAAATCCTTGCCTTGAATCAGCTGAGTGCCATTGAACGTTTTTCTCGTCCCCTGCCCCGCTATACCGAAGCTTCCTTGGTAAAGAAATTGGAAGAATTGGGAATCGGACGTCCCTCTACCTATGCGCCAACGATCTCAACCATCCTTAAGCGTGGATATGTAGAGAAACGCGATAAAGAGGGCATGCGCCGCGCCTTCCAGGTGTTGACCTTGAAAGCGGATACGATCCAAGCAGTCACCGAATATGAGAATACCGGAGCTGAAAAATCGAAACTGTTTCCCTCCGATCTGGGATTGGTAGTAACCGATTTCCTGAAACAGCATTTTCAGCAGATCATGGATTATGGCTTCACGGCCCACATCGAAGATGAATTTGATGAAGTAGCCGAAGGAAAGCGCAAGTGGAACCAGATGATCCAATCGTTTTATCAGCCTTTTAAAAAAGAAGTAGACCAAACCATTGAAACGGCTGAACGGATCAAAGGCGAACGCTTGCTGGGCACCGATCCCAAATCGGGCAAACCGGTCATCGCCCGAATGGGTCGGTACGGCGCCATGATCCAGATCGGTAGTGCCGAAGAAGAGGAAAAACCACGATTTGCCAAGATACCGACCGGACAAAGCATCGAAACCATCAGCTTCGAAGAGGCGATGAACTTGTTTGGCGCCCAGGGGGTCATGGGACAATACGAAGAAAAAGATGTGTTGGTGAATGTGGGTCGATTTGGCCCTTACGTGAAATGGGGCGAGGATTTTATCTCCCTTCCCAAAGGAACGGATCTTTCTACGGTTGATCTTGACCGCGCCATTGAAGTGATTCGTGAAAAGCAAAAAGCGGATGCACCGGTTGGCCTGTTTCAAGAAAAACCCATCACCAAAGGAACGGGGCGATTCGGCCCCTACCTCAAATGGGATGGCCTGTTCATCAACGTACCCAAGAAATACGATTTTCAGCGGATCTCCCAAGCGGAAATGAAAGAGCTGATCGAAGCCAAGGTTCAAAAAGAAGAAAACCGATACATACATCGCTGGCCGGAAGAAAAGATCACGGTAGAAAATGGCCGATGGGGCCCCCTGATCAAGTACGGCAAGAAAATGATCAACCTACCACGCAAAGCTGACAATTCCCGTTACACACCGGAAGAAGCAGTTGCCTTTACCTTGGATGACATCAAGGGCTTTATACAGACCGTAGTGCCGGATGCATTCAAAGCCAAGGGAGGTAAAAAGTCTGCCCCGAAAAAAACAGCCACGAAGAAAACGGCTACAAAAAAACCAGTAGCAAAAACAACTACCAAATCGGCGTTGCCTAAAAAGACGGCGAAGAAGTCGGCTCCCAAAAAGAAAAAATAGCTTTTCAACGGTTGTGGATATTTATCCGGTTGAATACAACGCCGGCTGTGTGATATTGTGCGCATGAACGCAGCCGTGAATGAATCAGAATGGGCCGCATTGATCCAACTGATCGATGATCCGGATGAAGAAATATTCCAAGCCGTCTCTCAGCGGATCGCAGCCTGTGGCCTGTCCGTACTCCCTCAGCTGGAACAAATTTGGGAAACAGCCGAACACCCGGAACATCAAAATCGGTTGGATGCGCTGATTCGTCGCATTCAGTTTGAAGACATCCAAAAACAGTTTGACCATTGGCGTTTGCAAGAATTGCCCGACCTATGGAGTGGATTGCTGATCCTAGATCAACTGAACCATCGAGAAGACCGATCGGATGCCTTGTGCACCTCCCTGGAACAACTTCGAAGAAATGCCTGGCTGGAATTGAATCAATACCTCACACCGCTGGAACAAATCAATGTATTGAGTCGCGTTTTGTTTGAACACAACAGCTTCAAAGGAATTGACCCTGTTCGGGAAAAGATTGAAAATTATTTCTTGGGCGATGTATTGCTCAAAAGGACAGGAAATCAGATGGGGCTAGGTCTATTGCTCCTCGTGCTGGCAGAGAAATTAGACCTACCGCTACATGCCATGCAAGTGCCAGGATTGTTTGTATTGGGATCTCCCAATATTCTTCCCTCCCGCCAACGAACAGGCATTGAATCCATCGACTTTTATGTAGATCCACAGACCGGCGAACTATTCGGGCGCGTCGAAATCGAACAATTCCTGCGTCGGGTACATCAACCCTTGGAAGATGTGTATTTTTCACCACTTACCAATCCAGAGTTAATCGGAGTTTGGCTCAAGAAATTGCAGCAAAAAGCCGAGGAGAACGGCGACAAATCGCTGGTCGATCAGATCCAGGAATTAGTAAACAGTCTCTGATTCTTTAGATCTTCCAACCGCTTCGGTATTCGCGCTTTACGAACTGATTCGCTTCATCGAAGTTGGTAATCTTCATGTTCGCGGCATCCCAAAGCAGCTTCTTTCTTCCCAGGTATTTATCCTCCCATCCTTTCAATTTGGGATTCTTCAGCATCCAACTACGAATGGCCAAATTGCCCATGAGAATGCTCTCTGTGAATGGCCCGGCATACTCAAATGGTGAACTGGTGGTTGCATTGCCATAACCGGCACGACAGGCATTGACCCATTGCAAGTAATGTCCTTCCGGTACGCGCGGCAATGTCGGCACATGATCAAATTCTTTCATCCGAATCGTGGGGAGCAATCGAGGATTGGCTCCGTAACAATCGATCAGCATCTTTCCTTTGGTACCAACGATCAGCACTCCACCATCCCAATTGCCAAATGCTTCTTCCGGCAATAGATCTTGCGGTCGCTCGGGGAGTAGCCCGCCATCGTGCCAGGAAACCCGAAGATTCCCTTTACCATCGGTTCTTGGATAGTTGAGGTGTATGATGGAAGCAGGCGGACAGGCATCCAGATTGGGCGTATCATTCCACATCTCCTTCCAAATGGTCGCCACACTACATTCGGCCGAATCCGGATACCGGATAGGCAGTATTCGGAATATAGGGTCCATGATGTGGCAGGCCATATCGCCTAACGCACCAGTGCCGAAGGCCCACCATCCCCTCCAATTAAATGGCAGATAAGCTGGATTATAATCTATAAATGAAGCAGGTCCTAGCCATAGATCCCAATCCAACTCGGCGGGTACATCAAACTTGCCCGTCGGCGTGGGAATACCCTGAGGCCAAACCGGACGGTTCGTCCAGGCATGAGCCTCCACCACATCACCGATCAGTCCTGCCTGAAACATCTCCTGTGCTTTGCGCACGCCGTCGCCCGAACCACCCTGGTTGCCCATTTGGGTAATGACCTTGTATCGCTTGGCTGCCTCTGTTAATTGACGTGCTTCGTAAATGTTATGGGTAAGCGGCTTCTGGGTATAAACGTGCTTACCCAATTGCATGGCAGCGATGGTAGCCACTGCGTGGGTATGGTCGGGTGTAGAGATGGAACAGGCATCAATGGTATTCTTTTCCTTGTCCAGCATTTCCCGGAAATCGCGGTAGTAGGTGGCTTTGGGGTAACGCTTACGAGCATCCTTGGCCTGTCGATCGTCGACATCACAGAGTGAAACAATATTCACAAAGGGACTCTTGGCGAACTCCATCAAATCGCTGGCTCCCTTCCCGCCTACGCCGATACCGGCTATGTTTAGTTTATCGCTGGGGGCAATGAAACCATTTCCCATGACATGCCGAGGTATGATCATGAATCCTGCAGCAGCAACCGTGGTTTGGCGGAGGAATTGCCCACGGGAAATGGTAGAAGCGGAGCGCTTTTTCATAAGCAATCGTTGTGCTGATGAAGATAAAAGAAAAAAGGGGATGAATGATCAGGAGCGAAGTCCCTGCCCGGTGAAGGCAAAAGGCAATAAGCTATTGGCCGATTCAATGCAATGAACCGCCCCCTCCATACCTGAAAGGATCAAACGGATTGGGCGCTGAAAACGAAGTTCGTATTCGAGCAAAGCCTGCCGGCACATGCCGCAGGGATAAAGCGGCACATAGCTGGATTTGTCTTTGGGATGATAACTGATGGCCAAGGTTTCAATGGCGTCACCCGGATAACGCAGGGCGGCATGTCCCAGCAATACACGCTCGGCACAAGTACCCACTGGATAAGATGCATTCTCTTGATTGGAACCCGTAACAACGGCGCCGGAAATCAATCGGGCAGCAGCCCCTACCCAAAAATTGGAATACGGCGCATAGGCCAATTCAGTAACCTGACGAGCTTCCTGCAGCAAGGAGCGGTCTGATTCGGAAAGTGCCGAATCATCCGGCCATTCTTCGTATTGAAAAGGGTGTTGCTTGATCACCAGAACAAGGTAACATTATTTCACGAACCGGAATAGGCGATCCCAGCGGGGTCCCCCTTCCCAACTGAACCAGATTAGTGACGCCTTGCCCACTACACGGTCCTCGGGTACAAATCCCCAGAAGCGCGAATCCTGTGAGCCATGTCGGTTGTCGCCCATCATCCAGTAATAATCCATCTTGAACGTATAGGTAGTTACCGATTTCCCATTTAACATGAACCGATCGCCCACCCGACTGAATTTGTTGTGCTCGTACAAACGAATGGCGCGCTCATAAATGGGATAATTTTCTGCTGTAAGGGTTAACGTAGCTCCTTTTTTGGGTATCCAGATCGGACCGAAATAATCCAATGTCCATTTATGGGCCGCATCGTAAGGAAACAACCGATTTGCCCAGTTAGACAGATCGATGGAATCGGGATGAAGCACATCCGGTTGAATGGAGGTAGCCAGTCCGTTGCTGCGCATTTTCTCGACCGATACAGCCGGTAAGTTGCGGATGTAAAATTGATTTAACCCAATGGGCACAACATCATTTAAAAAATCTACTTCGTATTCGGATTTAAGCAGATCCGGATCCAACATTTGTCCGTTCGTGGCAACAAAATAACTCATCACCGAATGAGGCGGCGGCGTTTGTTTGACGCCGCTAATGTATACATCGCCGGCTCGGATCTCCAACGTATCGCCCGCAACAGCCACACAACGTTTGATGTAGTTATCCGTCTTGTCGACCGGATGCACAGCCAAAGGCAATGTGTCGGCATTCGCGAGGATATATGTGCGTCCTGCGTCCACATCTCCATTGCCCAACTCTCGGCAAAGTGCCTGAAACTCCCGGAATGATTGATACCCCGGTCGATTTACTACCGTATCCCCCGCGGGAAAATTAAAGACCACGGCATCCAAGCGCTCTACCGGAGAAGCGAACCATCGGATGTACGGGATCTGCACTTCGGATACATAAGATTTGCTGGTTGATCCAAAGGGCATGTAATTGTGTACGAATGGAACAGACAGCGGGGTATTGGGAATACGAGGACCGTAACTGAACTTACTGACAAACAGGAAGTCGTTCACCAAAAGGCTTTTCTCCATGGATCCCGAGGGAATCGTGTAGGCTTCAAAAACAAAAGTGCGAATCAGCGTAGCTGCTACAATCGCGAAGATGGCCGCATCATACCATTCGCGCCAACCTTGCTTGACGTGTTTGCGAACGGCTTCTGGTCCGATGAATTTTGGTTGTTGATTGTAACCCAACCAAGGAAAATAAAACGGGGCCAACAAGCTGGCAGCAAGATGATCCAGTACGGAGAAACGTCCGAATAGTTTCGCGAATTCAATGTAAATGCCGGGGGTAATGAACCAACCGATCACCGGTATGAATTGCCAAAACACCCAGTGCTTGGGCCGTTCGGCCAACCCTTGCATGATCCAGGTATTGTAAAAGGGCACAAAGGCTTTCCAAGCAGGAATACCTGCTGCCTGAAACAAACGGGCCAGTCCCGGAGCCGGGAGCAAAACCAACAATACACTGACCAGATAGACCGTGATAAAATGAGCAAGAGGCATCTTGAAAAATTATGCCCAAATCTACCGGAAAATCAATCCCGGTACATCAGAAAGCTGTTAATGTTGGGGCTTACTTGACCTGATACATCACCTCTTTGACCAATCGTACCGTACGAGGCACATCGGGCAAAGCGGCCGCCACCAAATTGGGCGCATAGTGTAAAGGCGCATCGGCAGCGGTGATGCGACGGATCGGTGCATCCAAATAGTCAAATCCCTCTTTTTGTATGCGGTAAGTGATCTCGGAAGAGACAGAGGCAAAAGGCCATTGCTCCTCCACAATCACCAATCGATTCGTTTTTTTCACGCTCTCCAGGATGGTCATCCAATCGAGGGGGCGGATGGTGCGCAGGTCGATCACTTCAGCACTGATGCCTTCTTTCTCCAATTCATCGGCCGCACCCAAGGCTACCTTCATCATCTTATTGAAAGAAACGATCGTTACATCCCGACCGGCACGCTTGACGTCGGCCTTTCCCAATTCGATGTAATATTCTTCATCGGGTACTTCGCATTTATCGCCGTACATCTGTTCACTTTCCATGAACATGATGGGATCTTCTTCAAAACGCAGGGCTTGTTTCAATAATCCTTTTGCATCGTATCCGTTGCTGGGGGATACTACTTTGATACCGGGGATATTGGCATAAAGCGATTCAAAAGCGGTGGAGTGTTGGGCACCCAATTGTCCGGCCGAACCATTGGGACCGCGGAACACGATGGGACAAGTGATCTGTCCGCCGCTCATGGCCAACATTTTCGAAGCCGTATTTAAGATCTGATCGAGTGCCAGAACGGCGAAGTTCCAGGTCATGAACTCAACCACCGGACGAAGTCCGTTCTGTGCGGCGCCCACCCCGATGGCCGTGAAGCCCAATTCGGCAATGGGGGTATCAATGATGCGCTTGGCACCGAATTCGGCGAGCATCCCCTGACTAACCTTGTAAGCACCGTTATATTCCGCGACCTCCTCGCCCATCATAAAAATGCGCTCATCTCTACGCATCTCTTCGCTGAGTGCTTCCCGAATGGCTTCCCGAAAGGCAATGGATCTGGACATGGTCAGGTTTTTGAGTGGGGCGAAATTACTGGCTGTCGAGGAGAAATCCTAACGAGACCCGGAGTTCAATGACATCAAAATCTAGGACACAACAGCCTCTTCCCCATATTGCTGTGCCTTAAACTTTAGCGACGGGGATGGCAGGAAAGGGCCAAGGCCCAACTGTTCCCATTTGGCATCCACAGCCTGGATGGTTTGCTCATTGGCCACGATGATATTGGGCCAGTCTCGTTGAAATCCGTCCAGCTCCTTGGTTTTACGCGTTCCATCAAGCCCCAAACAGGCATCGTACGAAAGCCCATCCGGTAGATCGATGCGAACCAATAAAGAGTCACGTTTCGGATCCAGGTTATTGCAAAACCGCCAAAGCGCAATGGATAGATCTTGTGGATCGACTGTATGCTCCACGTACAGCACCATCTTGATTCCGCCAAGTTCTGGACGATTCGCCAGTAATTGATGCAAGGCACGGAAATGTCCGGGTCGATTCTTTTCGATCGATACGAGTAACACCGGGATATCTTTTGCTAACAGCTGATGGTTGATCGAATGGATCTCCGGAAAATCTTTTTGGAGTGCTTGCAATCCGCTTTCCCAACCGGAAAAGATCGGGCGTGGCTGGTATTCATCGGATCGTTCCTCTGCCTCTTTGAAAGTGCCATCGATGCTCATCTTACCGCCAAATCCGAGCTTGCTGCAACTGTGATCCAGGACGTCCATGGGCCCGGTGGCAAATGCCACGTCCTCTGCGGGGTTCAAATTCTTAAACACAGTTTGGGTCAGCGATAGGTAATCTTGGATCCGGGTGTGTTGATCGGCCATGACCAAGATTTTATTGAACATCATTTGACCAGCACCCCACATGGCATTCATCACTTTTTGGCCCTGACCCGCATAGTCCTTCTGGATCTGAGCGATCACCAGGTTGTGGAATACGCCTTCCACCGGCATGTCCATGTCTAGAATTTCAGGAACCAGTGTCATTTTAATCGGGGCCAGGAAGATTCGTTCGGTTGCTTTACCGAGCCAAGCATCCTCCTGTGGAGGGATGCCTACGATGGTAGCCGGATACACCGCATTCTTGCGATGCGTAATGGCCGTTATGTGGAATTTTGGATACCAATCGGGTAATGAATAATAGCCGGTGTGGTCGCCAAATGGCCCTTCCCAGATCAATTCGTCTCCGGGATCTACATATCCTTCAATAATGAAATCGGCATCCGCCGGTACTTCGATATCGGGCTGTGTGAGACAACGAACCAATTCCACTTTTTTCTTCCGTAAAAATCCGGCGAGCATATACTCATCCACATTTTCGGGCAACGGGGCAGTTGCTGAGTAGGCATAGACGGGATCGCCGCCCAGCGCTACGGCCACCGGCATCCGACGGTTCAATTTTTTGTATTCGGAAAAATGTTTGGCACTCACTTTGTGTTTGTGCCAATGCATGCCGGTGAGTTGGGGACCGAATACCTGCATCCGGTACATGCCCACATTGCGTGCATTCGTATTTGGGTCTTTGGTATGGATGACCGGCAGGGTTACGAATGGTCCGCCATCTTTTGGCCAACAAGTGATCACCGGAATGCGAGTCATATCGGGATCCAAGTGCACAACTTCTTGACACGCCCCTTTTCCGCTGCGGACTTTCGGCATCCAGCTGGCGAATTCTCCCAGTTTGGGGATCAGCTTCAATTTGTCGACTATGGATTCTTTTGGAGTAGACAAAAGCTTAAACAAACCTTCGATTTCGTGCGCCACTTCATCCAAATGATCAACACCCAAAGCCATACACATACGTCGTTCGCTGCCGTAGGCGTTCATGAGAACGGGGAATTCGGTACCGGTGTTCTCAAACAAAAGGGCTTTGCCTCCCCCACCCGATTTGCTGACACGGTCGGTAATCTCAGCGATCTCCCATTTGGGATCGACAAAGGTTTTGATCCGGATCAGTTCACCGGCTTTTTCCAGTGCTTGAATGAATTGTTGTTGATCGTTCCAGGCCATGCGTTGAATTGTAAAAGTATAACAAGGAGCGAGCCCGAAAGTTGGGATCAGAACGAAAGGTTACAAGTAATTCCCAGTCCCGGTGCTTCCGGGATCGAAACGCACCCAAAATCATAGTTCAACCCACTGGCAATGTCTTCGGCCAACAAAAGCGGCCCGTCCATGTCTACTTCGTCGATAAACGGCAGGAGATGCGCAATGGCGGCACTACCAATGGTGGACTCATTCATGGAGCCGACCATAACCTTCAAGCCCAAAGACCGCGCCTGTCGGATCATTCGTCGGGCCGGGGTAATTCCACTGCATTTGGTAAGCTTGATGTTGATGCCATGGAAAAACGGCGCACATTTTTCAACATCGGATTCAAAGACACAAGACTCATCCGCATACAACGGAATGCTGGAAGCCGAACGAAGTATCTCCATATCCGACCAGGCATCCTTGGCGAGGGGCTGTTCGATCAGTTCTACGCCCAACTCTTCAAGCGCAGGAAGCAGTTCCAATGCTTGAGACAGCGTCCAACCGGCATTGGCATCAACCCGAAGCCGGGCTGTTGTTTCTGCCCGCAGCGCGCGCAGCATGGATAGATCTTCGGGGGTTCCTACTTTGATTTTGTAGATGGGCCATGGGTGCTCCTTCATCTTTTCAAGCATGCGGGAAGTGGAGTCGATCCCGATTGTATAATCGGTATTGGGCAATTGGGTCGCATTCCCCCGCCACAATTTAAAGAGCGGCATTCGGAGCATTTGTCCGTAGATGTCCCAAGCGGCCATATCGAGTGCACATACCAAGAAGGGATTGTTGGGAAACAGATGATGCAGATAATGCCAATAGCGTTCGGGATCCGTGAAGGCGAATCGCTCAACCATTTCTTTTTTCTTTTCCAGGTCGCTGATCATCTGCTCCACCGTGATGTTGTAATACGCGATGGCCGGTGCTTCCCCGTAACCGATCAGGCCTCGGTGTTCCAACCGAACGATGAGGGAAGGCTGATGGGTCTTGGTTCCCTTGGAAATGGTGAAGGGGTGTACAAACGGTAATCGGACTGCTTGATATTGAACCTGCATGGGTGCAAATTAGCCAATCGGATCAGACGGCCCGTCCGGCGAGTTGCACGGAGCGATGAAATTCCTCGTTGAAGGCCTGCTCACAGATCAATTGCTCGATTGGAAGGTGCATGCGGTATTGCCAATATTGATCGGGGTTAGCTGGATCATTGATGCGTTCTTCTTGGGGAAGGGTGCGACGAAGTTGGTCGTTGCAGCCGAGGATATCCTGCACTTGAAAAATGCTCCACATGGCAGGAGAAAGCAGGTGCTGTTCCAACACTGCACGGTTTACCCAGGCTTCACAATATTGAGGAGCTTCTCCCCATTGTTGCATTTCGTGATTGTAGAAATACTGGGTGCGCGCGGGCATCTCTTCCCACCAACCTCGGATCGTACTCATGTCGTGGGTAGACGGTGTAACGACCGATAAATACGGGGCGTCTTGGGGATGAAAGAAGGTGCGGCTGGGATCCTTGGGCATGCGTTGTATTTCCAGACTCAGCATCCCGAGCTGTTTCATCACATCGGGAACACAATGAGGAACCATGCCTAAATCTTCTCCGCAAACCAGCATATTGGTAGCAGCCTTGAGCGAGGGGAGTTTTTGCATGGCCTCGCGGAACCAAAAATCATCTTGACGACGGAAGAAATAATCCAAATACAGCTCTTGCAAGGATCGTTGGATCTCCGCAGGCAGACAAGCAAAGGAATAGGTCTTATCCATCGAGATGCGAAAATGATAAGACGATTCCTGTCCCTCTTCAGCAATCAAGATCACATTGGCAACCAGCTGGTACAGTTTTTCCCGTGTGCCATTGGGCCAAGTATCGTTGTATTGGAAATACCGTTCGATCTGTTTCTGCGTGACGTAGGCGGGCTTGAGGGCATAGGTGCCCATTTGAGCCGGTTCGAGAAAATGATTTCGGATGGAATCAGCATCGCTGCCAAAAAGCTGAGCTAGGTAGGTGTCGTTGATGTAGGGTTTGCCATATCGGTCGGCATCAAACGCAATACCTCGTTGTATGAACTCGGAAGCGTGCACCGGAATGGCGGGTACGAATCTTCCAAGCAGCCCCTCCACCGCATGGGTCGGAATGCTCCAGATCCGGAAAAATCCCAGGATGTGATCGATGCGGAATGCATCGTAATAGAGTTCCATTTGTTCGAAGCGTTGGCGCCACCAGGTAAAGCCATCCGCTTGCATGCGTTTCCAGTTGTACGTAGGGAAACCCCAATTCTGTCCGATCGCCGTGAAATCATCCGGAGGCGCGCCCGCCTGCCAGTTCATATGATAAAGTTCCGGAGAGATCCAAGCATCGCACCCATGTCGATTGACTCCAATGGGTATATCGCCTTTTAGTATGATCCCTTGCTCGTGCAGATATTGAACAGCCGACTTCAGTTGTTGATGTAAATGGAACTGGATGAAACCATAAAAAGCAATTTCCCGAGCCGAGCGGGTGCCGGCTTTGAACAAAGACTTAAACGCCTCGGCGTCGTAGGTGTTGTGTTCCGGCCATTCGGAGAAATCAGCTGTTTGGTGTAGGTCTCGCAAATAGGAAAAAACACAATAGGGCTTCAGCCAGTGCTGTTGTTCTTTCCAATAGGATTTATATTCAGAAGAGGCGAGACAAGCTTTGCCAAGTCGTTCGTAAAGGATGCGCAGTAAGCTCCACTTGGCTTTCATGACGCCTTCATAATCCACAACTGGACTGGCATTCAGTCGCTTCCTTTCTTCTTCCCATTCTTCTAAGAGATCAGCATGTTCGACACCCGCAATGGCTCGAATCGATACGTAGATGGGGTGTAAGGCAAAAGCAGAGATGCCGGCATATGGATATGAATCCTTCCAGTTGTGATACGCAGTTGTATCGTTGACCGGAAGCACCTGAATCAAACGCAATCCCAGTTGTTTCCCCCAATCGGCCAGCAGGTTGAGGTCGGCAAATTCACCAACCCCAAAACTTTGCTCCGTACGGATGCTGAATACAGGAATCGACAAGCCGGCAGCACGCCAGGTATCGTTGGGAAGACGAATGAAACCATCGTGTATGATCCAACCATCCCTGATTTCTTCATTCAATAGATCCAAACTCCGATCGGCGCCTGATTCGTACCGAACCCACTCATCCGTTCGATCGTTCCAAACACCATATTTGTAAACGACCGCAGCGGTAAGCTCGATAGCCGGAATTTCAAGTTCCCACCAGGGGCCATTCGAACGCATGGCAATGGACTTGCTTTCAGTCCATGCACCCAATGCATCTATTGACCCGATTAGACGAACCGATTCTTCGGCTTTCAATAAGGGAGCCTTCACTCGAAACAACACCGATCCAGCGGAACAGTTGACCGCAGCCGTCTCGTCCGACCGATGTGGCAATAAAATATGGCGAAAAGGTCCGGTGTAAAAGGTCTGTTCATAATCGCCCGCATGGCTCCACGTATCGGCTGTTTGCAAGGAGTCGGAAGCCGGCGATAACTTGAGCGTTCGATCCATGCCCCATTCCAAGGTTGTTCGACCGTCCGATTCCTGCAACAAATACTTGTAGGCAAGAACCACTTCTTTTTTTGATACCGGGATCTCGATGGAGGCGCCCCACCATTGATCATTTTGATAATCCAACGACAAGGCCTTTGCTGGATCACCGCCACCCAACGCAGGGTGATCACCATAAACCAGCAATCGCTGTCCGTAACGAGTAGAAAATCGAAGATGAAAAGAAACAGTCATGGGCAAGCGTCGAAATCTTTCTAATGTGTGACGATCACACGATTGACGAAAATACAGGATTTGGGTGACAGAAATCTGCATAGAAGGAGGTCAAACGCGAAAAAATAATGTCGGATGACCTATTTTTGCAAAAACCCATTTACATGGAACAAGCAAAGAATTATCGTGGACTCTGGTGGCTGGTCTTTTTTGCCTCTACCGCTGCGTTGGCCCTGGCCGTTTATACCCACTGGGAGTGGCTGACGTTGATCCTTCCCTTTCAGACAACTGCTTTCGTTAAAGCAATGGACATTATGTAATCCTATGAAAAGGTTCTATTTCCTCATTCTCTTCTGCTTGCTAACGATTGTTCCGAATTTAGTTTCGGCCACATTGCCAGCCCCCGCGCCCACTCCGTGGACTGAAGCCTTTCGCACACATTGGAAATCCCGTACTCCCGCTGAGAGAAAAGAACTCAAGCAATCCATTAAAACGGAGATTCGTAATTTTCAAAAGGCAAAAAAACAAGGGCGTGCCGCCGACACCAACACACTGTTGTTGGTGCTTATTTCACTCATCCTTCCTCCGCTCGCCGTTTATTTGCACCAAGGCGAGATCAACTCCAAGTTCTGGATCAGCTTATTGCTAACACTGTTGATTTGGGTGCCCGGTGTTATTTATGCATTGCTGGTGATCTTCGGTGTCGTGAATTAACGATCCGATCTACACATAAATGAAAATGCCCCCAAATGGGGGCATTTCTAATTCTATACAAATTGGTCTTATTTGACCGACTGCACCAGATTCTTGAAAGTCTCTGGGTTATTCATAGCCAAGTCGGCCAACACCTTACGGTCGAGTTCGATCCCTTTCTGTTGCAGTTTGTTGATGAAAACGGAATAGGTCATTCCTTCTTCACGTACAGCTGCATTGATACGGGCGATCCACAATCCGCGGTATTCACGTTTTTTCAATTTGCGACCCACGAACATGTAGGTCATCCCTTTCTCAACGACATTCTTGGCAACGGTCAGTACATTCTTACGTTTGCCATAATATCCTTTGGCTTGCTTGAGTATTTTTTTACGGCGTGCTTTGGAAGCAACGGCATTTTTTGAACGAGGCATGGTAAATCAGTTTAGAGTTCAGAGTTCAAGGTTCAGAATTAGGATTACTTCAGACGCAGGAGGCGTTTGACGAAATCAACGTGGGAAGCAGCGACGGTTCCGTCTTTGCGCATGTTGCGTTTACGCTTCTTTGACTTTTTTGTCAGGATGTGACGTTTGAAACTCTTTTGATGCTGGATCTTACCGGTGCCGGTCACTTTGAACCGTTTCTTGGCACTCGAGTTGGTTTTTACCTTGGGCATGGTACCCTGTATTTTAGTTTACACCTGGGAGGCATTCCCCACTGGGGGACCTTTGTCGAACCTCTTTAGGCAATATGCACCCGAATTGCTTCGGACACGACCCGTTCGCACGGGGGTGCAAAGATAGTGCGAATCTTTGAAGACACCCAAAAAAAAGGGGCCCAAATGGGCCCCTAGAAGATGTTGATTACTAATTACTTACCCGGCTTCAAGGTCTGTTCGATGCGATCCGCCAAATCCTTCCAATGGTAGCGGGTCATGGGATCCGCCACCGTTGTGGAGGCCGCCAAGAGTTCGCTACGCAGGGTTGACAGGTGGGCTTTCACCACACTTTTTAGGTCCGTTTTATCAACCGATGAACCCGATACCTGAATGCTGATGCCGCCCATGGAAAGTGAGCTGCCCGCATTTCCGGCATCGATCAAACGGGTCAGGGCCATCACGTATGACTTCTGCAAATTGCGGCGAAAAATATCCGTTGATTTACGAGCAGTCAGTTCAGCATAGATGCCGGATTTCATATCACCCAACAGGTCGGTGATCCGGTAAGCATTATTTCCCAAGCTGGCTTCTGCATCGATCAATTTACTTAGACTGCGTGTACTGAGCATCCGATTTAGGATGTTGTCTTGAACACCACCAATCGTGGTCAGTCCACTTTGACCAGTCTTAGCAAATACATCGTTATTCAACAACCACTTGGGTGTTTCAAACAAGGTCTTATTGAGATAGGCTACGGCCTCTTTTTGCTTGGCCTTGGAAACGATCTCGTAAACAGCTCCCTCCTGCTCTACGGTCTTCGGTGTTTCCATGATGCCACCCACGTATTTGACAACATGGCCATTGTACCGATTGAATTGATTGACCACTTCACCATACATCGTACGCAATCCATCATAGCCTTCATTGGATTCACGGGTCCATTTCATCAGATTCGGCACGATGCGCTTGAGGTTTTCGGTCCCCCAATAGCTTCCTTTCATGGCATCATCACCTACTTGTTCGCTTTGTGAACGCGGATCGTCGGGGTTGGTTTCAGTGCCGAACCACAGGCGTTTATTCTTCAACCGGTCCATCACCCATTGGTTGAGATACCCTTTCTCCTCTTCCTGATCGCGGAACTGATCGAATCGGCGATAGCCCCATTCGATGGCCCATTTGTCGTAATCGCCAATGCGAGGGAATAATCCGATCTCACTGACCTTATCCTGTGGCTGTGCCACGTAATTGAAACGGGCGTAGTCCATGATCGAAGGCGTATGGCCATTCTTTTCTACCCATGCCTTGTTGCGCAGGCTATCGACCGGAACTGCTGAACTGGATCCGTAATTGTGACGCAGACCGATGGTGTGACCAACTTCGTGCGAGGAAACAAAACGAATGAGCTGTCCCATCAGCGCATCGTCGAAAGCCATTTGATTCGCACGTGGATCGAGCGGACCGCACTGGATCATGTACCAGTTGCGGAGCAACTCCATCACGTTGTGATACCAGTTGATGTGGCTTTCCATGATCTCCCCACTACGCGGATCGGAGATGCTGGGACCACTGGCGTTAGGAATATCGGAGGGCTTATAAACGATGGCAGAATTACGAGCATCATCCAAACTCCAGGTGCTGTCTTCTTCCTTAGTCGGAGCGCGTTTGGCGAGGATGGCATTTTTAAAGCCCGCTTGCTCAAAGGCTACTTTCCAATCATCCACACCCTGCATCAAATACGGAACCCATTTAGCAGGTGTTGCCGGATCGATGTAGAAAATGATGGGCTTCTTGGGTTCAACCAGTTCACCGCGCTTGTATTTCTCTAGATCTTCGTCCTTGGGCTCCAGGCGCCAGCGCTTTACGAGTACTACATCCTTTACGCCTTGTGGGTTTGCGTCGTAATCCGTATATCCAACGGCAAAATACCCAACGCGCGGATCGAAATAGCGGGCTTGCATGGGCTTCTTAGGAAGTAGGACCAACGAACTATTCAGCTCCATGGTCATGTTGCCGCCTCCCGAAGGGCCACCACCAAAACCACCGGAAACCGGAGGTGAGGGCATCCGCGTATACGTTTTCACTGTGCGGATCTCTACGTTGATCGGATAGGAACGAACATTAATGATGTATGATTTATCGGGCTGAGGGGCCGCAAAACGCAAACTAGATTTCAAGGAGCTGTTGAAAAACAGCACATCGTTGTCGCCCGAAATATAATCGGTCATATCGATCACCACACCGGCTGAGTCCTTACCCAACGCCTTGATGTCAAAGGAAGCAGCGATCGGCTGTACGTTGGAGTTGGTTACATTCTGGAACATGGGCGACGTCGAATCCTTGGCATATTCACCGTAGGAAATGGAGCGCAGGAAGATCTTATTGTTCGGCCCTTTTTCAAACCGAATCACATTTTGTCCGATCTGATCGCCGGCATAACCGAAGAATCCGCCGCTGCGCAGATCAGCTGGCGCTTTGGCGATCCGGTTCACGACCAGGATCTCCCGACCCAAGAGGCTATCGGGGATTTCAAAAAAGTATTTCTCGTCAACTTTGTGGGTCCAAAACATCCCTTTGTAGGACTGTGCTTTGGCGGTGATCACTTCTTTGTACGCTTTTGGGCCATTGGCAGGACCGACCGGTTTACGGGTCGTATCCGCTTTGGGAGCAGCTGCGGGAGCAACCGGAGCTTGCGCCAAAACGTTCATCCCCAAACTCAACACGAATAAGGAGGTCAGCAAGGATTTTGTGGTGCGCATGATTTGCATTTTAGGATTGGGCTTAGAAAGAAAAGCGCCCCAATAGCTTGGGACGCAAATTCATTATTCATTTAGACGTTAGGCTTTCTTTTTTCCTTTGGGGGCGAACATGGCGAGCATTCTTCGACCTTCCATTTTCGGCATGCCTTCCAACACACCAGCCTCGGTCAATCGCTCCGCGAACTTCAATAAAAGCAATTGGCCACGATCTTGAAACTGGATCGCACGGCCTTTGAATTGGACATAGGCCTTGACCTTGTTGCCGTCTTTCAAAAATTCGATGGCGTGCTTGGCTTTGAAATCAAAGTCATGATCGCCGCAGTTGGGCGTAAAACGAATCTCCTTCACTTCCGAGGCCTTACTCTTGGCCTTCATCTCTTTTTCCTTCTTCTTCTTGTCGTACAAGAATTTATTGTAGTCGATGATCTTACAAACAGGGGGATCGACCGTCGGGGAGATCTCTACTAAGTCAAGTGTCTGATCTTGTGCCATCCGCAGCGCATCCTGGAGTGAATAGATGCCTACCTCCACATTTTC
>DFST01000091.1:0-140 GCA_002378975.1 Chitinophagaceae bacterium UBA3430
AATCCTTCCGCTCAAGTAAATGCAGTATCCAATCAGGTGGTATGTAATGGTGACGCGACGACGGCAGTATCGTTCGGATCTACCGCTACTGGCGGAACGATCGTATACAACTGGGTAAACAATACGCCCTCGATTGGATT
>DFST01000091.1:461-1825 GCA_002378975.1 Chitinophagaceae bacterium UBA3430
GGAACGATCGTATACAACTGGGTAAACAATACGCCTTCGATCGGATTATTAGCGAGTGGATCGGGCGACATTGCCTCTTTTACGGCGGTGAATTCCGGAACCGTGCCGGTGACCGCAACGATTACCGTAACTGCTCAATACACGAACGGAGCTACGGGTTGTAATGGTACTCCGCGAACCTTTACAATCACGGTGAACCCGACTGCCCAAGTAAATACGGTCAGCAATCAAGTTGTGTGTAATGGATCCAATGTCACTGCGATCAATTTTGGTACGGTCAATACCGGCGGAACGACTGCCTATAGTTGGACAAATAACAATATCACGATCGGTCTGGGCGCGAGTGGAGCGGGTAATATTGCTTCGTTTACAGCCATCAATACCGGAACTTCACCGGTAACGGCGACGATCACGGTGACTCCGACCTTTACCAATGGAGGAGTGCCCTGCACAGGTCCGGCGAAGACCTTCACGATCACGGTGAATCCGACAGCCACCGTAAATGCGGTATCGAATCAGGTGGTTTGTAACGGCGGTACTACCACCGCGGTATCTTTCGGAACTACAGCCACAGGCGGTACGATCGTGTACAACTGGGTAAACAATACACCTTCGATTGGTCTGGGGGCGACTGGAACGGGCGACATTGCGAGTTTTACGGCGGTGAATACGGGAACTACACCGGTAACGGCGACGATCACGGTGACCCCTCGTTTTACCAATGGCTCAGTTGGTTGCAATGGCACGCCAACCACCTTCACGATCACGGTCAACCCGACTGCTCAAGTGAACACGGTATCTAACCAGGTGGTGTGTAATGGAGCCAATACGACGGCGATCTCTTTCGGGTCTACAGCCGCTGGCGGCACCGTGGTGTATAACTGGACGAACAATACGCCTTCAATCGGTCTGGGGGCAAGTGGAACCGGCGACATTGCCTCTTTTATCGCGATCAATGCCGGAACATCCCTGGTTACCGCAACGATTACGGTCACGCCGGTGTATACCAACGGAAGCTTGACGTGTAGCGGTACCCCGAAGTCCTTTACGATCACGGTGAACCCGACACCAACGGTGAATGCCGTAACCAATCAAGTCGTATGTAATGGAGCGAATACGACGGCGGTGACCTTTGGTGGGGCTGTAGCCGGAACGACGTATTTGTGGACGAACAATACGCCTTCGATCGGATTAATAGCCAGCGGAACGGGCAATATTGCTGCGTTTACGGCGGTGAATACGGGAACGTCACCAGTAACGGCTACCATCACGGTGACTCCTCGTTATACGAATGGATCCGTTAATTGCGACGGCACCCCAACCAGCTTCACGATCACGGTCAATCCATCTGCTCAGGTAAATGC
>DFST01000091.1:2115-8180 GCA_002378975.1 Chitinophagaceae bacterium UBA3430
GTATCCAATCAGGTAGTCTGTAATGAATACAACACCGCCTCCATAACATTTGGTACAAACAATACGGGTGGAATCACCAATTACAGCTGGACGAACAATACGCCGTCGATTGGACTGGCGGCAAGCGGAACGGGTAATATTGCTGCGTTTGCTGCAGTCAACACCGGTACTTCGCCGGTGACGGCTACGATCACGGTTACTCCGCAGTATACCAATGGAGGTGTTACTTGCAGCGGCACGCCAAAAACATTTACGATCCGAGTTAACCCAAGCGCCAAGGCTCAAATCAATATCGATGATGTCATCGGATGCGCCCCCTATCGGATTCGGGACCACGTGACTTTAGTTCCGCACGTAACGGCCAATAGTCAGCCTGCTTTTGCCTGGTACGCAAATGGCGTATTGATCGGAACGGGTGCTACGGTGCCCAACTATGTGATTACACAGCCAGGCGACACGGTGGTACTTAAGCTGGTGGCCAAAAGCCTCTATGGATGTAAGGACGATTCGGTAAGTACTACGATTTACACGATCCAGGAGCCACGTCCTTCCTTTACGCTCAGTGCGGATACGGCCTGCGGACCGGCAACTATTTTGATACAGAACACAACCGTTCCGATCGGGGTTATTAATGGAAGTGCCTACTCTTGGAATTTCGGAAATGGTCAGGTCTCGTCGCTGGTCCAACCCGGATCGGTCACCTTCTTGGCGAATGATTTGCAACAGCGGGATACTACCTATTACATCACACTGACGGTCACAACGGCTTGCCAAACCCTGTCCGTACAGGATTCTGTGCTCATACGGCCCAAGCCAAAGGCATTGTTCCAGCCCGATACCTCAGTGTATTGTTCCCCGGCAAACATGCGATTCCGTAATAACTCCAGAGGGGTCAATAATGCATTTGGTCCTTCCAATAAATATGTCTGGGATTGGGGGGATGGAAGAAGGGATACGGTTTACGATAATAGAACAATGACCCAGCTGTATACAACGGGTGTTCTGGATACGATCACCGTGAAGTTGTATGCATTCAATGAGTGTGGCGTAGACAGTTTCTCCGTTGATGTACTATTGTACCCGGCTACGATCACGCCCAGTTTGATTGTATTCGGACAGAACACCTTCGGATGTGCGCCAAGGCCGGTAACATTTGTGAACAATTCCGTAGGCGGTACGCTTTATACGATCGATTTTGGAGCAGGTACGCCTCCCTTTATCACCAATAATTCCAACGACACGATTAGCTATACGTATATCAATCCGGGAACCTATACGGTCAGTATGCGTGCACAAAATTCCTGTACGGATACGACGGTATATCAGACCATCGATATTTATCCCAATCCGGTTGCCGATTTCAATTTCAGTAGTGCCAATTACTGTGAGCGGGATACCGTTCGGATCACGAACCTGTCTACGCCCAGCGGAATTCAATACACCTGGAGCATGGGTGACGGTACGCTCTCTTTTTCCGGCGTAACCAATCCCAATTATTTGTATCAAAATCCGGGTACGTATACGGTCACGCTGATCGCCGCGAATACATTTGCTGCCGGAGCAACCTGTCGGGATACGGTCCAAAGGCAAGTCACTATTTTGCCTGTGCCTATTGCAGTATTTACGACCAATCTAAGCACCTACAATTGCGCGCCCTTCACCTTAACGGCCAACGCCACCCCGGTCAATTACAGCAGTGTGGAATGGTTCGTTCAAACGGCTGCCGGCATCACCTTATATGCTACCACCGGGTTCACGTTAAATCATACGCTGCTGACTGCGGGCAATTATCAGCTCAAGATGATTGCGTACAACGCCAATGGATGTAAAGACTCCCTGACCACTCCGTTCACGGTCAGCGGCTCGCCGATCGTTTCGTATTCGGTGGCCGACACCGTCTACTGCGGACTCAGTGCTACGGTCAACTTCACCAATACGACCACCAATGTGGGCAGTGGAACCCTGGCCTATCAGTGGTCTGTAAATGGTGTTGTCCTTTCCAATAGCGCTACCACATTTACACATACGTTCAGCATACCGGCCAACGCCACCGCACCAGTTGTTTTCAATGTACGTTTGGTTGCCACGGCTTCTGTAACCAGTTGTGCACCTGCTTACGAAAGAACCATCACCTTACTGCCCGCCGGCCAGGTGAATGTTCCGGCTAACCAGGTTGTTTGCGATGGAGGCGTAGTGCCTGCCACGGCCTTCATCACTCAAAACACCGGCGGTACTACTACCTATCAATGGACAAACGATACGCCGGCTATTGGATTACCGGCAAGTGGAACAGGAAACATCAGCTCCTTTGCAGGGGTTAATGCCGGTCTTATTCCAATAACCGCTACGATCACGGTAACGCCGACTTTCTCATACGGCGGACGTTCCTGTCCGGGTACACCGACAACCTATACCATTACCATCAATCCCGCTGCTCAAGTCAATCAGCCGGCCAATCTTACGGTTTGCAACGGTCAGTTGACATCGGTCAACTTTAGTACCTCAACCATGGGTGGTGTTACCACCTATAGTTGGACCAATGACAATCCTTCTATCGGGGTATTGCCTTCCAATACCGGTAATATTCCGCTGTTTGCGGCTATAAACATCAGCAATTCGCCGGTAGTGGCCACCATTTCTGTTACTCCGTCCTATACCAGTGGCGGGGTCACTTGTACGGGTTCACCCAAGACCTTTACCATTACCGTATTGCCCACGCCTCAGGTCGATCAGCCATCCAATCAAATCGTTTGTACCGGATCGAATGTTTCATTCGGATTCTCCTCGCCAACGACGGGCGGTATCGTTACTTATCGCTGGACCAACTCGAATACCGCAACAGGTCTTGCTACATCGGGTTTCGGAAGTTCAGTAAGCTTTATATCCACGAACAACACGAACTCGCCGATTGTTTCAGTAGTGACGGTTACCCCAACCTTGACGGTGAGTGGCCGCTCTTGCGACGGTCCGGCTAAAACGTTCACCATAACGGTTAACCCATCCGGGCAAGTTAACCAGCCTCCCAGTCAGGTAAAATGCAACGGCGATCTGGCTTTAGGAACGCGCTTTAGCACCCTGCTCACCGGTGGTACGGTTAGTTATTCCTGGACGAACACCACACCCGCCATCGGTCTGGCTCCATTCGGTTCCGGCGATATCGATAGTTTCCGAGTTGTCAATACCGGCACAACCCCGCTGATCGCCACCATCACCGTTACGCCAACCTTTACCAACGGAGGGGTGGCCTGTCAAGGACAGCCGAAGATCTTTACCATTACCGTTAACCCCAGCCCAACCGTAAATCCATTACCCAATCTGCAGTACTGTGATGGAAACAGGACCACTCCGATTAGTTTTACCTCACCGGCCTCCGGAGGTTCCATTACATACTCCTGGACGAATTCCAATTCAGCGATTGGACTGCCCCTCTCCGGCGTCGGAACCATTCCTGCTTTCACGGCTAGTAATTCCACGGCTGTTCCAATTGTGGCGACGATTACCGTGACGCCATCGTTTTCAAATGGCGGAATCAATTGCGGCGGCGTTCCCAGATCATTTACCATCACGGTATTGCCACTTCCGCAGACCCTGTTCCGGGTTACTCCGGATTCAGCCTGCGCCCCCATGGTGGTCACCTTCTCTAATTTGACCCAATTCGCCGACACCTATCAATGGTTGGTGAATGGAGTGCCATTCAGCACCGCGGTCACTCCGCCGCCGATGGTATTAACACAAGCCGGAACTACATATGTGTTCACCTTGGTTGCCGGCAATAGCCAAGGAGGTTGCGGCCCTACTTCCTTTAATTATACCGTAAAAACCTTGCCTACTCCACGGGCCCAGTTTTCTTTAAACGGAAGTCTTGCCGACACCTTATATGCCTGTAAGCAATTGACGGTTCAGGCCACGAATACTTCTTATTTGAATAATCCGGGCAATGTTGTCGGGCTCACCTACCAGTGGTATGTGAATGGCCAGCTGGTAACGACTGCATTAAATCCGCAGTTTCAGTTGCGCAATACCTCGTATACCCGCGATACATTGATAAAAGTCAAACTCGTTGCGGCTTCAAGTTCCGGATGTATAGACTCCGCCATGCGTTGGGTGCGGCTTTATCCGGAACCGCTGGCTTCTTTTGCCATTGTCGGAGGTGCTGCGAACTGCGCCAGACCAAGATCCGGCTTGGTGAAAACGGTTCAAAATCTATCTCAGGTGAAGCCACCGGCCGTGTTCACTTGGACGGTATTCAACCGAACCTCTCCGCTGCCGCAACAGCATGGGGTAATCATCAGCAATCCGGCAGCAGCGACCCCGACATTCACATTCCCGGATAACCTGAGTGCGGCTGATTCAACCTACGAAATTTACCTGCTGGTGAAATCTGCTGATGGGTGTACCAAGGATACCTCATTAACCCAAGTGGTCTATGCCCGTCCGATTGTCAATTTCAGGATGACTGATTCTGTTTCCTGTACAGGATCATTGAATGTCTCCTTCCTGGATCTGTCGGTATCGCCTACCAGTAGTATCACCACTCGATTGTGGAATTTTGACGACGGAACCGCTACCAGCACCTTGCCTGCGGTATCCCATATCTACAGCAATTATGGCGTATACAGACCCTGGTTATATGTATCCAATGCCCGGGGTTGTGTTTCTGATACGATGAGAAAACGGGTGGTTGTATTTGGTCCGCCGGTTGCTGATTTTACGGCAACAACGCCTGTTTGCCTGGGATCACCGGTCACCTTTGTCAATACCAGTCAATTGGGATGGGGCAGTACGCAATTCTCGCAGGTGCTCTGGGATTTTGGCGGAGGAGTGACCAGCACGGTTTTCAGCCCCACGCATATTTACACGGCTCCTGGCATTTATACCGTAACGCTTACCATACTCAGCGACAGCAGTTGTGTGATCCGGAAAAAGTCAATGCAGATCACGGTGATTGGGAAGCCCAAAGCCGACTTTAGCTTCAATAGCCGATGTGTCGGTTCGACCGTACAGTTCACCAATTTGTCGACGGCAGGATATGCAGATGGAGGTTTTAGTACGGCGCTATGGAATTTCGGGAACGGACTCCAATCCATCCAGTTGAACCCAACCACGGTGTATAATACACCAGGCAGCTATCCGGTGCAATTAATCGTTGGTGGAGTTTCCTGTCCGCAATTAAGCGATACGATCGTCAAAACGCTTGTGGTCACGCGTGCGCGGCCGGACAGCATCTACCCGCTCATTTATGCCACTCGACTCAATCGCTTCACGATGCAGGCGCTCCCAGGCGGGGTCAGTTATCTTTGGACGCCACCCATTGGCTTGATCCAGCCGAACAGAAGGGTGACGGATGCGTATTATCTTTCTAACGATCCGTCCCGGATTGATTATACCATCACGATCAAAGATTCCAGCGGTTGCGTGAATCACGATAAGCAGGAGGTTTGGATTTTTGACAAACCGAATGTTTTTGCGCCGACTGCGTTCACCCCCAACCGAGACAACGTCAATGATGTCTTTATTCCGATCTACGTGAACATTGCTACGCTCCAAAGTTTCCGGATCTTCAGCCGCTGGGGCGTGAAGATCTTCGAGACCAATGACCTGAGAAAAGGCTGGGACGGCACCATCAACGGACAAACCGCACCGCTGGAGACGTACAGTTGGGTGGTAGAGTGTTTCGATGTCAACGGCAATAAATTGATCCGAAAAGGAATGGTCACCTTGCTTCGCTATTGAGGGGTTGGAACGATTGCCGGATGGGGCAGCGGCGTTCAAGCTGAAGCGAGAAGGGGGGCTATGTAGACCGGTAAGTTGTGGAACTTCCTGCCGAGGCTCAGACTCGCGCCCATAAAAAAAGCCCGTGCATTGCACAGGCTGGTTTTTTAGCGGAGACTGAGGGATTCGAACCCTCGAAACAGTTTCCCGTTTACACGCTTTCCAAGCGTGCTCCTTCAGCCACTCGGACAAGTCTCCGTTCCAAGCCTCCCTTTCGGTTGGCAGGGCCGCGAAAATACGAAAAAAGGCAAGATGGAAGAAGGGAGATAGGAGTTTGTTTCAAGCCTCAACAT
>DFST01000091.1:8484-30762 GCA_002378975.1 Chitinophagaceae bacterium UBA3430
CTCTACGCTCTACCCTTCGCTGATACCGTAAGGTGATCGCCGACATCGCTACGCCAAAACCCACACCAACTATAATGAAAACCTGGGCAATGCCACTTTCGGCGCCAAAGGACAACTTGAGTAAGATGGTTGAGATCACAAAGCTGGAGTTCCGAATAATGATCGGAAAGTCGTCTGTATAAAAAAGAGAGAACAATAAGATCAAAACATCTCCCAATATCAGCAGCGTAAAGAAGTGATCGAAAAAGATCGCGTTCACATTCGGAGTAGCCACCAAATCACCGGCAGCACGCAATCCATAGAGCCAATCGCCGAAACTGTAAATGCCTAGTCCCAGTGCCGCAAAGAACAACACGGCCGACAAGTTCTTCTTGGCCAAAATGAAACGTTGCATCTTGGCATCGCGCTGATTCGATTCTGTTGGAGGCGCTGCGCCAAATCCCTGCCGGCCACTCACTCGGTAGAATACCAAGATCAATGCAAACAGGGCCATCACCGTTGCCAAATCATACCACAATTCTAAATTATTCGCGCTCGACCAACTGCCACTCCTCAAATCCAAATGAGTCATGTCTTTGAAAACGCCCCGTATCAGGATCAATACAATGATCTCATATTGCTTCCCCACATAGATGGTGGTGGAGTGCTGCAAATAATACAACAACAAATACGCCTCGTACACAAGCAAAAAGGAGAACGGCGTATAAATTGCGTTTATCGGATCACTTAATAATCCAACCGTATCCTCGCCCAATACATAATGATAAAATCCATAGAGACCCAAATGCACCAAGAAACTTCCGATCGCTAAAAACAACGTATAGCGACCCAACTTAGCCCGTAACGAGGGCGTAAAAAAAAGATCCGCAGATAGTTTGGTAGTCATTCCTGTATGCGTTGGTATACAGTAAGGTATGCTTTTTCACGCTGCGCGGGAAAAAGCAAGCTGGAAGATGGAAGATCGAAGTTTGTTGGTGTCTTCAATATACTGAAACTCAACTGTCTAAACCGACTCACCCCCCTCAACCAACGTTGAACTCCGAACCTTGAACTCCGAACTAACTACCAGTCCCCCTTCTGATCCGGATTGATTCGTTCCGGAATCTCCACTTCCTACTCCCGCCAATTCGGCTCGTACGAAACAAACCAGGAGATCCAGATACTCCGACTCACCCGCATCAACCAAGGCTGGAGTAAGATCAATAGCACCGCATTGCTCACTAACCAATACAAGAATCGATTGTCCTCCAACCCAAATCCGATCAACACCCACCACGCAACCAGCGTAGACACACTCATAGCCACCGTCAACGCATAACTTACATACCCCGTACCATAATAAAAGCCTACCTCAATTTCAGTCGGCTGGCCGCATACGGTACAGCGCGTAGGCATATCCAGATTCTTCGTAATCGAGGCTTGCGTGGGGTTATTGAACAGTTTGCCTTCGCGACAACGCGGACAACGACAACTCAAAACACTGGGTAAATAAGCACGTTTGACAGGGGAAGAGGAGGAAGACATTAAGCGGTAGCGTGTTGATGAATGATCTGTTCCAATTGGGCCGCCGAAGCCGTTCCCGAATGGCGCCACAAGATGCGCCCTTTTTGGAACAATATTAACGTAGGCACACTCTGAATCGAAAATTGCCGAGCTGCGGCTTGACTCCGGTCTATATCCACCTTCAAAATGGTCACCCCCGCACCCATCCGACCTTTCAATTGCTCCAATACAGGTTTCATCGTTTTACACGGGCCACACCATTCAGCAAAAAAATCAACCAAAACGGGCTTATCGCCTTCCACCAATTGTTGAAAAGAGTTTGACTCACTCATGGCTTTTCTTTTTTTCATTTTGAAACAGGCTAAAAAACAATCCGCCCATCACAGCTCCATAGGCTGTGCTGTTGTGCCAAGTCGATGTGATCATACATGTGCCATTCTCACAACCGATCTGCTGCCAGTACAGATATCCTCCAATAGCCCCTGTCAGCACACCCAATGCCGCCAACTTATTTTTTAGTAACCAATTACTCATCTTGAAAATCTATTTGATAATTTTTAGTACGATTGGACAAAGTTCCCAAGAGCCATCTACAATGACCGTGACAGAAGTCACCTAATAAAAACGCCTACCTTACGGTAGGCAGGCCGGACGCTTCGGTCCGGCTTACTGTATTTCGGTTTTTCTTAATGTGGCAATCGGTCGCGAAGCAGCCCGTACGTCCATGTACCTACTATGGCACTGAACAGGGTTACGATCACGGCTAAGGCGCCCGAACCGATTTGAGCAAACAACGGACCCGGGCAAGCTCCAGTCATCGCCCAGCCAAACCCGAACAGCAATCCGCCATAGATCTGCCCTTTGTTGAATTTTTTGTCTTCTAGTTTAATGGGCTCCCCCTGAATGGTACGCACCTGGAACTTTTTGATCAAGAATACACTCAACATGCCGGTCGCTACCGCTGATCCGATCACGCCATACATGTGAAAACTCTGCAGCCGGAACATCTCCTGAATGCGATACCAGGATATTACTTCTGATTTGATGAGGATGATTCCAAATAAGATACCGGCCAGCGAATATTTCCATTTGGTATAGAGAGGCTCATCGAGCTCCGATTGATTCACACACATGGCATTGGTGCTACGCACTTCAAAATCCGTATCCACCGGCACCGAAACATAGGGGCGTTCACTGTTTTCGAAAACTGACATGTTTATTCGATTAAAGCGTTAATAAATAGGGAAGGATGAGATTGGCCATGATGAATCCACCGGCCATGAAGCAGATCGTGGCTACCAAGGAAGGCCATTGCAGATTGCTCAGACCCATAATCGCATGCCCGGAGGTACATCCCCCCGCATACCGCGTTCCAAATCCGACTAGAAATCCGCCACCGATCATCAAGATTAAACCGCGTGTGGTCAATAAAGAGCCCCACGAAAAAAGATCGGCAGGAACAATTCCTTTTGCCTCTTGTATGCCGTAGGTACTTAACTCGGCCGTCAAGCGCGGATCAATCACTGGCGCAGCACCTGAACTAAGAAAATGTGCCGCCAAATAACCACCCACCCCAACGCCAAACACAAAGAATAGATTCCAGATCTCTTTTTTCCAGTCGTATTGAAAGAAAGGGATCTTGGCCGGTACAAAGGCCGCACACACATGTCGAAGCGAGGAGGAGATTCCAAACGCTTTGTTGCCGAGAATCAGCAACAAGGGCACCGTCAGACCGATCAGCGGACCGGCCACATACCAGGGCCAGGGATTTAATAACCATTGGGGCATAGCTAGATTCAATTTGAATGCAAAAAGCGATAATTATTCGGATAACTGCGTGACAGATGTCACATCCCGGTGTTTATTTTCCGCGTCCAGCCAAGATCGGCTTGAACGGACCATATTTGTGTTGCTGCTCCGAGAATCCGTCCGTGTACGGACCGAACGGATGATCGAAGGGCTTCTTGGCAATGTTGGGCCAGTCCTCCGCAAACTTCTGCTGCGGTCGCGGCATGCTGTTCACATAAGCCGACACATCCCAGGCCTCTTCCACACTCAACTTCGGTTTACCGGGCATGGCTTGATTGAAAGGCATGTTGGTATATACATAACCCGCCATGTTCGATAAGCGAAATAACCCGGCCGACACATTGAAACTATGCTCGCCCCAAAGCGGCGGATATTCATACTCATTACCGGCTAGGTTCATTTGCCCTTCGCCATTGGCTCCGTGGCAAGACAGGCACTGATTTTGATAGACGAGCTTTCCTTTTGCCGGATCCGCTGCTCTGTTCAAATAGGCCAATTTTGGAATTCCGCTGCCTTTTGGTTTGGCTCCTTTGGCTACATCTTGGCCCAACCATTTTATATATGCATAAATCGCCTTGTACTCACGACTGTTGCTATCGGGGGCTTGTCCGTTCAGACTACGCTCGAAGCAATCACTAACCCGTTTGCGAATGGTTTCTATGCTGCCGCTTCGGTCACGAAATTTCGGATACGTGGAGAATACGGCACTGTAATTATTCCCGTCGATGCGCTTGCCGGCTTGCAAATGACAATTCTGGCAATTCATTCCATTGCTGATCGCTTGTATACTTCCATTGGGACCGAAATAACTCGCCGTGTGAGCGATCAGGTCTTGTCCGTAAATAATAAGCTGTCGCTCCTCGCCTTGTAATTCTTGATCGACAAATAAACTGGGTGCGATCCAGCTACTATCGGGTGTCTCGGTTTTTGTTGAGGTTGATGATTCGCGCCCACGAGGAATGGACAGGAGTAGTAGTGTCACTACAATGCCCAGGATCACATAAAGCGTTGCATTGGTAGGGGTTGATTGATTTTTCATGTTTCGATCAGCTGAATTCATACGTTGTGCCTTGCAATTGCGTGAGTAGGGTGGCAGGGAAGTCGGTGGCCGTAGCACGGTTTTCCAATTTCGGGGCAACCGGTGAATGTTGTTTTAAATAATCTTCGATGACATCGTGCATCAAGATCCCCAATCGCTTGGGTTCTTTTACTTTTTCCATCCGACAGATCGTATCATCCGGATCTCCTTCGCGCTCACAGGCCACGATGCGATATTCTTTGTTCAGATCGATGGGGGTGCCACCGACTTTCACCCAATTCACGCGCTTCCCAAATTCATTGTTGATGGTGAAGTTCACTTCCATGCCGGCATACCGTACGAACCATCCTCCAAATCGTTTCGAAGGATCTTTGGCAAAGGCATTTTGTAATTCTTTTTCCAGCCAGTCCCACACTTGCTTTCCGGTCACCACACCCGTCTTGGCTTCGCTGTCTACGGGCAACATATTCCACAAAAACTCTTTGGTGATCTCAGCCTTTCCCTTTTTGGGATCGATGGCCAGCGGCTGACAGAAACGAAATCCGTTGCTGAGTGCGATATCGGGTTTGAATTTCCACTGGATGGCATCGGTCAGCAGATTGTCCATCGGCGTTTCCATCACAAAATAACGAACCAGGGGTGTGGTGGTGATGCCGATCACGCGGTCCAATTCGGCGGCGAATGGTTTCCGGGCTTCATCCACCATCTGTTGTACTTTTTTGTTGGCAGGATATTTGGCCGGATCCACATCCATCAATGCATATCTATAGCTCTTCATTTTGCCATTCTCCACTTCGATGTCGAGTTTGCCGAGAAATGATCCAAAAGCGCCGCATTCGATCACCTTGGCATATTTCCCTTCGATCGGTACCCGGATGCGTTCGTGGGTATCGGCACCAATGATGAAATCCGTTCCTTCCACGGCCGGATTGTTGGCAAGTCCTACTTGCTGGGCCAGTCCCATGTGAGTCATCAAAATCACGATGCCACATCCCTCCACCTCACGAAGAAGCTTTATGTATTTCGCCACATTGGCATCGGCATGGGCAAATCGAATGCCTTTGCTGTAATCGGGCGACTGTCGCTTGGGAATCAAGTGATCCGTGTATCCAATAAAACCCACTTTTACACCGGCGATGTATTTGGTCCAATACGGAGGAAAGATCAATTCATTGGTGTCGTCGTGCCACATGTTGGCGCAGATCTTGGCCGCATGGGCATGGCCCATGTCGTAGAGCATCTTGTGTTTCTTGTATACCACTTCCCAGTTTCCGGGAAGGATCAGGTCGTAATTGAATTCGTTTAACAGCGGAATGAGTGCTTCTCCCTCGGTGAGGGAGGCAACGGCATGCCCGTGAAAATAATCCCCTCCATCGAGTAACAAGGTGTTCGTCGGATTCAAGGTGCGCTCGCGATCGATCAGGGTTTTCAGGCTGGCCAGTCCGCCTCGTTTCCGATAAACGGCCTTGCCATTCTCCCAAAAGAATTCATCGTGCGTGTTGAGCTGCGCATGCAGATCGGACGTGATCAATAGGGTCAGTCGGTTGGGAGGTACTGTTTTTTTATCGGCATCGTTTGCAAGCGCCTGGCCCGCAAAGGGAAGTTGAACCGTGGTAGCCAGTCCAGCCAGTGCGGAGAATTTCAGAAAATCCCGACGGTCTGAGTTATGATTTTTTGGCATAGTGATCGTTGAATACGTAATATCAAATAAAATAAGGCAGGGTTTGGTGACTGAAGTCACAAATGCCAGCAGGCTATTAAAATACGTGTTTGCCTTCAGAACTGGAAATTCAACACCCAATTCCACTGACTCATATTCACCTTGTTGATCACATAGCGCTGAGAGCCGTGTGTATCTCCCAGTCCTTGTTTGTACAGATAGAGTAATTGCATGTCAAGGCCCTTCCAAGTGCCCTTGAATCGATACCGGAGATCCACATTCAATTGGCGATAAGAAGGCATGCCATATTTATTCAGGCGATGGTTCAGTACATCGGGCAATTGGTATTGCCCCAGGGCAATGCCTACCTGATATGGTTGTTTTTTCGCCCGATATTGAGCTTTCATTACCAGGGCGTGTACATCGCCCAGTCCTTCGTTGCGTTCGCGGGCTAAAAAGGTAAAGAAGGGATCTCGACCCCATTCGCGGGGCATGAGGTATCGACCTTTTTTTGTGATTCGCGTGTAATTCAAAGAGGTTTCCCAATGTTGATTTTTCCAACCACTGCGGAATCCAAATGCCTGAGATGACCAGTTTGGTGTCACATATTGTTTGATGGGATCGGATTGTCCGCCGGTTCCGGTTGCATCTTGACGGATCCATTGCGCCCCGGCAAATAACGTGCCCACACGAATCTTTTTTTCCCGCTCCACCTGCAGCAATAAGCTGTTGAATAGATTGTCCGTGTATTGGTTCCAGAACTCGACCTTCCAGTTTGCATGTTGATACTGAAGGTTGTTTAATAAAATACCGCGTGACTGGATCTGTCCGGCATAATCGGCCTTGAGGCCACTTTCCGTCAGCCCCATGGAGTAAACGCCGATTGAGTTTTGAATCGAGTACCAGCGTACGGTGCCGCGGGGCGAAGCGCCATATAGAAATCCGATGCGGGCTTGCCAGTTCGATTTCGATTTCCATTCGCCCCAGAACCCTTCCATCTCGGTCGGGCGCATGCGTCCATCCTGCAAATTGATAAAGGGTGTATTGAGCAGTTGCTTGCCGAGCGTTAGGGTAAGTCCTTTCCGTTGATAGCGTAGATAGAGTTCTTCCAGTCGATCCAGATCCGTTCGGTTGGATGGGTTGGCTACGTCATAAAGACCGACTTCATAGCGATTGGATTGTTGCGTGGTGGGATCGGGTAAACTCAAATCAGATCCTGTCAGGTTGTAAATGAAGAATCCGCTGATTCCGGCCTGAAACCCATGTAAGGATGCGGTTTGTAACTTGATTCCTCCGCCTACCGCCCAGGTCTGATAATCACGCAGGGTTTGTTCGTTATTGGTACGCATCACGAACGAGCGGAAATGGCCGCTGATGGTTCCCTGTCGAAACAGATCCGCTAAGTTGCGAATGGATGCGGCTGAATCGGTGGGTGATTTCTTTTCCCAGATCGCAGGTTGCTCACTCAATTCTTGGTGTTGCGCAAAGGCAATAGAAGACAACCCCAGCAATAAAACGCTGAGCCAAATGCTGAATTGGTTCATGGAAATTATTTCTCGGTGGCTCCTTTCCAGGCTTGGATCCCGCCGTCGAGGTCAACTACTTTTTTAAATCCCTGTTTTTGCATCAGGTCCATGGCTTGTTTGCTGCGTTTGCCACTACGGCAGTAGACCACGTACGATTTATTTCGGTCGAGCGTCTGGATCTGCTGCTGGAAGCTGGCCTCCTGCAATACATCGATCAATCCGGCGCCCGCGATATGCCCTTCTTTGTATTCACCCTCGGTGCGTACATCGATGAGTTGTACTTTCTTTTTTTCGATCAGCGATTGCAATTTGGCGGGCGGGATCGAAGTGCCTGACTGAGGAAACTGTTTGTTGCTGCAGGAAACCAGTCCAACAATAGCAACTAGCGCAAGGAAAAAATAATTTCTCATGGTGGATTGAATTAATGGATCAATGCTTTCAGTTCATACAGCCCGCCTCCGTTGTAGAGGTTTTCGATGCCTTGACTGTTCAATAGTCGAAGTGCCATGCCACTCCGATTGCCACTTCGGCAATAGAGTACCACCGGCGAAGGGAATTTACGAATCTCTTCTGCATGGGCCGGGATTTGATTTAACGGGATGTTCAAGGCCCCAGCAATATGCTCTTCTTCGAATTCGAAGGGTTCACGCACATCGATGATCCGGGTATTGGGTTGATGGATGATATCTTGGATCGACATAGAATGGGTTTTGGGGTTAGAGAAGGGTGGAAGGGCAAACATAATCGGTTAAGGGGAAGGCTGCCGATTCTTTCAGTGCTTTGAATCCGCCTTTCACGTCGATGAGCTTATCGAATCCGCGGGCACGCAGGATCGAATTGAAGATCATGGAGCGATAGCCACCGGCACAATGCACGTAATAGGTTTTGTTTTTATCGATCTGGGCCATGCTGTCGTTGATGAAGTCTAACGGGGTGTTTTCTGCTTCCACCAAATGCTCGCTCAAAAATTCACTTTTCTTACGTACATCGAGAATTTCAATCGGACCGGCTTGTAGGCGCTTCGACAATTTGGCTGCATCGATCGATTCGATGCGATCGGTTTCTTTGCCGGCTTTTTCCCAAGCGTCAAACCCGCCCTCTAAGTAACCGATGGTGAAATCGTATCCCACACGGGCTAATCGGGTGACCACCTCTTCCTCGCGGCCCGGTTCACAGACCAGCAGGATCTCTTGCTTGACATCGGGGATCATGGCACCTACCCAGGGAGCAAATTGTCCGTCGATGCCAATATTGATCGAGTTAGGCACAAATCCTTTCGCAAACGTTTGCGGATCGCGGGTGTCGAGCAACAGCGCGCCGGTTTCATTGGCAGCCGCCTCAAAGGCTTCTGGCGATAGTGCTTGTTGTCCACGCTCCAATACGGTATCGATGCTTTCATATCCTTCGATATTCATCATCACATTCAAGGGGAAATAGGCAGGCGGAGCCACCAAGCCGGTCAAGACTTCTTTGATGAATTCCGCTTGGGTCATATCGGCGCGCAACGCGTAGTTGGTCTGCTTTTGATGTCCCAGTGTATCGGTGGTTTCTTTAC
Source organism: Chitinophagaceae bacterium UBA3430 (assembly GCA_002378975.1). GTDB lineage: Bacteria > Bacteroidota > Bacteroidia > Chitinophagales > Chitinophagaceae > JJ008. The sequence continues at coordinate 17,577 of DFST01000091.1, forward strand.
TCATGTTCTTACCGCAAGCACTACCGGCTCCATGTGCCGGGTAAACGATGAGGTCATCCGATAGCGGCATGATCTTGGTGCGTAATGAATTATACAGATGAGCCGCCAGTTTCTCTTGGGTCAGATCGGCTGCTACTTTTTGTGCGAGGTCGGGGCGACCTACGTCTCCAATAAAAAGGGTATCTCCCGAAAACAAGCCGATCGCTTTACCCGATGCATCCTTCAGCAAATAGCAGGTGCTCTCCATGGTATGACCGGGGGTATGCAAGACTACAATAGTCAGCTCACCTACGTTGAATTCTTGGCCGTCATAGGCGATCAGTGCTTTGAATCCGGGTTTAGCCGTTGGGCCATACACGATGGGTGCTCCGGTTTTCTTACTCAGGTCGATGTGTCCCGATACGAAGTCGGCATGGAAATGCGTCTCCAATACATACTTGATTTTGGCGCCATTCTTAGATGCCTTTTGGAGATAGGGGTCTACTTCACGCAGCGGGTCGATGACTGCGGCTTCCCCATTGCTTTCAATGTAATAGGCTCCTTGCGCTAAGCATCCGGTATAAATTTGTTCGATGATCATTATAGGTTGTTTTTCGTTTAGATGATTGAATGGCAAGTTTCGGACAAGTTGAATTCGTGAACAGTGACTTTGCTCACATTAGGCGGCACTGGGGATGAATCCCAGTTCTTTGAGCAGTATGTAGGTGCCCATTACTAGCACGAACCAGCCAAATCCTTTTTTAAGTGCCGCTCCATCGATTTTTCGGCTGAGTGCATTGCCCAAGAAAATACCGACCACGGCGATGGCGGTTACGGTGAGCAGCAAGGTCCAGTCCATCGCCTTTCCGGTCATCAGATCGCCGGTGAATCCGATCAATGATTTGGCTGCGATAATAAGGAGGGAAGTGCCCACCGCCTGTTTCATAGGTAGTTTGCTGAGAACAACCAGCGCCGGAATGATCAGAAACCCGCCTCCGGCACCGACCAATCCCGTTAATACGCCCACTACGGCGCCCTCCGCCAAGATCAACGGATAGTTGAATCGTTGCAGTTCAGGGGCAGACTCTTTTTTGGGTTTTTCTTTTTGCAGCATCGAGATCGATGCGGCCACCATCAGGATGGCGAACAGTACCATCAGCATCAGGTCTTTGGTCACGGCCAGCCCACCGATGGAGAAAAGATCAGTCGGTATAGCGGGCAACACGATTTTGCGCGTGATGAATACAGCCGCGATGGAGGGAATGCCGAAAACCAAGGCCGTTCGGTAATTGATCAATCCCTCTTGGTGCTTGGGCCAGGCACCTACCAAGCTGGCAGTTCCTACAATGAACAAGGAATAGGCCGTTGCGAGGGTGGGGGATACGCCAAACAGATAGACCAGAACGGGGAGCGTGAGGATGGATCCGCCGCCACCGATGAGTCCCAATGAGAGACCAATCAATAAGGATGCGAGGTAGCCGAGTATTTCCATAACTATGTTTCGGCAAGACTACGAACTCGTTTTCAGTCGTTGTGTGACAAGGGTCACGAACCGCTTTTGATCACTTCGATCAGGTTGCGGTGCAACTTGACCGATCCCTGTTGTTCCATTTTCTTTAGGAGGCGCGAGATCACTTCGCGAGAAGAGTTGAGGTCATCGGCGATCAGCTGATGCGACAGCTCCAGCATCTTTTTTCCTGTTTGATCGGCATATCTTTTTAAATAGAACTCCAACCGTTCATCCATATTTCGGAAAGCGATGTGATCAACCACCATCAACATCTCGTCGAACCGGCTCCGGTAGGTCTGGATCACATATTGATACCAGCTCCGGTAGGTTGTCATCAGGGATTCCATCAACTCCACGGGAACCAACAATACTTCGGTTTCTTCTTCGGCCTTGGCCATGATCTCGCTGGTGTCTGCCTGTAAGGCACAGATCATGGAAACCGCACAGGCTTGTCCGGGCTGCAGGAAGTACATCAGAAATTCTCCGCCCTCTTCGCTTTCTCGATAGATCTTTACTCGACCTTGCAGAATCAGTGCAGTGGATTTGATGTACTGTCCCGTGCGTAAGATTACTTCCCCGGCGGCAAAGGTTTTGTGGATCCCTTTTTCCTCCAGCAATTGCTGCAATTCGGGTTCGAACTGCGGGTATATTTTTTTTAATTCCATAATTAGAGCGTTTGCAGGATACGTTCCATCTGTTGACTGCGACTTCCTTTGATCAAAATATGACACTGGTCAAATGCTTGCGACTGATACCAGTCGCGGGCGGCCAGTGAATCCGGAAGGGATATGAAGGGATGATCGATCTTTTCAAAATCACCGCCCACCAATACCACAGCTTTCCAATCGTGTAGTTGAATCAGGTTCACGATCTGCCGATGTTCTTCCAGACTTTCCTCTCCCAGTTCGGCCATTGCACCCAGCATCAATACTTTGTTGTTCGCCTGCAAACGCATCAAGTTTTCAATGGCACCCCGCATGCTGCTGGGATTGGCATTGTAGGCATCCAAAATGATGTGGTTCGTCCCTTGCATCACCAACTGAGAGCGGCTGTTCGAAGGTGTGTACGATTCAATGGCCTGACGGATCTTATCGGGGGCTACATTGAAATGCTGCCCCACGGCAACGGCCATGAGTACATTGGGCAGGTTATAATCGCCCACGAGTTGAGTGCGAATCGATCCAAGTAATGCGCCGTTGGTCATTTCCACTTCGATGAACGGTTGTGCTTGTACCACGTTCCCCTCTATGTCGGCATCGTGGGTGCCGTATTTAATGCAATGTGGAATGCCCGAACTCATGCTGCGCAGGTAATCATAGTCCCACATGATGAACACCGTTCCGTCCACAGCACGCAAGTGATCATAGAGTTCACCTTTCCCTTTGCGTACGCCTTCCACGCCACCGAATCCTTCCAGGTGAGCCTTGCCGCAATTGGTGATGATGCCGTGAGTAGGCTGCGCGTACGTGCAATACCCGGCGATCTCGCGCTGGTGATTGGCACCCATTTCCACTACGGCCATCTCCGCATCGAGCGGAATGCGAAGTAATGTGAGTGGGATGCCGATGTGGTTATTGAGATTGCCTACGGTGGTGGAAGTTCGGTAGGCGGTGGCGAGTACGGCGTGGACCAATTCTTTGGAAGTGGTTTTTCCGTTGCTGCCTGTAATGCCGATCACCGGAATTCGGAGTTGACTGCGGTGATAGGCCGCCAATTGTTGCAGCGTATTCAATGCATCATCGACCAAAATGGTTTTTTCGTCGATGGCGAATTCGGCTTCATCGATGACGGCATAAGCGGCGCCTTGGTCGAGGGCTTGTTGGGCAAACTGGTTGCCATTGAATTTGTCGCCTTTGAGGGCGAAAAACAGATCACCGGCTTTCAGGGAGCGGGTATCGGTTTGTACCTGTGGGTGCTTCAAAAAGAGCGCGTACAATTCGGGGATGCTCATGCGACAAATCTACCAACAAAAAACCCTCCCGAATGGGAGGGTTTGGAATGATTTATGGTTGAATCAACGCTTCTGGCGACGGGTCTGGAAATGCTGTCCGGTCTTGCGGCGATTTCCTTCGGGCGAACCCAGGCGGCTCATGGCGCAACGGAATCCGAGTGTGCTCATGGCCTGGTCTTGTTCAAGATAACGACGGGAGCCGGGGCTCAGCCAATAGGCGCGGTCGTTCCAGCTTCCCCCTTTAAATACTTTGGAACGCTCCGGATCCAAGAGGGTGGTTACGCCATAACCATAGCTGGCCATGGAGATGGAGTCACCATCGAGGAAGTCGATCACGTTACCGCGCTGATAGTTGCGGCGGTTGCGGCTTTCGGCATCGGTGACAGCTACTTTCTTCACACGTCCCATACTGTCCTTCTCGAAACGAGTGGTCGGATCCAGTGTGGTAGGATCGGCTACATAAAGCTTCTGGTATTTATTACCGCGGAAAGGAGCGGGTTGATCGTCGTAATCCAGTGCAGACAATGGACGGTAGGTATCTTCTACCCACTCGCTGACGTTGCCAGCCATGTTGTACAGACCAAAACCGTTGGGGTAAAATGATTTTATGGGAGCCGTGTAGAAGGCGCGGTCGTTCAAACCACCCGCCACACCGGCGTTGTCGCCCGATCCACGTTTGAAGTTAGCCAAGAAAGTACCTTGCCAGCTGCCGCGGCGTGAATCACGCAGGCCATTTACATTCTGGGCCCAGGGGTATACTTGTTTGTTCGATTGCAATTCTTCTCCGCGCTTTCCTTCTTTGATCGAAGGGCGGGGATTTTGTGCGATCAAGCCATAAGCGGCATATTCCCACTCGGCTTCGAAGGGCAGGCGGTATTCAGGAAGCATGGTTCCTGATTCTACATTGGCGGGCATCGGAGCCGGGCCATTTCCTTTTTTCTTCAACGCGCTACCGGGAGGCGCAGTGTATAAACCCAGCAGGTATGCGCGGGTATTGAAGTTGTTATCACCTTGTTGCGCACCTGGTTTCAGGTTGGCTTTGTTGATGTATCCTTTTTGAACCAGTGTATTTTCGTTCACGCGATCCGTACGCCACAAGCAATAATCTTTTGCTTGCTCCCAGCTCACCCCCACAACCGGATAATCATTGAATCCGGGGTGACGGAAATAATATTCAACCATCGGTTCGTTGAAACTAAGCTCACTGCGCCACACCAACGTATCAGGCAGGGCGCCCATAATAATCGGCATGTTCGCGGGATCGGAAGGGTCGAACACGCGGTTCAGCCAGTGCAGGTATTCCCGGTAATGCAAGTTGGAAACCTCGCTGCGGTCGATGTAGAACGAAGGCACCGATACGCGACGGGGAATGTTGTTCCAGTCGCCCATCACGTCTTCCTCCGTCTGACCCATCATGAACGTACCGCCTTCTACGAAGACAAGACCTGGGCCCAGACCCTGCTCTTTGGATTTGGCGACCTGGAATCCACCTTGATTCTTGTCGTTGTAGTTCCAGCCGGTGGCACTCGACTTGTCAAATTTCTTTTTGCCGAAGAGTCCCCCTTTACAAGAGCTGAACAACACGACAACGGCCAGGAGCCAGATGATTGATTTCAAACGTTGTTGCATAAACCTATGAATTGGAATACTTTTAACGGACCGGGATCGGTTTTATTGCATGGGCAATGAAGCCTGCGGACCGAAATGCGAATATAGATTGTTTGAGCGAGATGGGAAATAGGGTTTTTACTAATCTTTTCAGGGAGAAATCCCATAAAACCAATCCGTTAGAGCGAATGCGAACAGTCGGTTTTTTGATTTTTTTAGGAGTTGCAATCCTGCACGCCCAACTGTCGGCTCAACGCAGTTATGTGTCCCATTCCGTATTAGCCACAGGAACCTGGCAAAAGCTGGCGGTCAGTCAGTCTGGCATCCACAAGATCGATGGGAGTTGGTTGCAGTCGACCGGACTCACCACCCTGCCCATCGCGTCCGGTACCATTCGACTTTTTGGCAACGGTGGCGAATCGTTGGGCGAATCCAACAGCGCTCCTTACACCGATGACCTGGCCGAAGTGGCGATCGAGGTGTTTGATGGGGGCGACGGACAGTTCAACGTTGGCGACTATTTGCTTTTTTATGCCACCGGTCCGCATAGCTGGACCCCCGACGTACCCAACCAACGATTTCAATTCAATAAAAATCTCTATACGGAACGATCGCATTACTACCTGACGATCGGTGGAGTGGGTAAACGCATCCCGACTGTGAATGCCACCGGCAACAGCGGGCCGATCATCGATCGTTTTCTGGACCGACAGGTTTATGAATTGGACTCGGTGAATCTACTGGCCAGCGGAAAAAACTGGTACGGCGATGAATTGGCACAAGCGCCCGGAAAATCGCTGGTCAAAACCGTTCGTTTTTCCTTTCCCAATCTGATACCTGCCAGCACCGTGCACTTGCAAAGCGATGTCATTGCTCGCAGCACGGGTTCTGGCTCGCAATTTGAATTGTTGGTCAATGGACAATCGGTCGGCCTACAGTCGATCCCGTCCATCGGATCCAACCTTTATGATCCCTATGCAATCGCCCGCTCCGATGGATTTACGCATCCGCTAAGCAATCCCGATCTGTCGGTTCAATATCGCTACCAGCCCGGTGCCTTCGGCGCGCAAGGCTGGTTGGATCGATTGCAAGTTTTTGCTATACGATCCCTTTCGATGAACGGAATACGCTCCTTGAATTTTTGGGATCTCGCTACCGTCGGACAATCCAATGTACAATTCAAGATCGACGCATCGCCGGCAGATCTATTGGTGTGGGAGGTGACGCATCACAATAATGTGCGCAGGCTGAATGGATCGCGTAGCGGCAGTCAATACACGATTCAAGTAGACGCAACGGAGTGGCGCAACTACATCGCATTTACCGGAACGGATTTTCCCTTGCCCCAATCGATTGGAAAGCTCACGAATCAGGATTTGCATGGGTTGGGTCCGACCGATATGGTGATCCTCACACCCAATGCCTGGCGAAATGAGGCGGATCGATTGGTCAATCTGCACCGCACGCGTCGTTCCTTGCGTGTGCAGGTTATTTCGATGGAGCAAGTACAGGAAGAATTTGGGGGAGGCAGCCCGGATCCGTCGTCCATTCGCAATCTGATGAAGATGTTTTATGATCGGTACCGTGCGCAGCCTGCCGATCGCCCCAGGTACCTATTGTTGCTGGGGGCCGGTTCGTACGATCCAAAAGACCGGATCCGGAACAACGATCGCCCCATTCCTACTTACCAAAGTAAGGAATCGCTTGATCCGCTTGCCACCTATTGCACCGATGATTATTTTGGTCTGCTCGATGATGGGGAGAACATCAATAACCCGGCCATTACCAATCTGCTTGATGTTGGCATAGGGCGCGTGCCTGCGCGCAGTGTATCCGAGGTGATCGCCTTTGTCGACAAAGTAGAAGACTATGATGACGCTACGGCTCGTCGTTCTTGGCGAACGCGGATGAGTTTTGTAGCCGACGATGAAGATGGAAATCTGCATTTGCAGGATGCGGAAGGGATAGCGACCACGGCCAATCAGATCGCCCCTTGGTTGAATCAGGAGAAAATTTATTTGGATGCTTTTCGGCAGCAAGCTGGTGCCGGTGGAACGCGGTATCCCGAAGCGAATCAAGCGCTCGATCGACAGCTCTTTAAAGGCAATCTGATTGTGAATTATTCCGGTCATGGTGGTCGAACGCAACTGGCCGAAGAAAATTTGGTTGATCAAGCTTCGGTAGAATCCTGGAATAATGAGAGTCGGTTGCCGTTGTTCGTGGTGGCTACCTGTGATTTTGCGCCCTATGACGATCCTGCCGTGCGCGGACTGGGTGAGCAGATCTTGCTTCGTCCCAAAACCGGTGGCATCGCTTTGATGTCGACAACTCGTCCGGTCTTTGCCTTCAGCAATCGAATCCTCAATGAGAATTACATCCGTACGGCGCTGCAACCCGACGCCAACGGAAATTATTTATCACTGGGGGAGGCTGTTCAGCGATCAAAAAATTTGACCTATCAGACTTCCTCCGACCTGGTCAACAATCGAAAATTCAGTCTCCTCGGGGATCCCGCCTTGACGTTGGGGTTTCCCAAATACCGGGTGAATACACGGCGCATCAATGGTCAGTCGGCAGGTATTTTGGATACGATCAAAGCGGGAGAGACGGTGCGCATCGAAGGCGAAGTGACCGATCTTAATGGCAATCGGCTATCGACCTTCCAGGGGTTTGTTTATCCCACGGTATCTGATAAGTTCCGCCGCTTATCGACCTTGGGCAACGACCCGAGTTCTTATCCCGTGCCCATTGACCTGCCGGGTGCCACCCTTTTCAGTGGAAAATCGACCGTCACGAATGGATCGTTTCAATTTGAATTCACGGTTCCGCTAGATTCAGATCCGGTCGTGGGGGCGGGGCGGATCAGTTATTATGCCCACAACGATTCAATCGATGCGCAAGGAGTCTTCACCGGTTTTAGGGTGGGGGATCGCGCGGGGCAAATCACTTCCGATCGCGAAGGACCGGGCATCAAGCTCTGGCTCAATGAAGAAGGGTTTGCAGAGGGGGGATTGGCCAACTCCACCCCCGTGCTCCTGGCTGAACTAACCGACTCGTCGGGAATCAATACGGCCGGTGGTATCGGCCACGATCTCATCGCCACCCTCTCAAGGACCTCAATTTCCTCCACCCTCAACCCTCCACCCTCCACCTTCCTCCTGAATGATTTCTACCAGGCCGATGCCAATAGTTATAAAAAAGGACGGATCCGCTTTCCGTTGCCGGAACTCGAGGCGGGTTCGTATTCCCTCAAACTCCGGGCTTGGGACGTATTTAATAATCCCTCAGAGAAGACCCTTTCTTTTTTAGTTGGCGAGCCCGGATCGCTTAGGATCGAGCGGGTCTTAAATTATCCCAATCCGTTTACTGATCAGACCCGATTCTGGTTCGAGCACAATGCACCCGGACAAACCTTGCGGATTTCGGTGGAGGTGATGACCTTGACGGGACGGGTGGTGCGGACGTTGCAGTCGGAGGGGGTTGCGGAGGGGAACTTTAGTCGGGAGCTGAACTGGGATGGCCGAGACGACCAGGGCGACCGACTGGCCCGGGGGGCCTATTTATACCGATTGCGGGTACGGGCGAACGGGAAAGGAGAGGCCCGATTCCTGGGCAAACTGGTTATCCTCTAACTGTTTATAATTTCTTTAACTCTTTTACAATAATCGGCCCCCCGGCTCGTTATCCAGCCGGACTCCCGGGCTTTTGGGCTCGGAAATCCATGAGGCTCAAGACCTTTGCTCCCGAAAAAAAAGTTTTTTTTATCGGGGTTTTGTCGAAAAGCCCCTATATTTACACCACTCTAAAACCTTTCTAATGAGACCAACTGCTTTGAAACTTACAGCTGCGTTCCTGTTGTTCTGCGGCATGTCAAACAATGTTATGGCCCAGGCTGACCCCATCAACGTGGTCACTACGGCTGTTCCTTTCTTACGTATTTCTCCCGATGCCCGTTCTGGTGGTATGGGTGAGCTCGGTATCGCTACCAGCCCCGATACTTATTCCGGTTTTTGGAACATCGGTAAGGCTGCTTTCAATAAATCCAAGTCTGGCATCGCTGCCACGTACACGCCTTGGATGAAAGATCTGGTGAACGATGTTTATCTGGCTTCCGTTTCTGGTTTCCACAAAATTTCTGACGACCAAGCCATCACCGGTTCGGTTCGTTATTTCTCTTTAGGTAACATCACCTTTACCGACAACCTCGGTAACGACTTCGGTAACTTCCGTCCCCGTGAATTCGGTGTTGACCTGGGATATAGCCGCAAGTTGAACGACAAGAGTGGTGTTGGTATCACCTTAAAGTACATCAACTCCAACCTGGCTGGCGGTACAACCGTTGGTAGCACAACCTACCAAGCTGGTAGCGCCGTCGCTGCTGACCTCGGATACTATCACACCAACAAAGGAGCAACTGGTGCCGGTTTGGCTTGGGGTGTTACGCTCTCCAACCTCGGTTCTAAAATTGCTTACACTACCAACGCAGACGCGAAGGATTTCATCCCCGCTAACCTGGGTGCCGGTGTGAATTATACCAAAGTATACAACGACAAGAATAAGATCTCCTTCGGTTTGGAAACAAACAAACTGTTGGTTCCCACTCCTCCTGCTGAAGGAGACGCTGCCGCTCTGTCCGCTTACCGCAGCAAGGGTGTTGTTAGCAGCTGGCTGAGCTCATTGGGTGATGCACCCGGTGGTTTCGGTGAAGAGATCAAAGAATTCCAGTGGTCTATGGGTGCTGAATACACCTACAACAACCAGTTCAACCTCCGTGCCGGTTATTTCTATGAGAACGCGACTAAAGGAAACCGTCGCTATTTCACAACTGGTTTGGGCGTTGTATACAACGTTTTCCAATTCAACTTCGCTTATCTGATTCCTACAGGAAGTGGTGTTAGCCGCAATCCGCTGTCTAACACACTGCGCTTCTCTGTGGCTTTCGATTTGAGCAAAAAATAATTCCTCATTAGAGAAGATAAAAGTCCCGCCTCGGCGGGATTTTTATTTTTCAGGATATTTGCCTCATGAGTTATCGCATCGGAACCGGCATCGATTTTCATCAATTGGTTGAAGGGCGTGCCCTTTGGATCGGCGGGGTAGAGATCCCGCACTATAAAGGAGCCTTGGGCCACAGCGATGCGGATGTCCTCCTGCATGCCATCTGCGACGCTTTGTTGGGCGCCTTGGCCCTCGGCGACATCGGCATCCACTTTCCTAATACCGACCCTGCTTTCAAAGACATTGATAGTAAGAAGCTACTCGCACATACCCTCGTGCTGGTCCAGCAACAAGGATACGAGGTGGTAAACGTGGATTCTACCCTTTGTTTGGAAAAGCCCAAGATCAGTCCACATCTCGATGCCATGCGCGATGCCATTGCGTCCGTTTTGCAGATTGATCGCGGTGCCGTATCGATCAAAGCCACCACCACCGAAAAGATGGGATTTGCCGGACGGGAAGAAGGACTCATGGCTCAAGCCACCGCCTTGTTGAAAAAGCGCGACCACTAGCCTCCTGAACGGCTTTATCTTTGCGGCATGTCAGCCCTCCCGGTCTCGATCGTCAATCGGTCTTCACACCCCTTACCAGCATATGCCACCGAAGGGTCTTCCGGATTAGACCTGCGTGCCTTTCTCCCGGAACCGATCACCTTGGCTCCTCTGCAGCGGGTATTGGTGCCTACCGGACTTTTCATTGAACTACCCATCGGGTATGAAGCGCAGGTACGTCCCCGCAGCGGCCTTGCACTCAAACAAGGGATTACTTGTCTGAATACACCCGGCACCATCGACGCCGATTACCGCGGAGAAATTAAGATTCTCTTGATTAACCTTTCTACCGAGAACTGCGTCATACAGGATGGAGACCGCATCGCCCAACTGGTCATTCAAACCGTGACTCAGGTGACATGGGTTCTTGTCGACACACTCAACGAAACCTCCCGAGCCGAAGGCGGATTCGGCCATACCGGAAAACAATGAAATACTCCCTCCTACGCACCCTCCCAGTTTTGCTCATTGCCCTGTATACATTGAGTGGATGCCGCGCAACCCGAAAGATCCAGACGGCCATCAATACCCGAGTCGACTCCGTGGCCCTCATTCAACAAGCAATGGAGGCGGCTCGCGCCGATTCGCTTCGCTATATCCGGGGTCAATACGATTCAGCGATGGGCCATCGGATTGATTTCGTCAGCTTTTCAGGCAAAATGGATCTTGAGTACGAAGAACCCGACGGAAAAAAACTCAACATCAACGCTCAGGTCCGAATGCAAAAGGACAGCTTGATCTGGATCTCCCTCACCGCCATCTTTGGCATCGAAGGGGTGCGGGCCTGCATCACGCCCGATTCGGTCAAGGTCCTGGATAAGCAAAACAAAACTTACCTGGTACGCTCCATCGCCTATCTCCAGGAGATCACGGCCCTGCCGTTGGATCTTCGTTCGCTGCAAGACCTATTGATTGGAAATCCGGTATTTCTTGACTCCGCTTTTTATACGTACACCCGGGGCAACGGAACGATCTCCCTGCAAGGAAGCAATGCCTGGTTCCGTCAGCTGCTTACCATCGGAGAAAGCGACAAGCTCATCAGCAGTTATAAACTGGATGACCTTGACGAGAACCGTCGACGCACCAGCTATCTCGCATACGCGGATTACGAAAATAAGTTCGGGCCTTGGTTTGCGCGCCGACGTACGGTTCAAGTTGCCGAGAAGAAAAACCTTTCGATTCGGCTCAATTACAAACAATATGCCTTTAATGAAACGTTAAGCTTCCCCTTCGCTGTACCCAAAAACTACAAGATCGAATGAGGTTTTCGCGTTTTATTTCGCATATTGCTTTAGTCACCCCTTACATCCTTTGAACGAATCCTTGCATGCTGAAGAACGTCCTCTCCTTGTTGCTCCTCCTGATCGGCCTCACCACCTGGGCGCAGCCCCCCACTGATAAAGCGGCCCTGGAACAGGAACGCAAAGAGATCCAACGGGAACTGAATGAGATCCAGCAGCTTTTCGACCAGGTCAAATCGCAGAAAAAACAGACACTGGGTCAATTGAATTTGTTGAATCGAAAAATCCAATTGCAGGAAAAATACTTGAACTCCATCAATCGGGAGATCCATAGCATCGAAGACAATATCTACCTCAGTGAGCTGGAGATCTATCGACTCAATAAGCAACTCGACACGCTCAAGGTTCAATACGCCCGTAGCGTGGTCTACGCCTATCGTTATCGCAGCAATTACGATAACATCAATTTCATTTTCTCGGCCAGCAATTTCAACGATGCCCTCAAGCGGATGGATTACCTGCGTAGCTATCGTGCCTACCGTGAAAAGCAAGTCGCCAACATTGAAGATCATCAGCAGTTGATCGCGGCACGGCAGAAAGAGCAAAAGGTCCGCAAGGAAGAGAAAAGTCAGGTACTGGTCGTGCAAGCGAAAAAAGTGGATGAACTTGGCCAAGAGCGCAAGCAGAAGGATGCGGTCATGACTCAGCTCAAATCGAAGGAGCGCGAATTGCAAAAACAAATCGCCGCCAAAAAGAAACGCGATAAGGAACTATTGACGTCCATCAATGCCATTGTCAAGCGTGAGATCGAAATTGCGCGTAGAAAAGCAGAAGGCGATGCGGGGAAAACGGGTGGTACCAAACCCAAAGGAACCGGTCCTGCCGATGTAGGAACCACCGGCGGTGGCACCACCAGACGAAATGACCCGAGCAAGAAACCGGACTACCTCGATCTCACGGCCCGCGACATGGAGCTGAACAGCAGTTTCCAAAATAACCGAGGCCGACTTCCCTGGCCGGTCGACAATGGCGTTGTAAGTTCTCATTACGGGCTGAATAAAATCGAGAATACACTCCTCACTTTCGATAATCCCGGAATCTCCATCTCCACGCCCAATGCCGGCATGCCCGTGAAAGCAATCTTCGAAGGGGATGTAATCGGGGTATTCAATCTAGGCGATGGCATGGCCGTAACTGTTCGACATGGTAAGTACTTTACCACTTACAGCAACCTGACCAGTGTTTCGGTCAGCAAGGGAAGCGCCCTCAAGACCGGACAAATCATTGGGAAAACTGGAAGAAGCGAAGAAGGAGATGGTGGTCAAATCGACCTCATCCTCATGATCGA
>DFST01000117.1 GCA_002378975.1 Chitinophagaceae bacterium UBA3430
ACATTCACCCCTACCTCGATTACGGTGGTGGATACCATGATCTGCGTATCGTGCTCCACAAATCGACGCATGTTGGTTTCTTTTTGGTCAGCAGGTTGTTTGCCATGCACCATGCTGATCCAATAGGTGGGTTCCGGGAACCACGACTTCACCTGTTCGTATCCTTTCATCAAGTTTTCATAATCGAGCTTGGCACTCTCCTCGATGAGCGGAAAGATGATATAGACCTGCCGTCCTTTGTCGATCTCCGTGCGTATGAATTCCATCACCTGTGCCCGACGGGTTTCGTGCCGATGCACGGTCTTCACGGGTTGTCGTCCTGGTGGCATTTCGTCGATCACCGAATAATCCAGATCGCCATAGGCGGTCATAGCCAACGTTCTCGGAATGGGCGTAGCTGTCATCACCAATACGTGTGGAGGTTGGATGCCTTTTTTCTGCAATTGCGCCCGCTGCGCCACACCAAAACGATGTTGCTCATCGATGATCGCCAATCCAAGATTTTTGAATTGTACCACTTCTTCGATCAGGGCATGAGTTCCGATCAACATCGACAATTCGCCCGACTGCAATTCGGCCAGTAGTTTTCTACGCTCGGCTGCGCGGGTAGATCCTGTCAATATACCCACGCGCACACCTACTTTTTCCAGCAGCGGCTGAATGGTATTGAAATGTTGACGCGATAAGATCTCGGTGGGCGCCATCAAACAAGCTTGATGACCGTTGTCGACGGCCAGCAGCATGATCAGTATAGCGACCATGGTCTTTCCGCTTCCCACATCCCCTTGCAACAGTCGATTCATTTGTCGGCCGCTTCCCAAATCAGCTCGAATCTCTTTGATCACCCGCTTTTGCGCACCGGTGAGTTGAAACGGAAGATGATGTTGATAGAAATCGTTGAAACGATCCCCGACACGTTCAAATACGATCCCTTTGGAGTAACGATGCCGCTGGGAGCGAAGCAGATTCATGCGCACTTGTGCCACAAAAAGTTCTTCGAACTTGATTCGATGCACGGCAGCCTCAAAGTGAGCGACATTCGTAGGAAAATGTATTTGATTGAGTGCGGTCCAACGTGAAATAAGCTGCTGCTCCTGAATCACGGAGTTGGGCAGGTTCTCGGGCAGATCACTTGATTTGATCTGCATCATCAATTGTTGCGTGAGTTTGCCCAGGGCCTTCCCGCCCAATCCTTTTGCCTTTAGTTTCTCTGTGGTCGAGTAAATGGGCTCCAGAAAATTGCGGATCACGGGTTGATCGGGATCGATCCACTCGAGTTCGGGATGAACCATTTGCGGCCGACCATTGAAAAAACTTACCCGCCCGTATACCAGACAGGGCCTTCCGATCTGCAACATTTTTTGTACCCAGTTATGCCCTTGGAACCAGGTCAGCTCCAACAATCCGCTGGTATCCTTGAATTGAGCAACCAGCCGGCGAGCTGATTTTTGTCCGATCATTTCGAAGGAAACGATCTGTCCGGATACCTGTGCAAATTCAGTCTGTGGATGCAGATCCCGAATGGAATGCAAGCGTGTTCGATCGATGTGTCGAAACGGATAGTGTTGCAACAGATCGTAAAAAGAAAAGATGCCCAATTCCTTTTTGAGCAGGTCGGCGCGTAATGGCCCCACGCCTTTCAGGTATTCGATGGAGCTGCTGAGTATGGAATTGTCGGATCGGATGACGGTGATTTGTACAAATGTAAGTCGGCCGGAAAATTATGCCGCATTCAACTCCGAGTAGTCCGTTCCCAGAGAACGGATTGATGACCAAATCGGTAGCGGAGCCATCCGCGGATCTGGCAAACATGCATGAAAACAAAGTAGAAGGGTGCCGCCAGCCAGCCCAGCTTGACCCGACCCGCTTCGAGGATAAATCCCAGCGCTGCAAGCGCATAAAAAGAAACTTGCGCGGAAGTGATGAACTCGGTTACATGGGATGTTGGGGCCACATAGAGCAATCCCGTGTTTCCAATGAGGGCTAGAATCATCAATACCGGGGCCAATCGCCAACGGGCCCATTTTCGGAATAGAAATTGAAACGCATACGATGGAGAAATGGCAAAGATGGCATACAACGGATGTCGATCCAGGAATTGATATCCGCCCGCGGCGATTCGGATCTTCCGAGTAGCTTCCTCACGAAGATTGCGGGATGGAGTTTCCAGGGCGCGGGCATCGGGGGCATAAGCAATGCGATGTCCTTGTTTTACGATTTCCCAGGAGATGACCAGATCATCGAGCAGGGAGTCAGGGGGAAGTGGAACGAAATAGTCCGAACGTATCGCCAACAATTCACCGGCCCCGCCGACCACACTGTTAAAACGAGCATCCAATTTCTTTAAGGCGGATTCATAATTCCAGTAGATCCGTTCCGACCGAACACCCGAATCCCGATCGGTCATCAATCCTTTCTCGCCGGCCACCGCACCGATCGACGGGTCGGTAAAAGATCGCAGAATCTGCAATATCGCTGCCGGATTGAGATGCGTATTGGCATCACTAAAAATGACGATTGGTGTATTTACCTGTTGCATCGCCCGGTTGAGACTGGCTGCTTTGCCCAGTCGCTCCGTTTCGGTAATCCATTGTATGTGCGCGGGGAGTTCTGACGGTTTCGATTGATCCGTGATCACGATGACCTGCACCTCAATCTCGGAGGTGTTCAAGGCCAGGGTGTTTTCGAGTTTTTGATCCAACCCCTTCCCTTCTCGCCAGGGCTGTTGCCCAGCTCCC
>DFST01000027.1:0-4523 GCA_002378975.1 Chitinophagaceae bacterium UBA3430
AGGGGAAATCCGGTTTGAACAGGTTCATTTCTCCTACCTGCCAGATCAACCGGTGCTCCAGGATATTTCTTTTCACGTTAAGTCCGGGGAGACCCTGGCCATCGTGGGGGCCACCGGCAGTGGCAAGTCGACCATCATCAACCTATTGACCCGCTTGTACCCGATTGGGTCGGGTCGGATCTTGTTGGATGAAGAACCAATCGAGCGATACGATTGGCGGGAACTGCGCCGGCACATCGGGGTGGTTTTGCAGGATGTTTTCTTGTTTACGGGCACCATTCGGGATAATCTGACGCTCCATAATCCGTCCATTACCCAAGAACAGGTGGAGCAGGCCGCTCGGTTGATCGGCATGCATGATTTCATTACTCGTCTTCCGATGGGGTACGACCAGCCCGTGATGGAGCGGGGGGCGAGTTTGTCGATGGGCCAACGGCAGTTGCTCTCGTTTGTGCGGGCACTTTTATACAATCCTTCGGTGTTGGTGTTGGACGAGGCCACTTCTTCGGTCGACCCGGAGAGTGAGCGGTTGATTCAGCAGGCCACCGAGACCCTGATCCAGGGGCGGACCAGCATTGTGGTGGCCCATCGCTTGAGTACCATCCGAAAAGCCGACCGGATCCTGGTGTTGGAGCGGGGGCAGATCCGGGAATCGGGCAATCACGAGACCTTGATGCAAGCCGATGGGATCTACGCCCGGATGGTCCGTTTACCGCAGTCCGGAGGCCTTCAGGACGATGGCCTGTCAGCGGGTTAAACAGGATCTGTTTTTTCGGGGGATTTGCCTCTGTTTTTGGGCCGGTTTTTGTGCCTCCCCCCTTATCTTTGCGGCAAATTTCGAGGTAGGTATGACATCATTGCGTCTCAAATCCCTGATGGTAGCGGTTTTCAGCGTTTTAGCAGGAGTTCTCTGGGCTTCTGAAGCGCCAGCTGCGGACGGTCATGCCGAGCCCAAGAAAAAATTCAATGCCTCCGAGGTCATTTTCGGTCACGTATTGAATGGCCACGAGTTCCACTTCATGGACATCGATGGACACCCCATCTCCATTCCTTTGCCGATCATTTTGTATTCGCCGGAAAGAGGTTGGACCAGCTTCATGTCTTCCAACTTCGAGCACGGACACAAAACGCACAACGGCTATGCCATGCTCAACGAGCACAGCATTGAGGAGATGCATTTGGATCCCAAAGCTTTTTCTGTTGGCGACATCGTCGCGGTCAATGAAAAAGGACATCACGAAGCAACGGTGAAGGTGTATGATTTGTCGATGACCCGCAATGTGGTGCAAATGTTGATCGCCTTGATCCTTTTCGTGTGGATCATGTTGAAAGTGGCCGGTCGATACAAGAAAGGAGAGGGGGTTCGTACCGCTCCTTCGGGTATGCAAGGCATGCTGGAGCCGGTAATCACGTTTGTGCGTGACGAAGTAGCCCGCCCCAACCTCGGACATAAAGCAGAGAAGTATTTGCCGTATTTATTGACGGTTTTTTTCTTTATTCTCATCAACAACATTTTCGGATTGATCCCCGGTTCGGCGAACGTGACCGGTAACATCGCGTTCACCGCGGTACTCGGATTGATCTCGTTCGCGGTGATCCTGTTCAGCTCGAATAGTCATTACTGGGGGCACATTTTCAATCCGCCGGGCGTACCCCTGGGTGTGAAGTTCATCTTGGTGCCGGTGGAGTTTCTCAGTGTATTCATCAAGCCTTTCGCCCTCATCATTCGTCTGTTTGCCAACATGGTGGCGGGGCACATCATCATCATCTGTTTGATCTCGCTCATCTTCATATTTGGCGAATTGAGTGTTTATGCCGGTTGGGGCGCGTCTCCGCTGGCCATTGGGTTCACGGTCTTCATCTACATGATCGAAGTGCTGGTGGCCTTTTTGCAGGCATTCATCTTTACCATGCTGACGGCTGTATTCATCGGCCAGGCGTTTGAAGGCGAGCACCACGATGAAGCGCATGCAGCGCATCATTAAAACGTTTTTTTTAACCATCAATAACCTACCATGGATCTTTTGAATGTGATTTTGCTGGAAGCCACCGCCAACGCGGGTGGAGCCATTGGTGCCGGATTGGCCGCTATCGGCGCCGGTATCGGTATCGGACAGATCGGTAAGGGCGCCGTTGAGGCGATCGCCCGTCAACCGGAAGCTGCCAACGATATCCGCGGAAACATGATCCTGACAGCGGCGCTCGTAGAGGGTGCTGCCCTGTTCGCGATCATCGTAGGCTTCCTGGCTATGGTGCTCTAAGCCCAAGCCGAACCTCGTACTGCATCCAACGCACAGGGCCGCGGATGCAGTTCTTTAAAAAACAAGAAATCGATATAGATCATGAAATTGTTGACCCCCGAATTTGGTTTGCTGATCTGGACCCTGCTGGCGTTCCTGATCGTATTCTTCATCCTGCGTAAGCTGGCTTGGCCGGCGATCATTCAGGGATTGAAGGAGCGGGAAAACAGCATCGCCGATTCATTGGCCACTGCTCAACGCGTAAAAGAGGAAATGGCTCAATTGAAATCCGAGAATGAAACCTTGCTCGCCAAAGCCCGTGAAGAGCGTGCGCAATTGCTGAAAGAAGCCCGCGAAACCAAAGACCGCATCATCAACGAAGCCAAAGACCAAGCCAAAGAAGAGGCCGGTAAGATCATGGCCGAAACACAGGCTGCTTTGCAGGCACAGAAAATGGCTGCCCTCACGGAAGTAAAAAATCAAATGGGTAAGCTGGTGATTGAAGTGAGTGAAAAGGTATTGCGCAAACAATTGGAGAATGCAACCGCACAGGAAGCACACATCCAAGGCCTGGTCAACGAAGTGAAACTGAACTGATCGAATCCGAAATAAAGAGACATTCATGCCGAGTCCCCGCATCGCCGCCCGTTACGCCCAGTCGCTGATCGACCTCGCCCTCGAGCAAGGTCAGTTGGAGGCCGTTTATGCCGACATGAAGTGGCTGCAAGCGGTTTGCCAGCAGAACCGCGATTTCGTGAACATGCTGCGCAGTCCGATCATCAAGGCAGATGCCAAACAAAAGATCGTCGCCGCCATCACCGATCAAAACATCGGATCGCTTACGACCTCTTTCAATAAGTTGGTGATCGCCAAAGGCCGCGAATCCATGCTGCCCGAGATCGCTGCTGCCTTCATCGACGCCTACAAGCAACACAAAGGCATTCATACCCTGAAACTCACTACCGCTGCCTCGATCAGCGAGGCTACACGCAATGCCTTGGTGGAACAAGTGAAGAAATCAGCCGGCTTTCAGTTGGTGGAGTTGGAAGAGCGCATTGATCCAGACCTGATCGGCGGTTTCGTTTTGCAGTTAGGCGATAAACTGGTGGATGCCAGCATCGCGTACGACCTGAAGAACATCGCCAAACAATTCGAGAGCAACGACTTTATTTATAGTATCAAATAACCGATTTAATTAAGCAAGTATATGTCAGCAATCAAGCCCGATGAGATCTCCGCGATTCTCCGCCAGCAGTTGAGCAACTTCAATGCCTCGGCCGATCTGGAAGAAGTAGGAACCGTGTTGCAGGTAGGTGACGGCATCGCCCGTGTGTACGGTCTCGGTAACGTTCGCTACGGTGAACTGGTCGAGTTCGAAAACGGCGTACGTGCCATCGCGCTGAACCTGGAAGAAGACAACGTGGGTGTGGTATTGATGGGAGAGAGTGGAAACATCAAGGAAGGTGCCAAAGTAAAACGTACCGGTAAGATCGCCTCCATCAACGTGGGCGAAGGCATGGTCGGCCGGGTGGTGAATACCCTCGGAAAACCCATCGACGGAAAGGGTCCACTCACCGGCGAACTCTATGAAATGCCCCTGGAGCGCAAAGCACCCGGTGTAATCTTTCGTGAGCCCGTAAAAGAGCCGCTGCAAACCGGTCTCAAAGCGATCGATGCAATGATTCCCATCGGACGTGGACAACGTGAGCTCGTGATCGGTGACCGTCAGACCGGAAAGACCGCGATCTGTCTCGACACGATCATCAACCAAAAAGAATTTTACAAAGCCGGTAAGCCGGTGTATTGCATCTACGTAGCGATTGGACAGAAAGCGTCTACCATCGCCGGTGTGATGAAGACCTTGCAGGACAACGGTGCGATGGATTATACCATCATCGTGGCGGCCTCCGCTTCCGATCCGGCTCCGTTGCAGTTCTACGCACCTTTTGCCGGTGCTGCCATCGGCGAATTCTTCCGCGATACCGGTCGCCCGGCACTGATCATCTACGATGATTTGTCCAAACAAGCCGTGGCTTATCGTGAGGTATCGCTGTTGCTGCGTCGTCCGCCCGGTCGTGAGGCCTATCCCGGTGACGTATTCTACCTGCACAGCCGCTTGCTCGAGCGCGCCGCCAAGGTGATCAACGACGACAACGTGGTGAAAAACATGAACGACGTTCCCGATAGCATCCGTCACCTGTTGAAAGGCGGTGGATCGCTGACGGCCCTGCCCATCATCGAAACACAAGCCGGTGACGTATCGGCCTACATTCCGACCAACGT
>DFST01000027.1:4847-5478 GCA_002378975.1 Chitinophagaceae bacterium UBA3430
CCCACCAACGTGATCTCGATCACCGACGGACAGATCTTCCTCGAAACCAACCTCTTCCTCTCCGGTATCCGCCCGGCGATCAACGTAGGTATCTCCGTGAGCCGCGTGGGTGGTAACGCGCAGATCAAGTCGATGAAGAAAGTAGCCGGTACCCTGAAACTCGATCAGGCCCTCTACCGCGAGCTGGAAGCCTTCTCTAAATTCGGTGGAGATCTGGATGCTGCAACCAAAAATGTAATCGACAAAGGAACCCGCAACGTAGAGATCCTGAAACAAGCGCAGTTCGCTCCATTCGCTGTAGAGAAGCAAGTAGCCATCATCTACCTCGGAACGAACGGATTGCTGCGCGATGTACCCGTACGCCGCGTGAAAGAATTCGAAGAGCATTTCTTGATGGAGATGGACAACAAACTCCCCGAGGTAATGGCCGAATTCAAGAAAGGAAATCTGCCCGAAGATGGTATCAAGAAAATGGTCGAACTGGCCAAAGGATTGATGCCCCAGTACAAATAATTCCGACAAATCAACTACATAGAGGTCGCCCCAAGCGGCCTCTTTTTTTTGCCTGATCCTTAACAGAACATTTTGTTCGACTGACTCGTTAAACTAGTATGGATCCCCTCGTACGCGT
>DFST01000027.1:5890-14957 GCA_002378975.1 Chitinophagaceae bacterium UBA3430
TTTCTCGGACAAAACGGTGCCGGCAAATCAACCACGCTGCGGATGCTGATGACCTTGATCCGCCCCAGCAGCGGACACATCGAAGTATTCGGGCTCGACCTCAATCGTCACCGTACCGAGATCCTTCGTCAAGTCGGTGCCGTCATCGAAAAGCCCGATCATTACGGTTATCTCTCGGCCCTCGAGAACCTGCGCATGGCCGCCGTGCTCTGCGGCATTCATCCTACGCGCCACAAGCTCATGCAGCAGTTGGCGTTCGTGGGACTGGCCGATCGGGCCAAAAGTCCGGTACGAACCTTCTCCCAAGGAATGAAACAACGATTGGGCATTGCCACCGCACTCGTACACGATCCGACCCTGATCATCTTGGATGAACCGACCAACGGACTCGACCCCCAAGGCATCGCCGACATTCGAGAATTGATTCGCCAACTCAGCCGCGAGCAAGGCAAGACGCTCATCGTCTCCTCGCACTTGCTTTCCGAGATCGAACTCATTGCCGATTCGCTGTTGATCCTTCACCGAGGAGAAAAACGGATGGAAGGGAAGATGTCGGACTTGCTGAATCCTGCGGAGACTGTGGTGGAGCTGGAGTTGGAACACAGTAGTCTCACCGATGCGGTTCTCAACGCGTCTGATTTCATCCAATCAATCGATTGGCGGGGGAGTCAACAATGTTGTGTCCGCATGGCCAAGAATCGAATTCCCGATCTGATCCGTTCGTTGGCGGATGCCGGGGTTTCTGTTTATTCGGTCCGTGCCCGTCACTCGCTGGAATATTATTTTTTACAACTGACCCAAACTGAAACACATGTTGGCCCTGCTGTGGATTGAACTCAATAAGATCTTCCGCCGGCCGCGCACCTACATCGCGTTCGGCGCGATGGCAGCCATTGTTTGGCTGATCCAATTGGCGTTGTATTTCGACGGACAAGCATACGTAGATCTATTGCTCAGCAATCTCTCCGGTTCCTTTGAGTTCTCCGATCTGTTCAAGACGCAGTTGCTCAACGGATATTTGATCTGTTTCGTCATCTTGAATACACTCTTGATCCAAATGCCACTGTTGGTGGCCTTGGTTGCAGGTGATGCGATTGCCGGTGAAGCCAGTCAGGGTACGTTGCGCTTCCAACTCACGCGGCCCATCTCCCGTACTCAATTGATCCTGGTCAAATTTTTGGCTTCCTCCGTCTATGTAATCGCACTCTTGTTGTGGTTGGCCTTGTTGGCCCTGCTGGGCAGTGTATTGTTATTTGGCACCAACGATTTGGTCGTACTCCGTTCTACCGGCATCGAACAAATGCAAATGGATGATGTGTTCTGGCGTTACCTGGCTGCATTCGGATTTGCAGCCGTGGCACTCACCACCGTGGCTGCCTTGTCGTTGTTGTTGAGTGTATTGGCGGATAATCCCATCGGACCGATCATCGCGACCATGAGTGTAGTGATTGTATTCACCATACTCTCTGAGATGAACATTCCCATTTACGATACCACCGTTAAACCTTGGCTCTTCACCACGCACATGGTGGCTTGGAAAGGATTTTTCTATGTGCAGGCGGATGCGGAAGGGACGACCATTCGAGGGAGCATCGAAAATCTGCCGGCGGTTTTTCGAAGTCTGGTTATTCTCTTGGGATACATCGCATTTTTCTTGGGTATCTCCATCTATCTATTCAAACGTAAAGACATCCTTACCTGATCATGAGAATCCATTTATTTGTTTTGCTTTCTTTGATCGGCTTGGCCGGAAATGCACAAACAGCGGAAGAGTTGGTGAAATCGGTTAAATCCAAATTGGATCGGGTGACGAATTACTCGGCTACCGGAAAGATGAAGACGAACGTGATCTTTCTCAAAGCGCCGATCGCCAAAGTGCAGGTCTATTTCAAGAAGCCCAATCAATTGCGAATCCTCAATGAAAAAGGGATCTCTTTTATCCCGAAAGGATCGATGAATATGGATTTGAGTCAACTGTTCATCGATCCGGCCGGATTCGATCTGCTCGATCTGGGTGCCGATAAAAAAACAGGATGGCGCATCATCAAGTTGTTGCCGCGTGATCCGGTTTCAGAAGTAGTCTTGTCTACGATTTATGTGGATGCGGCGGTTGGGCTGATCCGTCGGTCCAGTACCACCACCCGTGAAAATGGTACGTTCGAGTTGGAGATGAGCTATGGAACGTTTGCTGAATACGGCTTGGCCGATAAAGTGATCTTCTCCTTCAATAGTCAGGAATACAAACTCCCCAAAGGCATCACATTCGATTACGATGATGGAAGTGGCAAGAAGTCCGGCGCTACAGGCAAGCCCACCAAGGGACGGGTAGAGATCCAATACACCAACTACCAGATCAATCGGGGTGTGCCCGATTCTGTTTTTCGTTGATCAATCCTCGAAGGCCTCGTCGCGCGCGTGTTGCATCACGGAGCGACTCATCTTGCGCATCGGATTCTTCCGGTTCTCGGCATACCCTTTTCGCTGATTGATGATGTCGATGCACGTAAAGATCGCAGCTAAGAAAGACGTGGTATCGGCTTTGTCTTTTCCGGCAATATCGAAAGCCGTGCCGTGATCGGGTGACGTACGTACCACCGGAAGTCCGGCCGTATAATTCACGCCCTCTCCACCAGCGATGGTTTTGAAGGGGATCAGTCCCTGATCGTGATACATGGCCAGAATACAATCAAAGGCATCGTAGCGACCGCGGGCAAAGAATCCGTCGGCTGGATAGGGGCCAACCACGATCATGTTGTTGTTCTTGGCTTCTTTGATGGCGGGTTTGATGATGGTTTCTTCTTCGTTGCCGATGACTCCTTCATCGCCGCTGTGGGGATTGAGTCCGAGTACCGCGATGCGCGGTTTGTCGATGCCAAAATCGGTTTGCAGACTTTTATGAATCAGCTGCAGTTTCTTCACGATTTTTTCCTTGGTGATGTGTTGGGCCACGTCTTTCACCGGCACGTGTTCGGTGAGCAGGGCCACGCGCAATTGATCGGAGCACATCATCATAACTACATCGGGTACCTGAAAGAACTGTTTCAGATACGGGGTATGTCCGGTGTACGGGAATTCGTCTGACTGTACGTTTTTCTTGTGGAAGGGCGCGGTAACCAATCCGTCGATCTGTTTTTGTTGCAAAGCGGCTACGGCCGTTTGGAGGGAGAGAATGGCGTATTTCCCACCGGTCTCGTTCAATTCCCCGGGGGTAATGTTGACGTCTTCTTCCCAGCAGTTGAAAATGTTTACCTGTTTGGGGTTGATTCGGCTGTATTCTCGAAATGTCTGCGCATTCAGGGCCATTTCGGGCAGTGTCTTGCGGTAGAAATTGATTGCCTTACCCGAGGCATAGATCACTGGGGTGCAATGGTCGAGCAGACGAACGTCGCTGAAGGTTTTGATGATCAGTTCGAGCCCGACGCCATTCAAGTCGCCACAGCTGATCCCGATCACCGGTTTATGCGGATTCATGGAGTTCATTTGAGGGGGTAAAATTAACCAATTCCCCTCGGCGGGAATCGGGTTATTTTTGTGGGGTGTATACACTGAAGAAATCCCTAGGTCAACATTTCCTCAAAGACGAGGGCGTCTGTCGCCAAATCATTTCTGTTTTGCAGGAACGACCGGTCGAGCGATTGCTGGAGGTGGGTCCGGGTGGGGGTGCCCTCACCAAATACCTGATCGAATGGCCCTCGATCGAATTTTTGGCCGTTGAGTTGGACGAAGAGAAAGTGGAGTATCTGCAGAAAACCTACCCAAGCTTACAAGGCAAGATCATCCACCAAAGTATTTTGGAGATCGAACCGCCTTTTGTGGGATCCTTTACCGTCGTGGGCAATTTTCCTTATAATATTTCTACCCAGATCTTGTTTCACTTGTTGGAATGGCGCAGTCAGGTCGAGTGTGCCGTGGGAATGTTTCAAAAAGAAGTGGCCGAACGCGTAGCAGCACCTTCCGGAAACAAAGTGTATGGGGTGATCAGCGTTTTGATCCAGACTTTTTTCACCGTGGAATATCTCTTCGATGTGCACGAGCAAAGTTTCAATCCCCCACCCAAGGTTAAGAGTGGCATGATCCGATTGTTGCCCCGCACCGATGTACCGGCTTTCGCTTCGGAGAAAAAGCTGTTTCTGTTGGTGAAGACCGCCTTCAATCAACGACGCAAGACCTTACGCAATGCCGTGCGCGGATTGTTCGAGCCGGACGTGTTGGACGATCCGCTTTTCGATTTGCGTGCCGAGGCGTTGAGCGTAGAACAATTTGCTGAACTAAGTTTTCGCATGCGATGAAACCAATTGTACTCATAACAGGCGATGCTCATCCGGTACTGGCAGCCGGACTCACACACATGGGCTATGATGTGGTGGATGCGCCCACGATCTCTATAGTGGAATTGCAATCCCGGATCGGTTCCCTAACTGGACTGATTCTCACATCTCGGCTGCAGATTGATGCCGCATTGCTACAGCAAGCACCACAATTGCAATGGATTGGGCGCTTGGGAAGCGGATTGGACGTGGTCGATTTGGTTGCTGCCCAACAAAAAGGCGTGCGCGTCATCAGCAGTCCGGAAGGGAATTGCCAAGCCGTTGCCGAGCATACCCTCGGATTGGTGATCAATTTGATTCGCCATCAAGCTCAATCCGATCGTCAAGTACGAAAGGGAATATGGAATCGAAATTCCAATCGGGGCGTTGAGTTTTCTGGTCTCACCGTTGGATTGATTGGATACGGACATACCGGTGAATGCACCGGACGATTGCTTCGCAGCGTGGGTTTTCATGTATTGGCCCACGATAAATACCGGACCGATTTTGGGGGTGATTGGGTGACGGAAACCGACTTCGATCAAATTAGAAAGGAAGCAGACATCGTCAGCTTGCACCTGCCATTAACGGATGAGACCACGGGACTGGTGGATGCGTCTTGGATCGCCTCATTTTCCAAACCCTTTTGGCTGATCAATACCTCCCGCGGATCGATTACGCCCCTGGAACCCTTGATCGGTGGGCTGCAATCGGGGCAATTGCGGGGATTGGCCTTGGATGTACTGCCCAAAGAACCGCTGAAGGGATATTCGGACGATGAGCAAAATGAACTTGATTTGCTTTGTTCATTTGAAAATGTGATTCTGACCCCTCACATTGCCGGATATAGCCAGGAATCGCCTGAACGGATGGCCCGGGTTCTACTTGAAAAGCTGGGCTTTAGCGGTTGATATTTTTGAAATTTTCCTAATTTTATCACAGCAACGCTTCAGCCTGGTCTGGGGCGTTGTTATTTTTTTCCCTGAAACGAACCAACGATGAGTGTCCAATACGTAACCAAAGAAACGCTGGAGCAGATGCGTGCTGAATTGCAGCGTATGAAAGGCGTGGATCGCCCGGCTGCCAGTCGAGCCATTGCAGAGGCACGTGAGAAAGGCGACTTGAAAGAAAATGCCGAGTACGATGCAGCCAAAGAGGCACAGGGTATGCTGGAAGCCAAGATCGCCGCACTCGAAGGTGCGATTGCTACTACCCGCATTGTGGATGAGTCGACCATCGATACCAGCAAAGTGTCTATCCTCACCAAAGTGACCGTCACCAACCTGAAGATGAATAAGCAGGTGACCTATAAGATCGTGAGCGAGCAGGAAGCCGACTTGAAAGCGGGAAAGATCTCCATCACCTCCCCGATCGGAAAAGGATTGATGGGCAAGAAGGTGGGGGAGACCGCGGAGATCCAGGCGCCTGCCGGGGTGTTGCAATTCCGGATCGAGGAGATCACGGCATAAACAATCGCATGACTCTTTTTTCCAAGATCATTGCCGGTGAGATCCCTTCGTATAAGATCGCGGAGAACGATCGGTTCTTCGCCTTTCTGGATATTTTTCCATTGCGCGAAGGACATGTGTTGGTCGTTCCCAAAACGGAGACGGATAAATTTTTCGATCTGTCAGAAAATTATTTATCGGAGATGCTGGTCTTTGCGCAACCCATTGCGAAAGCAATCGAAAAGTCTTTTCCTTGTAATCGTTGTGGAATCAGTGTGATTGGATTGGAAGTACCGCACGCGCACATGCATTTGGTGCCCATCGATTCGGCCGATGACCTGAATTTTACGCGCCCCAAATTGAAAATGAGTTCGGAGGGGTTGAAGTCCGCTCAGGATAAGATCCTGGCGGCAATGCGCTGATCATTTTCGTACGCGCGATGCATGTTGGGCAACGAAACTGGCCCAGTCGTTTTTCTTTCCTTTTGTTCGAGTGGTGCTTGTCGGTTTGGCTGTTTTGCTTTTCGGAGGCATCCAGTTTTTACCCGATTGCAAATGATGGCAGAAGGCAACAGCCAGGGCATCGGTGGCGTCGTGTTGCTTGGGTTTATCCTCGATCTGAAAGATGGTTTGCAACATGCGCGAAACCTGTTCCTTGGTGGCGTTGCCGTTTCCGGTGACCGATTGTTTTACTTTTTTCGGGGCATATTCCGATACCGGTAGATCGAATTGCAGGGCCGCTGCCATGGCCACGCCTTGGGCCCTGCCGAGTTGCAACATGCTCTGTACGTTCTTGCCGAAGAAAGGGGCTTCGATGGCAAACTCGGTGGGTTTGTATTGGCGAACCAGGCCGCTCACCGTTTCGTGAATCAGTTGCAGGCGTTTGAGTCCGTCTTTGGCCTTCCCAGGTTTCAGCACCCCCAGGTCGACCAGACTCACATTTTGTCCCTGTACTTTGATGATGCCGTATCCCATCACCACCGTGCCCGGGTCGATGCCCAAAATGATCTTCGTGGTGGTTGTGGCGGTCATGGTTATTTTTACAAGATTAATGCAGGCACCTCGAACCATCAAATCCTGGATCGCTTATGGACTGGCTCCATTGCTGTTGATCATCCTTTCCATCTCTGTCTATCGCGAGATCGCTTCACAACCCGATCTGCCCCAAGCTTGGAAACACATTCAAGAATCCTTTGGTAGTCCTTCGATTGGTTGGTTGATCGCTGCGTTATTCGGGGTGATGGTCAATTGGGGATTGGAAGCGGCTAAATGGAAACGGTTGTTGGCACATACCGAATCGGTTTCATTGGGTAAAGCCTATCGGGGTGTATTAACCGGCGTGGCCTTCACCTTGTTTACGCCCAATCGGATCGGCGAATACCTCGGGCGTATTTGGCATCTAGGTCCGAACAGTCGGGGTGCAGCGGTTTCGCTGAGCATTGCCGGCGGGTTGTCTCAGCTATTTGTGACCGGTTTGTTCGGAATGATCGCTGTTGAATTGTTGTGGCGTGGCGGATTTCAGATCCCGGTACTACCCGATCAAGCCATGGCCCTATTCATCTTGAAGATCATCGGTTGGAGTGTAACCGCACTGTTGGTATTGATCTATTTCAGTGTGGGGGAGATCGGAACCTTCTTGACACGGTTGAAGTGGTTGCGTTTCATGCATTCCGGAATGAACGGGTTGACGCAACTTTCCCGATCTGAGTTGCTGCAGGTGATGGGCTTATCGGTGCTTCGTTATTTCGTCTTCTTGTTGCAGTATTATTTTTTATTCCGATTTTTTGGTGTCGAATTGACCTGGACGATCGCCTTTCTTGTCGTTGCGCTCACCTTTCTCCTGCTGGCTTTAATTCCCGGCATGGCCTTGGCCGAATTGGGCGTTCGAGGCAAGCTCTCTTTGCTGATCGTGGGGGCATTCAGCACGAATTCGATCGGGATCGTACTCGCGGTGACCAGTGTTTGGTTCTTGAATTTGATCCTTCCTGCGATCGTAGGCGGGGGATTGATGTTGACGAAGCGAAAGTTGACTGAGTAGTTCAACTCCCTCAACTATTTTAGCTCGCTCAACTTGAATGCATCCTTCATCCTAACTCCCTTATCGGTCTTCTCCAATGTGGCGCACTCATGCAATGCATCGTGCTCGAAGAATAGGATGTAGTCTTTCTCTACCGCCTCATTCAGAAACATTTTCTTCTCGTGCAAGGTGGTTAAGGGGAACATGTCGTAGGCCATCACCCACGGCAAGGGGAGATGGGCTGCGAAGGGAAGCAAGTCGGCGCAGAAGACGATGGTTTTTCCGTTGTATTGAATTTGCGGAAGCATCATTTTATCGGTATGGCCATTGACAAAGCGAACACTCACATTCGGGAAAAGATCGGTTTTGCCCAGCTGGCCGGCATGAGTTTCCGTGACTTCGATGAATTTCAATTGGCCTGTTTCCTGAATGGGCAGGATGTTCTCTTTTAAAAAAGAAGCCTTCTCGCGTTCGTTGGGATTGACGGCCCAGTCCCAATGATCGGCATTGCTCCAATAGGTCGCCTTTGAAAAGGCAGGTTGAAATCCCTCGTCTTTTCTCTCGATGGCTCCGCCGCAATGATCAAAGTGTAAATGCGTCAAGATCACATCGGTGATGTCGCTGGGTGAAAATCCGTGTGCCTTCAGGGAAAGTTTGAGTGTATCGGATCCGTTGAGATCGTAGTGGCTGAAGAATTTCGGGTCTTGTTTATCGCCAATCCCGGTGTCAACCAAGATCAATCGATTCCCATCTTCGATGAGCAAACAACGCATCGACATCTGGATGCGGTTGTTGACATCCGCTTCGTGTTGTTTGTTCCAAAGGGTTTTTGGTACTACGCCGAACATGGCGCCGCCATCCAGCTTAAAATAGCCCGTCTCAATACTATACAGTTGCATGCGATTCAGATTTGATCCGATCTGTGTAGATCAGTAAGAAGAACCCGATGACAAAGAATACCATCAACGCCAAAACGGAATTGCGTTGCGATCCTGTCAATTCGGTGATGTATCCGAATCCGAACATCCCGATCACGGTAGCAATCTTTTCGGTTACATCGTAGAAGCTGAAATAGGAAGCGGTGTCGGAGGTGGCCGGCATGAGTTTGGAATAAGTGGAGCGGCTCAGCGATTGTATGCCACCCATGATGAATCCGATGATCACGGCCAGTCCGTAGAACTCATTTACGCCACCGACCGGCAGGTTGTATCCAACTATGCAACCCACCGACCACATGGCTACCAGCAGCATCAACGTGCGGATGTTTCCCAGTTTGGAAGAAACCCAGGAAATGGT
>DFST01000073.1 GCA_002378975.1 Chitinophagaceae bacterium UBA3430
CATGTAGAAGGGATCACGAAAAATTTCCAGAATAGCAACGCCGACATCACTGCTACTTTGGCCAATGCCAAAACGGCTAGCGATAAATTAGCCGCCTTGCAGATACAACCCACCCTGGATTCGTTAAAACTAGTCCTATCAGAAATGCACACCACTTTACAGCGTGTGAATTCCCCCGACGGAAGTATCGGTGCTTTAACGGCCAATAAAGACCTCTACAACAAGTTGAATGATGCTGTTTTGAGCGCTGAGATTTTACTCGATGATCTTCGGGCGCATCCCAAACGCTACGTTAACATTTCAGTCTTTGGCAAGAAAGACAAATCAGGCCCATTAACTTCGCCCGCGAAGAAGGGCCAAATGCCCGTTGATTCGTTGAAATGAACCGTAGCTTACCGGTTTTAATATCCTTTATTTGTTTGTTGACGACCCTTGTCGCCAATGCACAACAACGTTTCCCACCGAGCCGCGACAGTCTTTCCATAGGGCCCTCCGATTCAACCAAACCGGTTGAAATTCTTCATGCTGACCGGCTCACCTTACAGAAAAAAGACAGCATTGATCTGCAGATTTTGGTGGGTAAAGTAGAATTACAACAAGGAACGGCACGATTTTATTGCGACAGCTGTGTACTGAATCAAACGGGAAACTCATTCGAAGCCTGGGGTTCGGTTCGGCTATTGGATGCAGATACAACCGATGTAAAAGCCCAGCATCTACGTTACCTGATCGCAGAACGGGTTGCCTACTTGGATGGCAATGTTCGGCTGAGTGACGGAAAAGGTAGTTTGCAAACACCGGATCTGGAATACAACATGAATTCCGATATCGGGATTTATCGGCATGGGGGAAAGGTGCTTAATGGAAAAACGATCCTAACTAGTCGGGAGGGATACTATTATGCCGGTCTTCGTGATATCTATTTTATAAAAGACGTTAAGCTAACCGACCCTGCTTATAAAATAACCACCGATTCCCTGCTTTATAACATGGATAGTCGAGTTACCCGATTTGTTGCGCAAACAGAGATCCGCGACAGTACTGGCAGAACCGTTGAAACCCGGGATGGTTTCTATGATATGTCGAGCGGTAAAGCCGAGTTTGGCAAACGTCCGGTCATACGGGATGGAAAGACCCGAATCACCGGAGAATCCATTCGCTTTAATGATAAGACGGGTATCTCAGAAGCAAGCGGTTCGGTCGTCATCATCGATTCCGCTCAAGGCACCACCCTGCAGGCGGGTCGAGTTGTTCAAGACAATAAAAAGAAGACGGTGCTGAGTACTGATCATCCCGTATTGATCGTGCAGCAGGACAAAGACTCCGTATACATCACCGCCGATACTTTATTCTCCGGGCCACTCCCCCATCAGCCAGATTCATTGGCTCGAAAAACGAGCGACAACGACAGCACACTTCGTTTTTTTCAGGCCTATAAGCACGTACGCATTTTCACCGATTCGTTGCAGGCTGCCTGCGATAGTTTGTATTATTCTTATCAAGATTCTGCTTTTCGGCTGTATCAAGAGCCGGTGATCTGGTCAAGAGGAAGTCAGATTACGGGAGACACCATCCTCGTACGTACGAAGAATAAAAAAGCGGAGAAGCTGGACATCTTTGAAAACAGCCTGTTGGTTCAACGGCTTGATCCGGAGGTTTACAACCAGGTTAAATCCATTCGGATGGCCGCATTTTTGACGAACGGCAGTATGGATTCGCTTCAAGCGAAAGGTTATGCTGAATGCTTGTATTTTATTCAGGACGATGGTGGTGCCTATTCGGGCATCAATGAGTCCAAAGCCGATCGAATGGATATCTATTTTTTACAGGGCGAGTTGGACCGGGTTGTGTTTCGATCTGATGTAACCGGAACCGTTTGGCCAATGCGCGAGAAGAACCCGGCAACCATGCGACTACCCGGATTTCGATGGTTGGATGAGCAACGTCCTCGATCTCGCTTCGCCATTCTTCGCATAAAAGAATGATTTTCAGCCACTTGAGCTATAACGGGTATCCCCCGATTTTCCACATTTTTAACATTCCGGATTTTATCTCCGCCCCTTTTCCTATTTTAGTACCCTATGAATAATTGGGCCATCCACTTCGATGGTTTAATTGTTTGCCAACCAACTTTTTAAAAATAATGCTATGAGAAAATTTCGCTTGTTATTAGCGATGTTCCCACTGTTTTTGATTTGGGCAACTACCCTTGAAGCTCAGGTAAAAACCGTCTCGGGAACGATCCTTGCAGAGGACAACCAATCTCCCTTATCGGGCGTAACGATCAAAGTCAAAGGAACCCGCCGCGTTGCCCAGACAGATGCCAATGGTAAATTCTCCATTCAGACTTCTGTGGGTGAAACGCTACAGATCTCCTATGTGGGATACGTTACCCAGGACCTGAAAGTAGGCGCCAGCAACACGATCGGGATCAGTTTGAAAACTGCTGACAACACGATGGGTGAAGTGGTGGTCACTGCGATGGACATCAAGCGAAATCCTCGCTCACTGGGATATTCCACACAGACCCTCAAAGGAGAAGAGATACAGGAAACGCAACGTGAAAATTTCATCAATGGTTTGCAGGGACGCGTAGCGGGCCTGACGTTGGATCCCACTTCGGGTGTTGCAGGTGCCTCCTCGTCGGTGGTATTGCGTGGATTCAACTCACTATCTCTCAGCAACCAACCGCTTTACGTGGTGGATGGTGTTGTCTTGGATAACTCCTCACTCAACGAAACTTCTTCGGGTGGAGCTACCAATGGTTTGGCCTCGGATAAGCCAAACCGGATGAGTGATTATCAGAACCGCATTGCGGATCTGAACCCCAACGACATTGAAACCATCACGGTTTTGAAAGGTCCCGAAGCAACGGCGCTTTATGGTTCACAAGCCAGTTCCGGTGCAATCATCATCACAACCAAGAAAGCAAAATCAAACAAATTTGCTATTCAATACGACAACAGTTTTCGGGTGCAGGAAGTAACACGTTTCCCTGAAACCTTGGATACTTATGGGCCTGGCACCAATGGAGTCAGCTCCAATAGTTTTCGTCGTTTTGGTCCAGTTTTCCCCGCCGGCACCCAGACGTATGACAACGTCGGAAATTTCTTCCGCACGGGCAAAGCTCAAACCCATAATTTAGGTATGGACTTTGGAATAGGTGAATCTAAATTCCGTTTGTCCGGCAGCTTCTTCGACCAACAAGGGGTTGTACCCAACAACGATTTTCGTCGTTACAATTTCCGCGTTTCTAACACGACGAAGTTGTTGAAAGGCAAGATTGAGTTAATGCCTTCATTTGCATACAGCAACTCAACCAACAACAAGGTGCTTCGAAGTGCAGGTGGTTTCTTATTGAGTTTGTTGATCTGGCCTGCTACAAATGATATCCGCAAATTTGAGAATGATCAATCCGGTGATAAGCTGGACTTGTTCGATAATACCTCGGCCAACGGCGAGTACGACAATCCCCTATGGAACGTAAACAACAACTTCGGTAAAGACGAGAACGTTCGTAAGACGTATACCATGGGGATTAATATCAATCCCTACAAATGGCTGACTCTTTCCGGACGTTTCGGTTATGATACTTACAACCAAAATGGTTTCATGTTCCAGCATCCCCAATCCTTTTACCTGGGTGCAGGATCCGGAGGCGCTTTAGATAACTACTGGCGTAAATACGAAGGGTATAACCACACCATCACCGCTACTATTAAGAAAGATCTTACAAAAGACCTGAATCTTCGGGTTATGGGTGGAACCATGTGGCAAGACTACACAACCTATATGTGGTCGGTTTACGGTACCAACGTTGTTGACTCCGTTGGAGGTTTATTGAATCTGGCCGGAGGCAATGGTAAGATGTATAAAAACGGAGCAATCGTTTCCGATCGCGACCTCCAAACCCTCATGGGCAATTACATGGACTCGAACGTCACCCGTGTTAGCACACGCCTACGCCTGAATCGCAATAAGTTTGGAGAATACAATTATGTAACACTCCGTCAATTGGCCTATTTCGGAGAGGTAGCCTTCAGCTATAAAAACTACCTGTTTATGAACTATACGCATCGTTTTGAACAGGCTTCTACATTGCCTGTCCAAAATCGCAGGTACGATTACCCAGGTGTTAGTTTCAGTGCGATCATCAGCGACATTATTCCATCCATTAAAAAGAATTCATTTGTCAACTACTGGAAACTTCGCACCTCTCGTGCCAGTACGGCCCGTTTGAACAGCCCCTACTCGACTCAGTCTGTATTCGTGGACAACCAAGCGAGTGGCGGTGGCTTTTCTTATGGCTTCTTCAACAACAATGCCGAACTGGAGCCCGAGCGTCAAAACACCTATGAGATCGGAACGGAGCTTCGTATGTTCAGTAATCGCCTGTCTGTTGATTTTACCTACTACAACACGCTTAATAAAGGCCAGATCATCGAAAACTTCCGATTGAGCTACGGAACTGGTTATGTATTGAACACGCAAAATGCCGGTTCGACCCGTAACAAAGGTGCTGAGGTGGTTGTGAACTACAACGTAATGAAGAAGAAATCCTTTAACTGGGATATGACCTTCAACTTCAACCGCATGCGCAACAAGGTGGTTGGCTTGCCTAAGAGCGTATCCGAATACTACATTTCCGACACTTGGTTGTATACCGCTCGTGGCGGACTGGTACTGGGTGGACCTACTACTTCCATCACCGGATCTACATATACACGCAATGCTGCTGGTCAGATCTTGATCAACCCCGCCAACGGTTTGCCCATCACCGATGCTACCTTCCGCATCATTGGCGATCGCAACCCTGATTTCACAACCGGATGGACCAACACCCTACGTTTCAAAAACTGGCGTGTGAGCATGCTGTGGGATATGAAAGTGGGTGGCGATATCTTCAACGGCACCAACCGTTTCATGACCGTCAATGGTATCAGCCCTTACACGAAGGATCGTTATGTTCCTCGTGTGATCCAGGGCGTGTTGCGTGATGGATTGGAAAACAGTGCCGCACCAACGGTGAATACCATTTCGATCATCCCTGCTTTCAACGATGCTTATTACACCCTGCCTGATGAGGAGTTTATCGAGCGTGACGTGAATTTCTTCCGCTTACGTGACATCACCGTCAGCTATACATTCAAGAAGAACTTCATCAAAGGATTCAAAAATCTCGGCGCCTTCATTACGGGTAACGACCTGATCCTCTTGACCAACTATAGTGGAGCAGATCCATCTGTTAATGGTAATACCGCTGGAAGTCGTGGTGTCGGAGCGTTCGGTTTCGATTATGGAACCTTGGCAGCCCCAATGCAATTGAATGTTGGCATCCGCGCATCCTTCTAACCCTCAAAGCCTATTATTATGAAATACAATATGAAACATTTAACGATCGTACTGGCTGGTTCAGCATTGCTGCTTTCCGGCTGTACCAAAAAGATCGATGAGGCTTTTGCCAATCCGAATGCATTGACCAAACAGCCGATCGAAGCTCTATTGCCAGGTGTCATTTCAAACATGGCCATTCAGCACTCAGCGAATGGTACACTGTACGGTCCTCAAAACGACGGTTTATATATTGGCCGATTTATTCAAAATTGGTCAACCAATATCACGGGTAACCAGTACGATCAAATGGGAGACAACTTCATCAATAAAAGCGACATAATGGGTAGCATCTGGGCCATGCATTATTATGGCATGGGGGCGAACATCAGCCGCATCATTGAATGGGGTAC
>DFST01000019.1:0-3837 GCA_002378975.1 Chitinophagaceae bacterium UBA3430
TCTTCCCTCTTGAATCGCTGGGTCGAGTTGGATCAAGGATTATTCCGACAGATCAACCAGCAATGGACAGCCCCCTGGCTGGATCAGCTGGCCCCTTGGTTTCGCGAGTCGGCTCATTGGATACCACTCTATGTGGCAATGATCGCATTTGCGATCTGGCGTTTTCGAAAGCAAAGTTGGATCTGGATCCTGTTCGCGGTAGCGGCTGTTTCGCTTTCCGACCTGATCGGCAATTACGGATTCAAGCATGTATTTGAACGACTACGCCCTTGTCAGGACCCCGAATTACAAGCGGGACTTCGCTTGCTGGTTGATCGATGTGGAACCGGATTCAGTTTTGTCTCCAACCATGCCGCCAATCACATGAGCTTGGCTGTTTTCTTATTGGTCACACTCCGCGGTTTCTGGGGAAATTGGGGCTGGGTCGCTGTTGGTTGGGCCATGAGCATTGCCTACGCGCAGATCTATGTCGGCCTGCACTACCCCGGCGATGCATTGGCGGGTGCTGCCTTAGGTGCTTGTTTAGGTGGCTTAGTGGGATGGTCATACAACCGCCAATTCAAAAACAGTATCTTTCCGAAATAACAATCCTGAATTTGATGGAGTGGCTGATTCTATTCGCCCTGATATTTTTGAATGCCTTGTTTGTGATCTCCGAGATCGCCTTGGTATCCGCCCGAAAATCCCGACTGGAAAGCTTATCAGAGAAAGGAGATCTACGGGCCCGTCGCGCACTGGCATTGGTTTATCAGCCGGAGAAATTTTTGTCCGCTGCACAGATCGGAATCACACTGATTGCGATCCTGACCGGGGTATATTCCGGTGAAACCTTTGCACACGATTTACAACCCTGGCTGGAACGTTGGGCCCTGTTGCGCCCGTACGCAGAAACCCTGTCCACAATCTTGGTGGTGGTGGGCGTAACGTTCTTATCCATCATTCTGGGAGAATTGTTTCCCAAGCAAATCGGTTTGATGAGGGCCGAACGCATTGCACTGGTGGTGGCCGGCCCCATGAACACCTTTGCGCGCATCACGGCACCTTTGGTATGGACCCTGAATCAAACCACCACCCTCATCTTCCGGCTATTCAACATTCGTCGTTCGCAAGAAGATGCGGTGACCGAGGAAGAAATCAAAACCCTGATCACCGAAGGCACCGAAGCGGGCACCATCGATGAAGCAGAACAAGAGATCATCGAACGGGTCTTTCATTTGAGTGACCGAAACATCACCTCCCTGATGACGCATCGAAGCGACATCGTGTGGTTCAATTTGGATGATACCGAAGAACAGATCAAAGAGAAGATCGTAGGAGAGCCACACTCGGCCTACCCGATCTGCGAGGGCGACATCGATCAGATCAAAGGAGTTGTTTCGATCAAAGACCTCTATGTGCATCCCGATCAGGTTCCCTTCCGCCAGATCATGCAACCGGCCTTATTCGTTCCCGAAAACAACAGCCCCTACCAGGTTTTGGAGAAATTCCAAACCTCCCAGATTCACTCTGCCTTCATTGTAGATGAATACGGGAGCATCCAGGGTCTAATCACCCTGAAAGACATCTTAGAGGCCATTGTGGGCGAATTGCCCCAATCCGATGTGCCCGAATACCAAGTAACAGAACGGCACGATGGTAGCTTTTTGGTGGACGCGCAGATTCCCTTCTACGATTTTCTTAGTCGTTTCCAACGTACCGGATGGATGAATGAAGGCGAACAAGAATTCGACACCTTGGCCGGTTTCATTTTGCACGAACTAGAACGCATCCCCAAAGCAGGCGATCGTTTCCAATGGCGTGAATTCTCCTTGGAAGTCATGGACATGGATGGGCACCGGATCGATAAAGTGTTGGTCGGGATCTCCGATCAGATCCGGAAAGATTTGCTGGAAAATTGATCCTAGAATCGAAACTCGATCCGGCGGGCGGGATTACCCAATTTGGAACTTTTCCGTTCCCCTCCCATCGTTACATGAAAAATGTTGATCTGATCTTCGAAGGTTTCGTATAGCAGCGAACAATCGGCCTGCAATCCATTAACGGAGGCAATTTCCGGATACTCTACATATGCAAACACCGCCTCCTTCTCCTGTTCAAAGCCCAGGTATCTACTTACGTATCGTTTTTCACCCACGGTCAAGGAGAAATTTTCTCGAATATACCGAGCCACCAAGCTATCCATGCTCGCGTGGCGTGCCGGACTGATCAGATCGATCGGCGTTTTGAATCGGTTGCTCAAGGCCTTCTCGAAATCGTCGGTAAACAACTTAAAGGAGAGCTCCAGGCTCTGCGTCTTGGCATTGTGCTGAATTTCGATCACCCCCACATGAAATGGATGATCGGTTGGTTTGCCAGCCCCCAGAAGGAATGGAACAACAAAAAGAAAAAAAAGGACATGACTCCGAACAGGCATCGGTTAATTTTTTCATCTCAAATCTAGGGAGTATTTTGGAAGCCCTGAACGACGAACACGCATGAACTCGTTTTTATTTTATTTCAACTGGGGTTGGGAGCACATCATCAGCCGAGATGCGCTGGACCACCAGTTGTTTATAGCGGCTTTGATGGCGGTATATGTGGCAAAGGACTGGAAACGGGTCCTCATTCTGGTCACCGCATTTACCATGGGCCACTCCCTCACCCTGGCTCTGAGTGTGCTGGACTGGATCCGAATCAATTCGGACTGGGTGGAATTCCTGATCCCGGCCACCATCGTAGTCACTTGTCTGATCAACCTACGGCGACTCACACCTTCCCGCGATCAACGAATCTTACAGTATGGTTTGGCTGGCAGCTTCGGACTGATCCACGGCATGGGATACGCCAACAACATCCGATTTGCATTGGCTGACGATGAGCAGTTGGCCGTTAATCTGCTGGGCTTCAATCTGGGCTTGGAAGTAGGTCAATTGGTGGTGGTCCTGCTCCTAATGGCACTAAGCGTACTGTTCGTAGACCGCCTGCGAGTAGCCCGACGCGATTGGGCCCTGTTTTTATCCGCCGCCGTATTTAGTGTAGCTTTGATGATTACGCTTCAACGTATACCTGTCGATTAAACCTTCAATTATTCATTATGCGTCTCTCCATTTTGACCCTTCTTACGATTTTGTCGTTCGGACTGTCGGCCCAGAACACCCAAAACAATCCGGGCAGCAACCACGGCAACAAATTCGAACAGCTGTCCAGCATCCTGCCCACCCCGAACGAGTATCGTACGGCGAGTGGAGCTCCAGGCCCCAAATACTGGCAGCAACGCTGTGATTACGACATCAACTGTGAGTTGGATGAAAAGAATCTAACACTCACCGGAAGAGAGCGGATTACCTACCGCAATCAATCGCCCGATGCATTGCAGTATCTCTGGTTGCAGCTGGATGAAAACGAACACAGCACGGTCAACAATGCGAATTATCAGGGAAGCAACACCATGAACAGACGCATGAGTCCGGCTGCTCTCGACAAGATCGAGGAGTCGTATCGCGACAATGGATATGGCGTGAAGATCACCCGAGTCGTCGACAGCAACGGTCGCCAATTGGATTATGTGATCAACAAGACCATGATGCGGGTGGAACTTCCCAAGTCCCTTAAACCCGGTCAGATCTTTGTATTCAATATCGATTGGAACTACAAGATCGCCGATCGCATGACACTCGGTGGTCGGGGTGGTTACGAGTATTTCCCCGAAGACGGAAACTACCTCTTCACCATTGCCCAATGGTATCCACGCCTTTGCGTATACAGCGATTTTCAAGGATGGCAGAACCATCAGTTCACGGGTCGTGGCGAATTCGCGCTCACCTTCGGTGACTTTAATGTAAAAATGACGGTCCCTGC
>DFST01000019.1:4129-4579 GCA_002378975.1 Chitinophagaceae bacterium UBA3430
GAAAAATGACGGTCCCTGCTGATCACATCATCGGCTCAACCGGCGAATGTCAAAACTATAGCCGCGTCCTCACCCCCGCCCAGCTGGCTCGCTGGAGAAAAGCGCAAACCAGTAAGGACGTGGTGGAGATCGTTACACTCGACGAAGCAAAAGCTGCTGAGAAGAACAACACTACCGCCAAGAAAACCTGGCACTACAAAGCCAAGAACGTGCGCGACTTTGCCTGGGGATCCAGCCCGAAATTTGTTTGGGATGCGATGCCGGTAAATATTGAAGGCCGAAAAGTAATGGCCATGAGCTTGTACGGAAAAGAAGCCTATGGGTTGTATCGTCCGTACTCCACCAAAGTAGTAGCCCATACCATCAAAACCTATTCCGACTTCACGATCCCCTATCCCTATCCGGTTGCTCAAAGCGTAGAAGCTAGTAACGGTATGGAATACCCGATGA
>DFST01000019.1:4886-10085 GCA_002378975.1 Chitinophagaceae bacterium UBA3430
TAACGGTATGGAATACCCGATGATCTGCTTCAATTATGGTCGTACTGAAAAAGACGGCACGTACAGCGAAGGCATCAAGAATGGGATGATTGGTGTGGTGATTCACGAGGTGGGGCATAATTTCTTCCCCATGATCATCAACAGCGACGAACGCCAATGGAGCTGGATGGATGAAGGGCTTAATACATTCGTTGAGTATCTGGCAGAAGAGCTCTGGGATAACAAATTCCCCAGCCGCCGAGGCCCTGCTGCTTACATTACGGATTACATGAAACTCCCCAAGGATCAATTGGAGCCCATCATGACCAATAGTGAGAACATTGTTCAATTCGGTCCGAACGCCTACTCGAAACCGGCGACGGGTCTGAACATCCTACGCGAAACCATCATGGGCCGCGAACAATTCGACTACGCATTCAAACAATACGCCCGTCGCTGGGCATTCAAGCATCCCGAACCGGCCGATTTCTTCCGCACCATGGAAGATGCCAGCGGCGAAGACCTGGATTGGTTCTGGCGGGGTTGGTTCTACAGTACCGAAGTATGCGACCTTTCGTTGGACACCGTCAAATACGCAAAGGCTGATGTGAACACCAAGCCGATGGACTCTCCCGAATCGAAAATGAAACGTGGAGTCGATAAGCCCCAGGTAAACAGCTTTGACGACCTTTCCAAGATCCGCAATCGTCAGGATAGCACCATTGTCTTTCAGACCGACCGCGATACCACGCTGCGTGATTTCTACTGGCGCTACGCCCGGGGCATCGAACCCTATGACACCGCCAAATACGAAATCGCCATCCCGGCCATGAAAGGCGATACACTCACCGCAGAAGAAAAAGCCAAATACGAGAACCGCCACATGTATGAACTGACGTTTAGCAACAAAGGCGGACTGGTCATGCCGATCATTTTGCAATGGACCTATGCCGACGGCACCACGGAATATGAGAAGATCCCGGCACAGGTATGGCGATTGAACGAAAACAAGGTGATCAAGTCCTTCGTAAAGAATAAAGAAGTGAAATCGATCAAGTTGGATCCCTATCGCGAAACCGCCGACATCAATGAATCCAACAACGGATGGAATACGTTTGCCGAGCCTTCCCGCTTCTCGATCTTCAAACAGAACGCGAACGGACCTCGTCGCGGAGCCCCCGGCATCGGCGGGAATCCGATGCAGCGTGCTCAAGAAAAGCAAAACGAGAAAAAAGCCTTCTAAGGCTTACTTTAGCAGAATTCAATAACGGCCGCCCAGTGCGGCCGTTATTTTTTTATATTCGACCTATGAAAAGAATGGCACTCCTACTCACGCTGGTCCTATCCATCAGCGCCTCTGCTTGGTCCGCTTCCGTCGACTCAATCTCCGTTACCAGCAAGGCCATGAACAAGACTTTTTCCTGCGTGGTCATAAAACCAACCACCTACAAGCGATCCAAGTCCAAACGCTATCCCGTCGTTTACCTGTTGCACGGCTACAGCGGCAGGTTCAGCAATTGGATCATCCGAGTCCCTGAACTGAAAGACCTGGCCGATCGGGAACAACTCTTGATTGTTTGCCCGGAAGGTGGCTACAGCAGCTGGTATTGGGACAGTCCGCTGGATTCCAGCTCTCGTTACGAAACGTATGTAGCACTGGAAGTGCCGGACCAAATCGATCAATTGTACCGGACCATTGCCGACCGTGCCGGAAGAGCCGTTACCGGACTCAGCATGGGCGGTCACGGTGGGATCTATCTGGGTTTCCGACATGCCGATCGCTTCAGTGCCTGCGGCAGCATGAGTGGAGCAGTCGATCTTTCCTACTCGATCAATAAATACGACATCGCCAAACGAATCGGCGATACCATCAATCATCGACAAAACTGGTATCAGTATAGTGCGCTGGCAGCCGTCGACCAAACCATCCAACTACCTTTCGCCGTAATCATAGACTGCGGATTGGACGATCACCTGATCCAAGGAAATAGAAACCTGCACGCAAAGATGATGCAGCGAAAAATCGCACATGATTACATCGAACGGCCCGGAAAACACGATTGGAATTACTGGCGAAATGCCGTTCCGTATCAAGTGCTATTTTTTAGTCGACATTTTCAACAGGCAATGAAAACGAAGGGCGTTCAATAGTTGCCGGTTGATCCGTCACGGACTCGGATCGATTTTTTGCCCGAGTTTTTCTTTTCGAAATCCTGAATCACCGCTGGTTTGGAAATTTTCTTGTTCCCTATTGAATCGGTCGTAGGCATATACGCCGGTTTTGCACGCGGGTCGATGGGTTTTAAGGTCGTTGCCGCCGACACCTCTTCCTCTCCTTTGATCTTATTCATTACGTACTCTACTTTCTCTTCTACTTTGCCCGACTGAGGATCGTAATAGATCCAGGTGCCGTGCTTGACCGCGACGCCTTC
This sequence comes from Chitinophagaceae bacterium UBA3430, assembly GCA_002378975.1. GTDB lineage: Bacteria > Bacteroidota > Bacteroidia > Chitinophagales > Chitinophagaceae > JJ008. The sequence continues at coordinate 7,298 of DFST01000019.1, forward strand.
ATTCTTGACCACCACCTGTCCAATCACCTTATCTGGATCTTGCAGATCATAAACCATCACAGTATCAAAGGCATTGGACGGATCAATGGCCCGCCAGCTTTCCAGCCGGGATAATCCGCCGAAATAAGTATAATATTTTTGCTTCCCATTGAGCATCCCCCAACGGTATTGTTCATCGGCAATCTTGACCCCCTCCAGCGAAAAACGCGTCCAATCCCCCTCCTTCTTCCCATTCAAAAAAACGCCCTGCTCTTCATACCCGCGTTCGCCACGCAGATCAGGCACAGACACAAACCAAGGCCCCTGCCGGACTCCTTTTCCATCCAATCGGTTGAGGGTGTCACCGCGAGGACCGATCTCAAAGGATTTCCATTGAGCATTGGCCTGCATAAACAAACAAAGAAACACCCCTAGGAACAACCGCATATTTAGTAAGTTTGAAGACTTCGAATGTACGAACGAAAACAAACGCCATGCCTACCTCCCTGTTAAGATCCCTCCAAATTTCCTGCTTATTCATCGGGTTCCTGCTGATGCATACTTTGCATGCACAGCCCAAACCTACCGACGGAGCCTTGCGACACGATGAAAACCAACTTCGCCGTGCTGAATTGGAACGGAAATCAGTGTTGAATGAAGTTCCCTTCCGAAACATCGGCCCTACTATCATGAGTGGACGCGTGGTCGATATCGATGCCAATCCGAACGACCCTACTGAATTCTATGTAGCCTACGCCACCGGCGGTCTTTGGCATACCACCAACAACGGGCAAAGTTTTACCCCGATCATGGACAGCCTCGATGTACTGTTCATCGGTGACATTGCCGTGAATTGGAATACAACCGAGCGCATCATTTGGGTGGGTACCGGCGAAGTGAATAGCAGCCGGTCTTCGTATGCCGGATTGGGTATCTATCAAACAAAAGACAATGGAAAGACCTGGAACTATCGCGGTCTGGAAGATTCCCATCACATCGGAAAAGTTCAATTGCATCCCACCGACCCGAATACAGCCTGGGTAGCCGTACTGGGTCACTTGTATTCCCCCAACAAAGAACGTGGCGTTTATAAAACCACCGATGGAGGAAAGACCTGGAAGCAAACCCTGTTCGTTGACGAGAACACCGGTTGTGTCGACATCGACATCAATCCCAGCCAACCCAACGAACTGTATGCCGCGATGTGGTACCGTGTTCGTCGAGCCTGGAAATTCGAAGAAAGTGGATCCAGTAGTGGCATCTACAAAAGCATAGACGGCGGACAAACTTGGAACTTGGTCAGCGCCGCCGGCTCTGGATTCATGAAGGGAGAAAAGATCGGACGGATCGGCATTACCATATATCCACAAAATCCACAGATTGTGTACGCCGTTGTTGACAACAACACGCCTTTACCCGCTAAAGAGAAAAAAGATTCGTCCTACGAGAAAGCAGACTTAAAAAATCTCACGAAAGACCAATTTACCCAATTGAACGTAGCGCGACTGGATAGCTTCTTGAAGAAAAATCGATTTCCCCGCAATCAGAATGCCAAGTCCATTATGGAAAAAGTCGCCAACGGTGAATTGTCGCCTACCGCCGTGTGGGATTGGCTGGATAGCGACGACGGATTCCAAAATACCGGCATCGCCGGCTGCGAGGTCTACCGCAGCGAAGACGGCGGATTGCATTGGAAAAAAACGCACGACAAACCGATTGGCATTTTCAACACCTACGGTTATTATTTTGCCAAGGTCTATACCTCTTCCTACAATCCCGATAAGGTCTTCATACTCGGATTCTCCGCCCAATATTCTACCGATGGAGGAAAAACCTTCCGGAATATGGATAAAGGCAATGTACATGCAGACCACCATGCACTTTGGATCAATCCCAAACGCGATAGCCACTTGATCAATGGCAACGACGGGGGTTGCAACATCAGCTACGACAACGGAGATCATTGGTTCAAAGCAAACACCCCCTCCGTCGGACAATACTATGCGATCACCGTCGATGAGGCTAAGCCCTACAATGTATATGGTGGGCTGCAAGACAATGGCAGCTGGTGGGGACCGTCGAATCATCAGGAAGACATTGGTTGGATCGACAACGGTCAATATGGATTCCGTTCGATCAATGGAGGCGATGGCATGCAGGCTCAAGTCGACCCGCGCGACAACGCAACGATCTATTCCGGATCTCAATTCGGAGTCTATGCCCGTTATCACAAGGAAAAGAAAGGAGCCACCTACATACGGCCCCAGCACGAATTGGGCGACAAACCCCTTCGCTTCAATTGGCAAACGCCGATATTATTGAGCAAGCATCAACCCGATGTGTTGTATTACGGTAGCAATCGTTTGTATCGCTCCTTGAACAAAGGGGACACAATGGTCGCCATGAGTGCGGATCTAACCAAGGGTCGTGTATCCGGCAATGTACCCTATGGAACCATCACCACCATCAGTGAATCACCCAAGCGATTCGGACTGATCTATGTAGGTACGGACGATGGTAATTTGCATCGCAGTTATGATGGCGGATATAGTTTTGAAAAGCTGAATGAGGAGCCCCCGGCAGTTGTAAAAAAGAAAGCCCCGGCCTTCACGGGCTTCAACACGCGTCAACTTTGGGTAAGCCGCGTAGTGGCCTCCCAGCATTCGGAAGGAAGAGTCTATGCCAGTCTGAATGGTTATCGATTCGATGATTTTGGCGCTTACTTATACGTGAGTGACGATTACGGAAAAAAATGGAATTCTATTTCTCGCGACCTGCCGATGGAACCGATCAATGTGGTGCGGGAAGA
>DFST01000019.1:10360-33148 GCA_002378975.1 Chitinophagaceae bacterium UBA3430
TTCGATCGAGGAAAATCTTTTATGGCTTGGAGAAGCGGCCTACCGAAATCAGTTCCCGTGCATGACATCGCCATTCAAGCACGCGACAATGAGATCGTTTTGGGTACACACGGACGCAGTTTGTACGTTGCCAAATTGGAGGATGTACAAAAATTGAAACAGGACCCGGATTGGATGAAAAAGAAACCGGCACCCAAAAAAGAAAAACGAAATAACTGGGAAGAGGAAGATTAAGACGATGGCGAAAGGGATTGCTTGAGATGTAGCAAAGCCAATTCATATCCCTGTAGTCCTAAGCCGGCGATCGTGCCTTTGGCAACACCGCTGATGTAGGAGATCTGTCGAAAATCTTCGCGGGCATGCACGTTGCTGATGTGCACTTCGATTACCGGAGCGGGAATGGCGGAAACAGCATCGCGCAGCGCCACCGAAGTATGTGTGTAACCACCCGGATTGAAAATAATTCCATCCGCTTCGAAACCCTGTCGTTGGATCTCGTTGATTAATTCTCCTTCTACGTTTGACTGATAATACTGGATGTCAACCTCAGGATATCGACTCCGAAGGGAAGTAAGATAGTCTTCGAAGGTTTGATGCCCGTATACCTCCGGCTCTCGCTTGCCGAGCAGATTCAGGTTGGGTCCGTTGAGGATGGCGATCTTCATGCTTCGAATATACGATTGAGCGATCAAGCGTGGGCGCGAACCATATCGAGAAACTGATCGAAGAGGTAGCGACTATCGTGCGGTCCCGGCGTTGCCTCGGGGTGATATTGCACCGAAAAGGCTGGCTTGCCTTTTACGCGGATCCCTTCTATGGAACGATCGTTCAGGTTCACGTGTGTCACTTCGATGTGATCGGCTTTTTCGATCGAAGCCGGATCGACGCCGAAACCATGGTTCTGAGTCGTGATCTCGGAGCGACCGGTGATCAGATTCTTGACCGGATGATTCAATCCGCGATGGCCATGATGCATCTTGAAAGTAGAAACTCCGTTCGCCAATGCCAGTAATTGATGACCGAGACAAATTCCGAACAGCGGCTTGTTCTTTTCGAGCAGGGTACGCACGGTTGAGATCGCATAATCCATCGGAGCCGGATCACCGGGACCATTGGAGATGAAATAACCATGCGGCTGATACGCTTCCACTTCGGACAGGGGCGTTTTAGCGGGAAAAACTTTTACCTGAGCACCCCGTTCCACCATGCATTGGAGAATGTTCTTTTTCACACCATAATCCATGACGGCAATGCGAACGCCGGTATCTTCTCCTAAAACATAAGTTGCTTGTGTACTGACCTTAGAGGCCAACTCCAGTCCATCCATATCGGGCACTGCTCCCAATTGTTTTTTTAAAGTTTCAATGTCGGTGGTCTCCGAAGAGATGATGCAATTCATCGCGCCTTTCTGACGAATGTGTTCAACCAGGGCCCGGGTATCTACACCGGTGATGGAAACCACGTTGTTGCTCTTGAGATAAGCATCAAGTGAGCCATCTGCCATTTTGCGAGAATACTGCGCTTCGAGATTGCGACCGATGAGTCCGTTGATCTTAACCGAATCCGATTCCACATCCGATTCTTTCACCCCATAATTGCCCACATGCGCCGTGTTCATAATCAGAATCTGTCCGAAATAGCTGGGATCGGTAAACACTTCTTGATAGCCCGTCATCCCGGTATTGAAACAAATCTCACCCGTGGTAGTTCCGATCGCCCCAAAGGCAAATCCGCGGGCCAGGGTTCCATCGGCGAGTAAAAGCACGGCAGGTTGAGCTGAAGTAGGCATAATTGATGGGTTGGGTAAAAACAAATTGAGCAAAATTAATCCGAAACGGAATTAGAAACCGGAAAGATGTCCACATCCATTATCCCACCCTATCCGATTGATTTTGAAGGAAGTTGGCCGAAAATCATGAAAACAGAGCCTAATAAAGTAATCATATTAATAATATTTCAATCAATCCACGTTTGGCCCTGTTTCCGTTTTTGCTGGTCATGCTGGTGGTGGGACTGCTTCTAGCCTACCCCGGCAATCCCCCGTCGTTGGGCAGTACAGTGGGAATCAATTGGGCAGGTACGGCCTGGATATTGACGGCAACGGCCTTGCGCGTGAGTGAGGTAGAGGAGATCGTCGGAAAATACCTCAGTCAGCACGGCGAGAAGCGCTGAGCAATCAGATCAAGGGTTCTTGCTGGGATAGACAATGAAAACTGCCCAGTCCCCAAATGATGTCGGTTGAATCGATGCCGATCACATCCCGCGTTGGAAATGCTTCTTGAATGATTCGAAGCGCTTTTTCATCCCGATCGCTTCGGAAGGTGGGCACAATGACCGACTTGTTGGCAATGTAAAAATTGGCATAGGAACAAGGCAGGCGTTGATCTTCATAGACCAATTCTTCCGGCATCGGCAGTTCAATGATGTTGAGTGCTTTGCCATTCAGCAAGCGCATCTGCTGAAGCTGTTTCAGGTTATGTTGCAACAGCTCATAGTTCTCATCCTGCTTATTCTCCTCCACCACGGTGAGCACGGTGTCTTCATTGACAAACCGTACCGTATCGTCGATGTGTCCGTCGGTATCGTCTCCTACGATTCCCTCATCAACCCACAACACTTGTTGCATGCCGTAGTAGTCGCATAAGTATTGTTCGATCTGCGATTGATTGAGATGCGGATTGCGGTTGGGATTCAACAAACAAGCCGTAGAGGTCATCACCGTACCCGCTCCATTGAATTCTACCGAGCCGCCTTCCATCACGATGCCGGGATGGAAGACCGGGAGGTTGAATGCCTTCCCGATCAAGGTCGGGATCACATCATCCAGATCATAGGGCGGATATTTGTTGCCCCAGGCATTGTATCCCCAATCCACAATCACTTTTTTCTGATCGGCATTTGGGTTTATAAGAAAAGCCGGACCATGATCGCGACACCAAGCATCGTTCGTCGGATGAAAAAAGAAATCAACCAGCGAAAGATCCACCGATTCTTTTTCCAAACAAGAGATAGCAAATGATTTCATCGCCTCATCCCCGACGTTGATGCAAACCCGCTCGCCCTTCGTGAGTTCTTTGATGAACTTGGCATAGGACGGAAAGATCGTATGGATCTTCCCGGGCCAGGAGGCTTCTTTATGCGGCCAACTAAGCCAAGTAGCCCGATGCGGTGCAAACTCAGCAGGAAAAAAATAGCCTAACTCTCTTGGTGTCTTTTCCAAACTATTAAACTTTAAACACTAAACAATCTCAACGCTCAACTCTCATCCCTCAACCCTCTATTCATCCTTCACCTTTCAACCTTCATCTCTCATTGCTCATCCAAATACCGCTTCGTAATTGGCTCATACGAATCAATGCGACGATCGCGCAAGAAAGGCCAATGCGTGCGGTAACGATCACTATCGGCCAAATCGATCTTCAACACCTTGGTTTCTTCCTGATCGTGGGAGCCTTGATACAACACGGTGCCAAACGGATTAGACACGAAGGATCCGCCCCAGAATTTCATGGCGCCGTTCTGCTCAAATCCGACCCGATTCACGCTGACCACATGCACGCCATTGGCCACGGCGTGGCTGCGTTGGATGGTTTGCCAGGCATTGTATTGCTCGACGTTGGTCGTCTCTTCCTGGCTGGTGGCCCAACCGATGGCTGTGGGATAGAACAAGATTTCGGCTCCCATGAGCGCTGTAATGCGGGCTGCTTCCGGATACCATTGATCCCAACAGATCAGTACCCCAATCGTGGCATACTTCGTCTTCCAAACTTTATAACCTAGATCACCCGGCGTGAAATAGAATTTCTCGTAATAGGCCGGATCGTCGGGAATGTGCATTTTCCGGTATTTGCCCAGATAGCTTCCATCCGCATCGATTACCGCCGTGGTGTTGTGATAAAGTCCTTCTGCGCGTTTCTCAAACAGTGAAGCGATGATCACTACGTTGAGTTCTTTGGCCAGTGGCTGAAGTGCTTCCGTGGAAGGACCAGGAATCGGTTCAGCCAGTTGAAAATTGTCGTGATCTTCCACGTCGCAGAAATAGAGCGACGTAAAGAGTTCTTGTAAGCAGACGATCTGCGCGCCTTGTGCGGCAGCTTGGCGAATGCCTGCGATGGCTTTTTGCATATTCTCCGATCTAGAGGCGGAGCAGCTCATTTGTACGAGTCCGACGGAAACGTTGCGCATAATTGAAATTGAGTGTCAAAAATAAACAACCACGGACAAGCCGGGCATAAAAAATCCCGACACAAGGGTGTCGGGATCGTTGATGTTTTTCGAATGATTATTCAGCCGCATCGGCAGCAGGTGCTTCAGGAGCAGCTGTTTCTGCCTTCTTCTTGGCTGCACCGGAACGACGGGTTTTCTTGGCGGGGGCTTTGGCCTCTGCCGCACCTTTTCCGTAGATCTCGTTGAAGTCGACCAATTCGATCAGGGCTGTTTCGGCGTTGTCGCCGGGACGAGCACCCAATTTGATGATGCGGGTATAACCACCGGGACGGCCGCCTACTTTCTCAGCGACAGCTCCGAACAGTTCTTTGATGGCTTCTTTGTCACCCAGGTAGCTGAAAACCACCCGACGCTGATGCGTGGTGTTCTCTTTGGCCTTGGTGATCAGGGGCTCCACGTATACGCGCAAGGCCTTGGCCTTAGCAGTGGTGGTTACGATCCGCTTGTATTGGATCAGTTGGCAGGCCAGGTTGCTCAGCAACGCCTCGCGGTGTGCTTTGGTCCGGCTCAGGTTTTTGACTTTGTCTCCGTGACGCATGTTGTTTGTTTGACGGGTTTATAAAATTCGGCTGCACCGTGTCAGGAATTACAGCCTACTAGCTTACTTAGATCTCGCTGACATCGATACCGAGCTTCGGCAAGTCCATACCGAAATGCAAGCCGCGCTCAGTCAGCACTTGCTCGATCTCGGAGAGAGACTTCTGTCCGAAGTTGCGGAACTTCATCAGGTCTTCCTGCTCGTATTGTACCAGCTCGCTCAGCGAGTTGATCTTAGCGGCTTTCAGACAGTTGAAGGCGCGAACGGAGAGGTCCAGGTCCTCCAGCGGAGTCTTCAACACCTTGCGGAGTTGGAGGGTTTGCTCATCGACCAGGTCTTCTTTCTTCTCTTCTTTGTTGTCGAAGGTGATGTTCTCATCGGTGATGATCATCAAGTGCTGGATCAGAATGCGCGAAGCTTGTTTCACGGCTTCTTCCGGATGGATGGTTCCATCGGTAGAAACTTCCATGAGAAGTTTTTCGAAGTCGGTGCGTTGCTCCACACGGGTATTCTCGATCGTGTACTTCACGTTCTTGATGGGCGTGAAGATGGAATCGATGGGAATGTATCCAGTCGGTGCATCCTTGACTTTGTTGTCTTCAGCAGGTACGTATCCACGACCTTTACCGATGGTCAACTCGATCTCCAGTTTAGAGGAGCTATCGAGCGTACAGATCAGCAATTCGGGGTTCATGACCTGGAAGGAAGCCGATGCATCACCGATCATACCGGCGTTGAATTCAGTCTTGTTCTTGATGGTCAGATTGATCTTGTCTTGCGCGATGTCGTGATCTCCTTTCTTCTTGAAGCGCACTTGCTTCAGATTCAGAAAGATCTCCACCACGTCTTCGCTGACACCCTTCAGGGTAGCGAATTCGTGCTCAACACCTTCGATCTTCACGCCCACGATGGCATAGCCTTCGAGGGAGTTCAGCAATACGCGGCGCAGCGCATTACCAATGGTAACACCATATCCGGGCTCCAGCGGACGGAATTCGAATTGAGCTTCGAAATCAGTCGCTTTCTGCAGGATGATCTTATCGGGTTTTTGAAAATTCAGGATTGCCATGTTTTTTCCGTTTGAGTTTGGGAAGAGGGGTTGAATTCAGGCTCCATCAATTATTTGGAGTACAACTCGACGATGAGCTGTTCTTTGATGGTTTCCGGTACCGCGTCGCGCTCCGGATAGGCCAAGAAGGTTCCTTTGAACTCGGTCTCGCTCCAATCCACCCAGCTAAACTTGGGATTCTTGGCACGAACCATGCTCTGAATGCTGGAACGTTCGCGGCTTCCTTCTTTAACCATCACCACATCTCCGGGCTTCAGGGAGAAAGAAGGTACGTTGACCACCTCTCCGTTCACCTCGATGTGTTTGTGGCTGACCAGCTGACGAGCAGCAGGACGAGAAGGGGCGATACCCATGCGGAAGATCGCATTGTCGAGACGAGCCTCGAGCAATTTGATCAGGTTCTCACCGGTTGCTCCCTTGCGACGAGCAGCTTCTTCAAATGTTTTACGGAATTGACGCTCCAGTACCCCGTAGGTATACTTAGCTTTTTGCTTTTCGCGCAATTGCAACGCGAATTCACCCAGGGTTTTGCGCTTACGCTTTTCCCCGTGTTGACCGGGAGGATTGCTGTTCTTCCCCAGCCATTTTCCATTTCCCAGAATGGGCTCCCCGAAAATGCGGGAGATCTTGGTCTTTGGACCTTTGTACCGTGCCATGTTTGTTGTTCATTTAAGCTTTTTTAGAAACCGGCATCTCGATCCGTAAAAAGCTTTGAAAAAATTAATCGGATGCCCTTTGTTGAAATGAAACCAGACAGGCTATGTCAGTGAGCGGCCGAAGCCACTCGGGTTACACGCGACGTTTCTTCGGAGGACGACAGCCATTGTGTGGCATAGGCGTCACGTCCTTAATCATCACGATCTCAATTCCATTCTGAGAAAGCGAGCGAATCGCACCCTCACGACCGGAACCTGGACCTTTAACATACACATCCACGCGCTTCAAGCCCGCATCCGTCGCTGTTTTCGCAGCATCGGCGGCAGCCATCTGAGCAGCATAAGGTGTATTCTTCTTAGAACCGCGGAATCCCATTTTACCGGCGCTGCTCCAAGAGATCAGCTGGCCACTTTTGTTGGTCAGACTGACGATGATGTTGTTGAATGTGGCTGAGATATGGGCGTCTCCGTAGGCGTCCACCTTTACCACTCGTTTCTTTGCAGCTGCTTTGGCGCTGGGCTGCTGTTGTTGTGCTTTTGCCATTTGTTCTTTTTAGGTAGTCAACAGGTTTTATTTCACCGGCCGAGACCGGGACTGTTCGCTTTCCTCCCGCCGACTTACGAGGCGATCCGGAACGAAAACAGATTTTTAGAGTAAGTCCGATCCCCGACACAAGGCCGGGGGCCGTCATTATTTCTTAGCTGCCTTCTTCTTACCGGCAACTGTTTTACGCTTTCCTTTCCGAGTACGGCTGTTGGTTTTGGTACGCTGACCACGAACCGGCAAGCCCTTACGGTGGCGAAGACCACGGTAGCAGGCGATATCGAGCAAACGCTTGATGCTCATCTGCACCTCCGAACGCAACTGACCTTCCACCTTCAACTCTTCGGTGATGGTGCTACGGATCGCATTCAGATCCTCATCGTTCCACTGATTGACCTTCTTGCTGCGGTCGATGTTGTTCTTGTCCAAGATGTACTTGGCCATAGAAGGACCGATTCCGAAGATGTAGGTCAAACCTATTTCTCCTCTCTTATTCTTTGGTAAATCAACGCCGGCGATACGAGCCATAAATTATGCTTGATGATGTTAGATAAATGATTGGATCAACCCTGACGCTGCTTAAAGCGGGGGTTCTTTTTGTTGATGATGTACAGTTTGCCTTTGCGACGAACGATTTTGCAATCGACGCTGCGCTTCTTGATGGAGGCTCTTACTTTCATAATCTTTTTTTGTGCGCCTTCGGTTTAAATTATTTGTATCGGAAGTTGATCCGTCCACGGGTTAAGTCGTACGGAGACAATTCCACCCCTACTTTGTCACCAGGCAGGATCCGGATGTAGTGCATGCGCATTTTTCCAGAAATCGTTGCCAAGATCTCATGTCCATTTTCCAACCTGACTCGAAACATGGCATTGGAAAGGGCTTCCAGTATGATGCCATCTTGCTTGATCAGGGGTTGTTTGGACATATAAAATTGGGGGTGCAAAGATACACCCAAGGGCCCGAAAAAAGTAACGGGGGGCCAAAAAAAATAATCTGGGGATAAAAACCTGATTTTCAGGGCAAAACAAGCGATCCAATCAACCCAGGCCTATTCGGCCCAGCTCATTACATAGTCCTGATTTTCAATCGCCAAGGCCTGTTTGGTCAGCTTCAGGGGCCTGAATGTGTCCACCATAACGGCCAATTCCTTGGTTTCCTTAGCCCCGATGCTTTTTTCTACTGCACCCGGATGCGGACCATGCGGAATGCCCGCCGGATGCAGCGTGATCATCCCCTTGGTGACGTGCTTTCGGCTCATGAACTCCCCGGCCACATAATACAATAACTCGTCGCTATCAATGTTGCTGTGGTTGTAAGGAGCCGGTATGCCCTGCGGATGATAATCATACATCCGGGGTACAAACGAACAGACCACGAAGGCTTCGGCCTCAAAGGTCTGGTGGATCGGCGGCGGCATGTGTACCCGCCCGGTGATCGGCTCAAAATCGTGAATGGAGAAAATATACGGATAGCAACATCCGTCCCAACCAATTACATCAAACGGATGCGTACCATAATGCAACCCATAAAGCATGCCTTGTTTCTTGGCACGGATCAGAAAATCGCCCGACTGATCAAAGGTTTGCAGGTCTTGCGGGGCACGAATATCGCGCTCACAATACGGCGAATGTTCCATCAATTGTCCATACTTGCTCATATAGCGCTTGGGATAGCGCAACGGCGAGAACGACTCAACAATGAATAAACGATTGTCGGGTGTATCAAAATGAATCTGGTAGATCGTACCACGCGGCAGCATGATGTAATCGCCATACGAAAACGGCAACTGACCATACGGTGTACACACCTTCCCGCTCCCCTCGTGCACAAAGATCAACTCATCCGCATCCGTATTCTTGAAAAAATAATCGGTCGTACTCTTTCTGGGCGCCGCCAGCACGATGTGGCAATCTTGATTGACCAATACCGGTACCCGACTTTCCAGATAATCATCCGTTGGCGGAACCTTGAAACCCTCCAAACTCCGATGCTTCAACATTTTTTCCTCGGCCACTTCCGGCGACACATCGACCTGTGGCTCCGTTCGAATGATCTGTGTGGGCGGGTGACAATGATACAACAGGGAGTAATCGTTGCTGAATCCCTCGGTAGAGAATAATTGCTCGCTGTACAATCCCCCATCCGGCTTGCGGAATTGCGTATGCCGCTTGTGCGGGATCTGACCGAGTGTATAATAATGAGGCATGACGAGAAGTTGAGGGTTGAGCGATGAGGGTTGAGGTTGGAACTTGAACGTTCAAGGTTGAGTATTGCTAAACCCTAAACACTCAACCCTAATCCAGTTTTTACATGCCTGGAAACCATGGACGCGCAATGGCCGCATCGCGGAAAGGCCATGGCACCGCTGCCAAGATCAACACCAAAGAGATCAACAACAATGTTTTGACAGAGCGGTAATTCAAGTCCTTTGATTTACGGCGGGCCAACGTGATCAGCACCACACTCGTGATCATGAGCGTTGGGTGCTCGACTAAATAGAAACGAAAGAATCCATCTTTCATTACCGAAGTCCCTTCCGGCACGTTTGTCCAACCGTATCGGCCCAGAATCGTCTGATATAAACCGATCAATAACATCACGTGCGAAGCGATCATGAGCCACAGACTCGAAGATTTGATTTTATCGCTTTTTACAAAGGTTTGATACAACGACACAAGCATCAAGATCAAGATGACCCAACGCAACAAACTATGGAGATGTAAAAGACCGGTACTCATGTGGCAGATTTTGGTATACCCCAAATATACGACCTCCACACAGATCAAAGACGTTAGAAACTCACGTTCATGTTGCGGTTGTCGCCCTCAAATCGAGGGTTGACAAAATTGTTGAGTTTGGAGCCGAATCGATAGTTGATCCCAAAACTGGTATAATAGCTATACCCCGAAGCCAACTGACGTTGACGCGCCAATACCTCCTGCGGGGATGCGCTCCCCTTCGGCAAGAAGACCTGGTCGCGCGTAACACCACCAAAAGCAGCGACAAAAAAGGAAAGTCCACCGGTAATTCGAATGTTCGTGTAGGCGTTTACGCCCAAGTTGAAGAAACTCCAATCCTTCAAAAAGTGTTCCCCATACAAGCCGATAGACAAGTTGCCCCATTTTTGATTCATGGTCATATTCGCACGAAGGGTCTGGGTGAATACACGCTCTTGCAGTTTATTATAAATCGTGGAATCGTAATAACGCTGATCCTTGGCCGTAAGCGAATAGGAGATGGTAAAAAGCTTATTATTCACTTGCTTGTAGGGAAAGATGTTATACTCCACACCAGCACTCAACTCTGTACGCAACTTGTAATTCGAAAAAGTACTTTGACTTATGCGGGCATCATACGCCCAACTCCAATGCTGATTGATGCTGCCAACCAGATAATGATACAACGATAGATCATGATTTACAACCGTAAATTTCACTTCACCCGTACCATCATCGTAGTTGAAAGAGGATTGATTTTTGGAAGCATTTAAAAACAGTCCATACTTCCATTTCTCAGTGGTTCGATTGGCCGAAAGGTTGGCGCTGTACCGATAGCTTTTGTAAACTGCATCTGCATTTAAGTTGCCATTGGTCCCGATCCGAAATATCCAGAAATCCCATGGATCTTTCTGGGTCACATTGCTATCCCGACCTTGCGTCGAATCATAACGCTCCCGGAAGTCGAGATTTAATGTTCTAGGGACTGCTGTTCGAATGACGTAGGGCACAAGACCAGATTTCAAATAAAACAAGAGCAAATCACGACTTTCAACTTCCGTTGCATTTCGGTCTACATCGAAAGCCAGGGTGTCTGTACGACCCTCAAATACATGCTGACCATAAAATATCAATTGAAACTGACTCCCTCCGCTACCGGTAGTCAGACTGGTGATCAATATATGTACATCGGCAGCCTGGTTATCCAACGTAAAATTGACCCCCTTGATCTCCGATCGAAGGAAGGTCATGTCACACCAGGTATTGGAACAATCTACAAAAATGGAAAGCCTGGCCGGTGCCTCTTTAAGCGACTGCGCCATCAGTACAGAACTAGAAAAAAGCAGAAAAAAAATACACTGAAAAGATCGATGCATCGGTTGATTTTAAGACGCGGCAAAGATTGCCCTCCCAACGACTATTATCGCTTATTGGGTGTTAAACCCTTGCCAATCTCAACCTGAACGCTGAACTTGGAACTAAGCTACTCCACCCAATCCGCCACGAACACATTGGTATCCCGGGTGCCTCCGTTGTTCCGGTTGCTGCAAAACAGGATCTTCTTTCCATCGGGCGAGAACATCGGAAAGGCATCGAAGCCCTTATCCCGGGAGATCTTGGTCAGATTAGACCCGTCCCCATTCATGGTGTACAGATTAAAAGGGAAACCGCGCTTGTACTCGTGATTGCTGGCAAAAATGATGCGCTTGCTATCGGGCATGAACGAGGGCGCCCAATTGGCCTGACCCAGTTGCGTGATCTGCTTGGCCTCCGAGCCATCGATATTGGAAACCCATACTTCCATGTTGGTCGGAGCCACCAAATGTTCGGCCAACAAAGATTTATATTCCTGCACCTCGGCATCCGTTTTCGGACGAGAAGCACGCCAAATGATTTTCTTACCATCTGGAGAGAACCAGGCACCGCCGTCATAACCCAGCGCATGCGTGATCCGACGCTCGGCACCCGTTTCCAGGTTCATCACATACAGTTCAATGTCGCCATCCTTGTCGCTGGTGTAGAGCATTTCCTTTCCGTCGGGCGACAAGGTTGCCTCGGCATCATACCCCGAAGCGTTGGTCAATTGCTTCACGATGTTGCCTTTCAGGTCGGCCATAAAAATATCATAGGAAGGATACAGCGGCCAGATGTATTTATTGCCGTACTTGGCGCGATCAGGAACGGGCGGACAATCCACACTTCCCAAATGAGTCGATGCGTATATGATGTACTGATCGTCTTTGGTAAAAAACGGACAGGTCGTACGGCCCTTACCGGTACTCAATAGTTTGTACTGGAACGATTGATTCTTTTTCCGAGGCAACTTGCCGTAAAAGATCTGGTCGCAAGGAATGCCATCCTTCATACTAGTCCGTTGAAAAACCACCGACTTCCCATCGTAACTCCAATACGCCTCGGCATTGTCACCTCCAAACGTGAGCTGACGAACATTTCGGAAATGAACCTCCTCCGCCAAGCGCAACGTATCCGAACCATTGATTTGTGAAAAGGCGGTCATTCCACTAAAAAACAATCCTATGAAAACAATCTGAAGTAAATGAATGCGTTTGGACATGTGTTGGAGTTGAAACGCAAAATTAATCAACCTGGACAGGCTTTGGTCAGCCAACTGTCATTACTCACCGTCATCCACTAATTTTATCCCATGTCGACCCGATTTGTTCCCCTGCTCCTGTCTTTATTCTGGATCGCTTGTTCCGATCGCCAGGACGCGAATCCGTTTGATTCCCTGCTGCAGCAGCCACCCTATGCCAGCTGGACCCAACAGATCGAAAAGGACCCCAAAAACGACTCACTCTATTATCAACGAGCCCGGCTTCTTTTTGAAAATCAACAGAGCGAACCCGCATTACTCGATCTAAAAAAAGCCTGGTCGCTTCGTCCAACGCCTGAATACGCCTTAGCTAGGCTCGAACTCCTAGAAGGATCTCCAGCGACGCAATTCCAATTCTTACAAGAGGCTCAACGCAAATTCCCAAACAACTTTTTGCTGGAATTAAGCCAGGCAACCCTACTAAATCAAACTGGCTCGGTCGATTCCGCCTTATCCATCACCACCCGCTGGATCCAAGCCGGACAAAGCGAGGCGGAACTATTCTTGCTTCATGCTGCATTGCTCGATAAAAAAGGAAATTCCTTCGAAGCCATTCGGGTCTTGGAGATTCTGCATAGCCATCTGCCTCAAGATCATGAACTCGCTGAAATGCTCGCGCTTCGCTATGCCGAATCCGGCAATCCCAAGATTTTTCCCCTCTGCGAACGACTGCAACAACTC
The DNA here is from genome assembly GCA_002378975.1 of Chitinophagaceae bacterium UBA3430. Taxonomy (GTDB): domain Bacteria; phylum Bacteroidota; class Bacteroidia; order Chitinophagales; family Chitinophagaceae; genus JJ008. Next base: position 23,410 of record DFST01000019.1, read on the forward strand.
GATAGCATGGGTCGGGATGCCACCCCCCACTATTACCTGGGCATTTATTATGCCAATAAGCAGCAACGCAGCGAAGCAACGCAAGCATTCGACCGCGCCATTCAAGCCGATCACAATTTCATCGATGCCTACATCGAGAAAGCGTCTTTGCTGTTCGAATCCAACGCCTACCTACAGGCAGCTCAGGTGCTCGACAAAGCCCTTTTGATCGCTCCGGATCATGCCCCCGTTTACTACTGGACCGCCAAATGCCAGCAAGCGCTGGGCGACCGGGAATCAGCCAAACTGAATTATCTGAAAGCCTATGGGCTAGACAATAGTTTTTTAGAGGCCAAGCGGGCCGCCGATGAGTTGAAATAGGTTTATCTTGCATGAAATCTTCAAGCGATGGCGCTGATCGCTCCCTCCCTACTTTCTGCCAATTTTCTACACTTGGAATCCGATTGCCGCATGCTCAACGAGAGCCAGGCTGATTGGTACCATTTAGACGTGATGGATGGACGATTCGTTCCCAACATCAGTTTCGGTCCGATGCTCATCGATTTTTTCCGAAAAGCAACCACTAAATATTGCGACGTGCACTTGATGATCGAGGAACCCGAACGCTACGTAGAAGCCTTTCACAAAGCCGGCGCCGATGGGATCACCGTGCACCTGGAAGCAAGCCGTCATTTACACCGAACCCTGCAACAGATCCGATCCCTGGGAATCAAAGCCGGCGTAGCGATCAATCCGCATACACCGGTCGATAGTCTGAGCGACATACTGATCGATGCCGATCTGGTATGCATCATGAGCGTGAACCCCGGGTTTGGCGGACAACAATTCATCCCACACACCCTCGAAAAAGTTCGTCAACTCCGTCAACAAATCGACGCACAGCATTTAAATACATTGATTGAAGTGGATGGGGGCGTTACACTCGATAACGCACCGGCGTTGATCGAGGCCGGTGCGCACGTACTGGTTGCCGGCAATACGGTATTCAAATCGGCCGATCCAAAAGCCACGATCGCTGCCCTCAAAAACTGCTGATCGCCCTTTGCCTGTTCCGTAAATTGTATCCACGAATCAACCCCGTGTATCGCCTACTCCTCATTTTATTTCTTTGCGCATTCGGAAATCAATACGCCCATGCTCAAGCAAAAGGGGCCCGAATCACCGGACAAGTAGTCAATGAGTCCAACGACTCATTACCGGGTGTATCGATCCAGATTTTGGGAAAGCCCGGTGGGGTAGCAACCGATGCAAACGGAAGATTCCAAATTCAGGTTCCTGCTGAACGGGCCATTGCCTTGCGTTTCTCCTACACAGGATACAAGCCACTTCAACGAAATTTCTTACTCCAACCCAATGAAACGGAATTCATTCGCATTCGAATGGAGCTCAGTTCAGACACCTTGGAGACCGTACTCATCACCGATGATCGCGACCGACGAGAAACCGGACTCATCAAACCCAATCCTAAATCCATTCTCAATCTGCCCAGCGCTGTAACCGGGGTAGAAAGCCTGATCAAAATCTTCGTAGGGTCCAACAACGAACTCACTTCGAATTATTCCGTGCGTGGAGGCAGCTACGATGAAAACCTCATCTATGTGAACGACTTTGAGATCTTTCGTCCTTACTTGGTCCGCAGCGGTCAACAAGAAGGACTCAGCTTCATCCACCCCGAAATGGTACGGAACCTGAGTTTTTACAACGGTGGATTCGCCGCCCGGTATGGCGATAAACTCAGCAGTGTACTCGACATCCAATACCGAACGCCCAAAGCTTCACTGAAAAATCAACGCGTGGTTCGACAAGGCGGCTCGGCCTATGTGAGCTTACTCGAACAAGGCTTAATGCTTGAAGGCCTGGATCGAAAGGAAAAATTTGCTTACCTGATTGGATTTCGAAATCGCAGCAACCGAAATCTATTAAGCAGTCAAGACACCAAAGGCAATTACGTACCCAGCTCCAAAGATTTGCAAGCGCTGCTATCGTATACATTCAATGCGAAATGGAGAGCGGAAATCCTGGGCAACTTATCCTCCACGCGCTTTCAGCTGGCCCCCGAATCCAGTCAACTGACCGCCTCGGTATTCTCTCCGCTGTTTTCAGCCAACCTGGGCATTGACATCGATTTTGCCGGACGGGAGAACGACGATTACCAGACCCGGATGATTGGCGCCTCGATCATCCATCAACCTAAAAAACAACTCACGCTGAAGTGGATGTTGTCCCGCTTCGAAAACAACGAAGCCGAACGAATCGATATCCAAGGTGCTTATCTATTCGGAGAACGGGATTTTGACAAACGCAACACCACATACGGGCTCATCATCAATCCACTGGGCGCAGGCATTTATCACACCTGGTCGCGCAACCAACTTGATCTAAGCAACTGGAATGTTGGCCACAAAGGCAGCTGGGAAAAAGACAATCACCGCTTTCAATGGGGCATGAACCTGGAGCGAACAACGATCAACGATCAACTTTTTGAATGGGAATTCCAGGATTCTGCCGGATATGCACTTCCCTATCAACCGAATCTACTTCAACTAAATCGCATCGTCAATTCGACCGCCAACCTGGAGGTAAGTCGAGTATCCGGCTATGCACTAGACCAATTAGTCTGGAACGGAAAGAAAGGAGTCATTACATTGAATGCCGGTTTTCGCTGGAACTACAACGACCTGAACGATCAACTCCTCCTTTCACCTCGCATACAGACCAGCTTTAAGCCCAGCAGCAAAAGAGACATTGTCTATCGATTGTCCTTGGGTTCCTATCAACAACCTCCATTCTATCGAGAATTGCGTCGATACGACGGAACCCTAAACACCACACTTCGTGCGCAACGAAGTTGGCAAGGTGTGGCCGGATTCGATTATCAATTCATCGGATTAGCTGGCCGCCCCATGCGGCTGACCACCGAGGCCTATTACAAACACCTTCGTGATGTGGTACCTTATGATGTCGATAACGTACGGATTCGATACTTCGGAGAGAACAGTGCAAAGGCCTACGCAACCGGACTGGAAATGCGCCTGCACGGCGAGCTGGTCCCCGATGCGGAAAGTTGGATCAGCCTGGGCATCATGGAATCCCGCGAGGACCTATTCAACGATCATTATTATCGATATAAAAATGCAGCGGGCGAATTCATAACGTCAGGGACCAGTGATCAAGTCGTGACCGACAGCACTCGCTTCGATGTGGGCTGGGTACGAAGACCGAACGACCGACGAATCACGCTGGGACTTTTCTTTCAGGACTATCTATCCACCAATCGGAACATCCAAGTTTTCCTGAATATACTTTATGGAAGCAACCTGCCCTATAACATTCCCGGATGGGTTCGCTATCGGAATGCAGCCGTGATCGATCCTTACATTCGATGCGACATGGGATTCAGTGCCATTTTGTGGGATGAAAAAACCTCGATCAAACGCAGCCATTCCCCTTTTCAAACTTTTTCACTGGTGCGCTTGAGTTTGGAGTTGTTCAACATAGTGGATCGCGCCAATACGATCTCGTACTTGCAAGTGAAGGACTTTTCCAATACAACCTACCTGCTGCCGAACCGATTGACCCCTAGACTGCTTAATTTGAAATTGACCGCACGCTGGTGATCATCGCCAACGATTCCGGAATCGATCCCAACTGGTCAGTCCGACCTTGAATTGAACCGGATTCTTGAATTGATTCGCCACAGAACCCACTACATAGACGCCCAATTTGATCCGGGCTAGCGGATTGAAGGGCCACTTAAAAACCCGCTCGATACCGGCGAATAATTCTGCATACCGAAGATTCCGTTCGGGCGCGATCAAAAATCCACCCCCGGCCACTTCTTGCAATCGGATCTTTTTCAGAAAAGGGATCTTATTGATCAATGCTCCATTGAATTCATGCAAAAGATTTCCCTGGTAATAGCGATCGAAGAGTGGAAACGTAGAATCCAACGCCTGAAACATGCGTTGCGGATTCAAAAAGAACAACGGATCACCTTGTCGCATGAAGCGATAATCGATCACTTTCAAGTTTTTGGTGTTCAGGAAATCACCCGTCTTCAGCGTATAGGATGAATTACCGGGTGTGCCCCATTGGATGTTCTGCATCATCCCCAATTCGAGGTAATCAAAATCGATCGCGCTCTTCATCAGCCCAGGAACCCCTTTTCGCCAGTGTACATAGAAGGTTGGGTATTTGGATCCTAAATAGATTTTCTCGCGCGGTTCCCGGATGTAACGAAGTTTGGGGGTATAATACAATTTGACTTCGTTGTACACGGCATTGTAGGGCTGGAAATCCAACGCCGGCTCATTAGGAATCCCGAAGATTGAATCGGCGTTGTTGCTCACTTTATAATCCGCCACGGATCGTCGCCAAGCCAATTCAACCTGATTCATCAGCGTGAGTCCGTTGAAGAGCTCAATCTCGTGATTCATCTCCAACCCGCTATTCAAGTAGATATTGCTTCGCTTCAGCACGTTCACCCAGGCATCCCCGGCGTAGATGAATTCAAAATTTCGGCCGGTTTTGATGCCAAACTGACCTTTTTGAAATGGATCGTATTTACGTTGAAGAGAAAGCGATCCGTTTACATCTTGGTTTCGGAATCCATAACTGAGATCGGCGTCGATTGAGAGATTGGTGCGATCGATATACGTTTTCCGGTACGCCCCGGCCAATCGCAGACGCGTTCCTCCAAAAGAAATGGGTTGCACCAGGGCAGTAATGGGCGGCAGGATCCAGCTACGCTCTTTGCGGTGATCATTGAACACCTGACCAAAGATCAACATCTTGGGCCAAGTGATCTTGTTGAGTACCCGGTCGACGGAATCGAGGTACGCTTCACTTTGACGTAATTTTTGCAAGCTATCCTGATATGTCTGATAGCGCCGTTGTTGTACCGACAACGGCTCGCCGCGGACCTGATCCCAGAAACTACTGTCCTGCTCATATGCCTTTTGATCGGTGCGGCTCACTTCATCGCCAAAATGTTTTCGGGCAAACGTCTGATTGGGTTTTATGTCTGAGTAGACGGCCAGGGTTTGACCATATCGTTTCCCGCCTTTTACGTTGGTCACGTAACGAAAGTTCTGCTTCGAGACTACCGGTAAACTGTCACCCAGCCGCTCGTAGAACTGCTCCACCTCAAATCGATCGTATTCGGGAATATGTGCCTGAGGCAGTGTGAATCGCGCGCTGATCAATTCATAGGTACTGTCGCGTATGACCAACTCCCCTTCTACCGTAGCGTTGCTGAGTGCGCGGGGACGAACAGAAATGGTATACACGCGGGGGCGTTGGGTCCGGTCGATCTTCAAGGTCTTGAACCGATAGGCTAAGAGTCCGCTGTGGCTGATGGGCGATACGAAGGGGATGGAAGCAAGTGCCGGTGCTTGGATCAAGTTTTCATATAGATTGAATCGGCCGTCGGTAGTGGTCAGGTAAAACAATCCCGCTCTGGATCCTTGTTGCTTGACCCCGAGCCGTTCTTCTTTGATCTGTCGCCCCTCACCTTGATCCACCTGCAGGTATACTTCGGTCATGGAGATGCCGGCAAAGGGGTTAAGCAAGGCCTTCGCTGTATCCGTTTGAATCCGTTGCTGTTGGGAAGAGTCGATCTCTTGCGCCCGTATGTATACTTGTTGGGAGTAATTGGATAGCGGCAGATGACGCAATTCTTTATCGCGTAACACTTGCCGAACCAGCTCTTCGGCCCGGTCGCGGGACCTTAACTTCACCACGACCTCGCCCAGGTTGGCCGATTCATCTAGTGATAACTGAATGACCTCATGAACGGGACGATCGTGAATGAAAATCGGAATGAGTCGAGATTTGTAGCCAATCAGGCTGACGACCAGATCATAGCGTCCGCGCTCGAGCATGAATTCGAAAGAGCCGTCATCCTTTGCGATCCGTCCTTCTTGCAACTGCTTGACTTCGATGCTGGCCAGGGGCAAGCCCTCTCCCCGAGCATCCACCACACGTCCACTCAATGGAAACTGCTGGGCAGCTACCGACGCCTGAGCAATAACCAGTAAGACAAATAAAATTAATCGCACACCCATTGAATCAGGTTTCCGGTAGAATACAAAAGAAAGCATTGTAAAAGGGAACCTGTACACGGTATTATTTTTTCGTGATTTTTTAACAGCCCCGATCCCAAAATTCACAATCTGTGCATAACTATAAGTTGGAGATTGCGCATTCTTTTCAGTAATATTGGATAGGCCGTAAACATCCATTAATCCTGACTTAAATTCTAACCGCTTTGACCGATACCATCATCAACCTCGAATCCGTCAACCCCATCGAATTCTTGGGCGTCAACAACGGAAAACTCGACTTGCTCAAAAAACGTTTCCCGCTCATCAAGATCCTTTCCCGTGGTTCTCAATTGAAACTCAGTGGTTCGCCCGACCAAATCGAGCTGGCCAAGGAAAAAATCAACCTGATCGTGACGTATCTGGAGCAGAACGGTCACATGAGTTCCAATTACCTCGAACAGATCTTGGGCGGAGATGATTCAGAGGCAATTGATCATTTTCAGGAGAAACACCCCAATGAGGTGCTGGTGTTCGGCCCCAATGGGAAATCCGTTCGTGCCCGAACGGCCAATCAGAAAAAACTGGTTCAGGAAGCCGAACGCAATGACGTTGTATTTGCGATCGGTCCGGCCGGTACGGGAAAGACATATACCGCCGTTGCGCTGGCTGTCCGAGCCCTGAAAAATAAACAAGTCAAGAAAATCATCTTGACCCGCCCCGCCGTAGAGGCCGGGGAAAGCTTGGGATTTCTGCCTGGCGATCTAAAGGAAAAGATCGATCCGTACCTCCGTCCGCTGTATGATGCATTGGATGATATGATCCCCGCCGATAAATTGGGCTATTACATGACTACCCGTACCATCGAGATAGCCCCACTGGCTTACATGCGCGGTCGAACACTTGATCACGCTTTCATCATTCTCGATGAATCGCAAAACGCCACCGATCTTCAACTCAAAATGTTCTTGACCCGCATAGGCGCCAATGCCAAGGCCATCATCACCGGCGATATGACTCAAGTGGATCTGCCTCGCAACCAACGAAGCGGCTTGGCTACGGCGGCACGGATCTTGCGCAACATTGATGGCATCGGTTATATCGAGCTAGACGAAGAGGATGTGGTACGTCACCGGCTGGTAAAACAAATTTTGCGCGCATATACGCAAGAACACGAGCGGGAGGAACGCCACCCCGATGAACGTCCTGCTAAATACGGATCGAAATGAGATCGTTACTAATGGGCGGCGTCCTCTTGTTGCTGGGCGCCTGTTCCAACAAAAAACCAACACCTGCTTCCGAGAACGACTTGGATGCAGCTCGAAATTTCATACAGGCTGCCCTGGCCGGCGATCATAAAAAAGCCGGACAGTTTATGCTCACAGATTCTACCAATCAGAATTACTTGGAAGTAACTGCGCGTGCATTCGAGCATTTGGACCCAGCCACCAAGGAAAAATATAGGGGCGCCAGCATCCGGATCCATCAGCCGGTTACGTATCTGAACGATTCCACCACCATCGTAATCTTTTCAAATTCTTACAAGAACGACCTGGATACACTACGGGTTTGCCGACACGATGGGCATTGGCTGGTCGACCTGAAATATCTTTTCGAATCAAATTCTTCGCCTTCAAACGAAACACCATGACCGCAGTGTGGTGGGTGATGCTGGGTGGATCTTTGGGTTCCGGACTTCGCTATATAATGGGTAGACTGATTCCTCACAGCCCTGGAACGGGTTTCCCTTGGCCAACCTTTTCTGTGAATCTAATTGGGTGTTTATTGATCGGTGTACTTGCCGGTTATGTAGATCGTCGATCGGGCGAACCAGCCCTGACTCGCTGGCTTTGGATGAGTGGGTTTTGTGGCGGCTTCACCACCTTTTCTGCTTTTTCCTTGGAGACCATTCACCTCATCCAACACCAACGCTGGGCGATCCTCATCCCCTACGTGCTGGGCAGCGTACTTATTGGACTGCTCGCCACGTGGGCGGGCATGCAATGGATCCGGCATTACTAACCAGTCCCTTCAAACACAGACATGCAACGTACCATGGACATACAATTAATTTTGACCGTACTCCTGATCGGGTTGGGCGCAGGTATGCTGAGCGGATTGATCGGTATCGGTGGCGGAATCATCATGGTTCCGGCATTGGTGCTCTTTCTGCAATACACACAACATCAAGCACAAGGAACCTCCTTGGCCGTATTGACGTTGCCTGTCGTTTTACTGGCCTCGCTGCATTATTACACCCAGTGCAAACTACAAGGAAACCCTATTGACCTGCGGGTAGTTGGCCTATTGGCGATCGGATTTGTTGGAGGGGCATTCCTCGGCAGCAAATGGGCCATGACACTCAGCCAGCAACAATTGAAACAGTGGTTTGCAGTGATCTTGATGTATACCGCCATTCGCATGTTGGCCTGGGACCAATGGCTGATCCAATGGTTCAAAAAAAGTTGATCCAAGCTTGTTCAATTTCACGCGTACTTGCATCTAGCCCAAAAGGCCCGATCGAATGCTGACACCAAACGTACGATCCATGACCGACGAGGAGCTGTTGAATCAATACTACGATTCACGTGACTCGCAGTGGTTGGGGCACTTGCTTCAGCGATACACCCTCATGCTCCTGGGCGTTTCCATGAAATACCTGAAGAACGAGGAAGCGGCGCGGGACAGTGTACAGCAGGTCTTTTTGAAAGTCATTCCGGAATTGGATAAATACCGAGTCACGTATTTTAAATCTTGGATCTACCAGATCGCCAAGAACCATTGCTTGATGCAATTGCGCGAGCAAAAAAAATGGGGAGTCGCCCTGTCCGCCGAAGAAGTACCTCTTGCCGGAGATGCCGCCTCGGATCGAGATCACTGGCTAACCCGTGAACACCAATTTGAAGACTTATCGATGGCCTTGGAATCGCTGGCCGACGAACAACGGCGATGCGTAACTTTATTCTACCTGGATAAAAAAAGTTATCGGCAGATCGCCGAAATCACCGGTTACGCTGTGCCCCTCGTAAAAAGTTACATTCAGAATGGAAAACGAAACTTGCGTATCGCGTTGAAGCAATCACAAAAGGAGAATCGACATGACCAATAAGCATACATCTCCTGAAGGTTCCAATCCGCCCCAGGATCCGGCCCGCCTGCTTCGCTATGCGGCTGGAGATCTTCCAGATGCAGAATCGCAGCGATTGGAAGCAGCATCGCTGGATGACCCCTTCTTGTCGGATGCCCTGGAAGGACTGGAAGCGTCGAAGGATAAAGTTCGATTGGAACAAATGGCCTATGCGCTGAACCAAGACCTGAAAAGGAGATTGAAAAAACAGAAAGAGCGCAACAAATGGATCGGTTTTCAAACGCCGGTCTGGTGGCCTTGGACAATCCTCATCTTATTGATGCTGGTGGTGATGTCGTACCTCTTGATCAGAAAGTTCGCCGGATAATACCCGATCACAAATCATTCCACACCTGCTTGGAAAATTGCTCCAGAGAAGGATCGCGGGCGCCCATCAATAACAACACACAGTCCCCACTTAGGTGTTCACGCACATTTTTTAAGAAATCACTGCGGTCAGCAACAAAAAAAGCCTGCACACCTTTTTCTCGGAGATCTTGAATCAGGTCATTGGCAGAAATGTCTCGCTGTGCCGTGCCTCCGGCGTAATAAATCTCACTCATCCAGATCT
>DFST01000084.1 GCA_002378975.1 Chitinophagaceae bacterium UBA3430
AAAAAAGAAGCCGATACCAGTAGTAAGTCTTGGAAGCGAGGTGCCTTACTGGGCGTCAATATTTCCCAAGGCTCTTTGAGCAATTGGGCCGCCGGTGGCGATGATTTTTCCTTGTCCGCCAACAGCAACATCAACTTGTTCGCATTCTATAAGAAAGACAAATACAGTTGGGACAATACGTTTGACCTGAACATCGGCTATGTGAATACCACCAGTCAAGGCGGACGGAAAAACGACGACCGCTTCGACTTTCTGACCAAATACGGTACAGCGGTCAACAGCAAGCTGAATATATCCGTGCTGGCCAACCTTCGTTCGCAGCTCTTCAAAGGATACACCTATCCCAACGGAGTCAAAACCTATTCGTCCACCTTTATGGCCCCCGGTTACTTATTAAACAGTATCGGTTTGGATTACAAACCCGTCAAAGGTTTGTCGATCTATTTCTCGCCGGTCACCGCCCGTTGGGTGATCGTACGGGATACTTCCTTGGCCAATCGCGGCGCGTACGGAGTCACCCCCGGCAAAACCTCCAATTTTGAATTCGGAGCCTTCGCCACCTTGGCTTATCAACGGATCATCAACAAGATCATCACATACAAGGGCCGCATGGATCTCTTCTCCAACTACAAACACGACCCCTGGAATATTGACCTCTTCTTTGCGAATGCCTTTAATGCAAAGCTGGGTAAATCACTGGCCGTTAGCTGGAGCCTCGACTTTATCTACGACGACGATGTCCGCCTGTTCGGGAAAAACCAACGCTCCCCCGGTCTGCAGATCAAATCATTGGTCGGCATCGGAATCATCAAACGATTCTGACCCAGAAGGAGGTACATTCGCGGCTGCATGGGACAAAAAAAACTCATACGATTCGAAGAATTAAAATCCTTCTCGCAGGTCTTGCAGTACCCGGAGAACATGGCCGGTCATTGGGCCGACCACTTCGGCAATGCCCAACCCATTACACTGGAATTGGCCTGTGGCAAAGGAGAATATGCGATCGGATTGGCTCGCTTGCATCCGGAGCGGAATTTCATTGGGATCGATCTCAAAGGAAACCGTCTCTGGGTAGGCGCCAAAATCGCACAGCGTGATCAACTCTCAAATGTCGCCTTCCTGCGCACCCAGATCGATCGGGTAGCCGAATATTTTCAACCTGGCGAAGTGGAAGAGATCTGGATCACCTTTCCCGACCCACAACTTCGGTGGAGCAAACTGAAAAAACGACTTACCCACCCAAAGTTTCTTCGGTTGTATCAACAGATACTGAAACCGGGCGGAAAGATCCACCTGAAAACAGACAGCCCCGACCTCTATGCCTTCACCAAGCAGGTGGTTGAACTCTATCAATTGATCGTACACGCCGATACCGCCGATCTTTATAATAGCTCCATCCTGAGCCCAGCGTTGCAGATCAAGACCCACTACGAGTCATTGGATATTGCGGGATCGAGTCGAATTCACTACCTCTGTTTCACATTACCGGAACAAATAGGCAACCAAGACCTCGATTCTTTGTTAAAGGAGAAATGCCGACCCGATGGAGCCGTTGATTGAAGGAGTAGATTATTATTTAAGTCCCGAGGGACGAATGGTGTTCACCGAAAAATATCACTTGGATAAAGGATATTGCTGTGGAAACGGTTGCCGTCACTGCCCCTATAACTACGATCGGGTATCGGAGCCTCGGCGTACCGAACTGCAAAACCAACGGGAAGAGGAAAAATCAGCCGAAGCGTGAGTCCAAAAGAAAAGCATCCACTCAAACAGATCACCCCATCGGGCGAAAATGATGCCTCCTTCTTTGAGTCGGTATTTGAACTGGTTCGACAGATCCCCAAAGGACGCGTCACCTCGTATGGAGCCATCGCCGCTGCACTCGGAACAAAAGGAGCGGCCCGCATGGTGGGATGGGCCATGAATCAAAGTCATTTCGTAAAGCCGGCGGTACCCGCGCATCGAGTCGTGAACCGACAAGGACGACTCACCGGAAAAATACATTTCGCACCCCCCGAACGCATGGAGCAACTCCTCAAAAAAGAGGGAATTCAAGTGATCGACGATCAGATCCAGGATTTTGAAAAATACTTCTGGGACCCGAATGAAATGATCTGATCACTTTTGTTTGATCAATACCGCACTGACCACCGGACGCTCTACACCGGCATCACCTGGACGAACAGTCAGTCGACCGGAAATGATCATCGACGTAGAACCGCCGCCATCCAAATTCATGGCATCGGTACATCCCAATTGCTTCAGGATATTAGCCAACTCAGATAAGTTAACGCCCGGATATCCGGCGGAAGCATTATCGCCCTCCACCGCCAACAACAATACAATTCCGTTGGCTGTATAACCCAAGGCCGAACGGGGACGATAAGACGTGTTGTTGATGTTGATCAATTCAGCCACATCAGAAATATTGACCAGTCCACCCCGAAGCAACATGGGCGAACCACCGATGGCTGTTGGAACAGTCCAAGCCGCGCCACCCGTGGGAAAGGCTTCGTTGGGAGTAGGTTCGGGTGTGGAACCTTCTACATTGGGACTGGGACTCGGATAACTATAGATATTATCATTGCCCGTGCCCACATGATAGATCCAAGCCGTGGTGGGCGCTCCGTTAGTTTGAATTCCGAAAGCCGCTCGAGTCGGAAAATAAATATAAGGAGGTCGACTCACCGACTTGATGTTCGGGGCACTAACGATGTTGTTGTACTTCACCAAACTATACGATGAATTGCCACCGAAATAACCTCCATTGATCGCTCCATATACAATACCGCTCTCCTGCGAAACAATCTCACTGACCTTTTTAGCGGTTGGCGACTGTACAGGCTTGAAATCATAAAAACCCAACCGACTGTCATAGGCCAAACAATACGCCTTAACCGTATGGCCGTTGAAAATCGTATCAAAACTAAATGCCTGAATCCCATTGGGGAAACTGCTGCTGTAGGATGAATTGTACTTCCATCCAGCCGGTAAGGAAATGATGGGAACCACCGGAGTTGGACCGGTACCGCCGCCCCCCGTATTGCCACCGCCGCCACCACCTGAACCACCCGAATCTTTGGAGCAGGCAATACTGAACAGACCAATAAATAATAAAGCCAACAAAGGAGGACGTGTCATGGTGTAAAATTTAGTTTTTGGTATCGGTATACAACGGACCGGAAATGCGATTTAACGTCTCGTAATAAAAAAATACTTCACCGGCATACCCATAGGCCCGGTTTAATGATATGAACTGATCGAGTAATGAACGACTCGCCTGGTATCCATCGCCCAAGGAGGTGAGTACACCCGGAAAAACTTTTTTCTTTTGATCGGGCGTAAGCTGGGCATTGAGATCTTTCAACAATTGCTCATAAGCGGCCGCGTTGTATCGATAGAGTTGAGGAAAAACATAATCTGCATATCCGTCACGCAACCAAGCAGGCCAATCTTGTAAATACTCCTGCTTACACCAGGGATAAATACTGGGCGACCAAGTCACCCAACACGCTGGCTTGGTCGACTTTACCTTCTGATACAACTGACTGGCAAACTGACTGAGTTTATCGGCACGCCATTGCACCCAATCCGGTTGCTTGGCATCAATCGCAGCCCGCTGATCGCCCCCGTGATTTCCATACGCACCCACCGTCTCCGATTCATACCCGCCTTCAGAAGGCATCGCAGGCAACCGATCGTCGCCCTGAATTCCATCGATGTCGTAACGCAATACGATCTCCTCGATCAACTCGCTGAGAAATTGCTGCGGACCCGCATGCAAGGCATTCCACCAGTAAAACCCATTCTTCTGCAACAGATTTCCGGCTGCATTTCGCCCCGCCCAAGTCGGATATTTCTTGTTCCAAATGGAATTCGAATCCTTGTACGAATACGAAAACCCAAACTCCATCCAGGCGTGTACCCGCAACCCAACCGCATGCGCCTCCTCGATCATCTCCTGCAACGGATCACGACCGGTAAAGACCGGATCTTGTGCCTGTCCTACATACTGTGACATCACCTGACTGGGAAACATCGTTTTCCCATTGTTCCATACCACCATGAATAGATCGGTCAATCCCTGATCCTTGCACTGCATCACCGCCTCTCGGATCTGCAAGCGAGAATTCAGAACGCTGCTTCCGGTATTGGTGATCCAAACGCCTCGGATCGGATCCTGTGCGTGCACGATCAGAGAAACAAAAAGAGTGAGAATCAAAGACAAACGCTTCATGACAAGTTATTGATGTAATCGAGATAACGATCGTATAAATGATGGGCTGAGGGGTACATGGACTGCGGACTCATGAAATGCGAGAACTCGAACGTGATCGCCTTGTCGTAGCCGGCTTTACGCGCCGCCTCCAATTTCAAGCGAAGTTTCTCGAACTTGATGGGAAGGAATTTGATGGGCATATCCCGATCGAACGACTCGGCATTGGTCCAACACTGCATTCCATATTTATCGGCCAATTTCTTATTGATTCGGAAAAAATCCTCCAACTCATGATAATCGATGTGTCCGTCCTGAAACGCAACGGCATCCACCGCCCCTTGCATTCCGGCAAATAATTCATCCCATTCCCGCTCGTGTTCTTGCAAAGACACCACATCCGATTTCGTTAGTGACGATTGGGCAGCCATCACCGCTTTTTTCCCGTCGATCCAAGGAGAGATAAAAGTCGGTAAGCCACCACTCACGTCCTTGCATTGCTTACCCAGTGTATGAAAGGCATCGACCGCCCCTTGGGTCTTTCGGCTGATCTCCATGGACAAATACCAGCCCCGAAAAGAAGGATGATGGCCATAGCGGGCCCAGACCTCATCGATCACATACCGATTTGCATCGATCTCGTGTTGCATATTGCCCGTGTCCCAATAGCGACCACTGTCGTACAAACCAAAATAGAAATTCATTTGATGCTTATCGGCCAAGGTCAAGAACAATTCGATCAGATCGATGGGAGGTGCGTAACACCCCTGCTCCTTCATCAAATAATCGGAGGGATACGTGATGAATCGACGATAACCGGAACGGATCACGATCACCGTGTCAATGCCGGCAGCCTTCATGTGCTGAAAGTCACGCGCCCATTCCGTCGGCCCCCAATTCTGGTGGGGAATGTCGTGACTAATCTCGTCGATGAATGTTCCGGTGATCTGCATCAATCCATCCATTTTTGTTCGATCAATATTTTTTTCCAAAGCATATAGCCGGCTCCATTCAGGTGTAAACCATCGTTGGTGTATTGCTTATCCAACTTTCCCGATGCATCCAGAAAACGGGGATAAAGATCGACATAGGCTACCCCTAAATCTGCACAGAGCGCTTGCATTCCCGCATTGACCGCACGGATCCGATCATCCTTTCCGTAATGATTCTTGAAGGGCTTAAACTCATCGTTGGTGGGCAGTACCGA
>DFST01000071.1:0-3644 GCA_002378975.1 Chitinophagaceae bacterium UBA3430
GTTACTTAGTAAAGGCATAAGCTGGATTGATCAGCACCAAGATATTAACTTAAATACGATCTCGCGATAATCGTTGCGGTCGTAGAGTACATCCCATACATTTTCCAGTTTGAGCCAGATCGCTGTATTCGAGTTACATTCGGAGTATCTTTATCACTCAAACGAGTTGTCTTGTATCAATACACGAAGATCTTGCAGCTGATTGGGGGCCGGTATATGCTTGTCGCCGGCCTTGCCTTTCTGATCTTCTATGTACTGCTTCGTAAATCGCTTCGAAATCGAAAGATCCAGGAACGATTTCCGAAATGGAATGATTACTTGCGGGAGATCGGCTACTCCGCCATCACGATCTCCATTTTTGCGCTGGTGCCCCTTGTCTTCATAGGCAATCCGAATGTCTCGAAGTATACCTTGCGGTACGAGCAAATCGATCAAATGGGTTGGTTTTATTTTGTTGCGATCTTCCCCTTGTTGCTTTTCATACACGATACCTATTTCTATTGGACGCATCGGCTCATGCATCACCCCCGACTTTTCAAGGTCATGCATCTCGTGCATCACAAGTCGACCAACCCTTCCCCCTGGGCGGCCTATGCTTTTCATCCCCTGGAAGGCATCGTGGAGGCCGGCATTTTGATTGTATTCCTTTTTTTATTGCCGTTGCACAAGCTTCATTTCTTTATTTTCTTCTTTTTCATGATCGTATACAACGTGTACGGGCATTTGGGTTGGGAGCTATATCCGGCCGGATTTCATCGTACTCGCATCGGACGGTGGATCAATACCTCGGTGGCCCACAACCAGCATCACCGGTATTTCAAGGGCAATTATGGATTGTATTTCCTCTGCTGGGACCGCTGGATGGGTACCCTGCGTCGAGATTATTCAGAACATTTTGAGCAAGCTCGACCCCAATAAGACCGAACCACTTCGGTTTTGCCTTGTTCTATATATTATATCTTTAATCTACAAATCATGTCTATGCGTAGCATCCCGTATATCCTTGCTTTCGGTACGGTACTCGTTTTGGGAATTTCCTGCGGAAAAAACGACCCACCCCCCGATCCATGTGCCAGTGTCACGGTTGTGGTCAGTGGGACCACGATGAACCCGGCGTCCGGGGCCACCAACGGCAGCATCTTGGCCACGGGTAGTGGGGCCAGTGGCTTGACGTATAGTTTAAATGGGGGAACGTTTCAGTCGACCGGACAATTCACCAATCTCGCTGCCGGTTCTTATACCGTTACAGCAAAAAGCTCCGCCGGTTGTACCGGATCGGCTAGTTTCACCTTGACCAATGTAGTCAGTTGCAATACGGTGACCATTGTTGTTAATCCGAACCCCACCGGGGTAACGCCCTGCGTGAATGCCAGCGGATCGATCACCGCAGCTGCTTCGGGAGGCACGGCGCCATACACCTATAGCTTGAATGGAGGCGTTTTTCAATCAGCCGCCACGTTTGCCAGTTTGAATACCGGCACATTTTCCATCACGGCCAAAGATGCAAACGGATGCACCGGAACACAGGGCTCGATCGTGGTGGGTACGCGTTCGGCCGGTCCGCTGTTTACCGCCGTTCGCACGCTCATTCAGAATAATTGTGTGAGTTGTCACAATGCTACTACGGCCAATGGAGGTGTGAACCTAAGTAACGATTGCGCCATTGTATCTGCCAAAGACCGCATCAATGTACGTGCGGTACAGGGTACGCCCAGTCCGATGCCAACCAGTGGACTCCTACCGGCTAATGACCGACTGGCGATCACGAATTGGATCAATGCGGGCGGACGGGTAACGGATTAAAGTTCAGGGTTCACAGTTCAATGTTCAGGGTCGGGTTTAGATAGTTGAGAAAGTTTAGGTAGTTTAGTCTTTCCGATCTCTCAACTCCTTCAACCTTCTCAGCAATGCGCATACCTTTCACTTCTTTTCTCGTGTTGACCCTGCTGGTTTCTTCCTGTAAGAAATCGACCGACAATGGACGCCCGGATTTTGACATCATTCAGGAGCAGATTTTGACGCAAACCTGTGCCACGGCGGGTTGTCATGCTTCTTCCTCCGATCCATCGTTTGCTCAACATGGATTGATCTTGGCGGCCGGACAATCGTACGATCAACTGGTCGATCAAGCGCCGATGAATGCCGCCGCAGTTGCCAGTAATTACAAATTGGTTCGTCCGGGTGATGCGGAAACGAGTTTTCTCTATCACAAGATCACCTGTGTAGCGAGTCATCATCCGGTGACGGGAAATTTCGGGTCGCAGATGCCGCTCGGGGGACAAGTACTCAGCAAAGGTCAGGTTGAATTCATTCGTCGCTGGATCAATGCCGGTGCGAGCAAGACCAGTTCATCCATTGATGACAACGTATTGAAGGATAGTAGTGCCTGTCAGGTAGCTATACAACCCTTGGATCCGCCTGCGGCCGGAACCGGATTTCAACTCACCATCAATCCCTTTGAGATCCCGAAAAATTTTGAGCGCGAGGTGTTTGTAAGGAAGAACACACCCAATACGGATACCGTATTTGTGAATCGTTTGCAAATGCGTGGAGCTTCCAATAGCCACCATTTTGTGTTGTATGGATTTCGTTCCTTGATCGGATTGCCGGCGGTGGATCAATTGCGCGACCTGCGCGATCCGCTCACCGGCGTTTTGAATCAGACCACGCTGCAGCAAATGCAAAATCACGTGTTCATGGGTGGCGGTACCGATGTAAATACGGATGTGACCTTACCCGCTGGCGTGGCATTGAAAATTGCACCCGCTACGGCGGTGGATCTGAATGCCCATTATTTCAACCGCACGAATTTTGTTTTAACGGGTCAGAACTATTTGAACATGTATACGGTTCCGCGCGCTTCGGTCCAATACGAAGCGAAGACGCTAGACCTGAACAATTTTGACATCAACATCCCGCCTTACACTCGTCGCACGTTCACCAAAACCTTCACCTTCAATACGGTTACCCGGGTTGTGATGTTGACCTCACACTTTCACAAGCTGGGGGAGACCTTCGTGATCAAGATCGCCGGAGGCTCGCGAAATGGGGAAGTGGTGTATTCAAATACCGATTGGGAGCATCCGTTGGTAAAATCATTTGCCACACCAATCGTGTTGCAGCCGGGCGAGGGACTCACGTCAGTAGTAACCTATTACAATCCCAGCTCGTTGGGTGTCGGCTTTGGGTTCACCAGCCAGGATGAGATGAACATCATCTTTGGGTATTACTATTAAAACAAAAAAGGGTGCCTGATAAACAAGCACCCTTTTCCTATGATGCCTGCGGCGATGCCGACAAGATGAATAGCCCGGGATTGCTGTCGTTTATATTCGGGCTCAATGCATTTGGTAGGTAATCGTAAGAAAAGCAGAGCGTCCGTCTGCGGGCAGGGCACCCGGACCCGGATACCCACCGGCACGGCGAGTAAAATAAACCGCATTGGTCAGGTTGTTAATTCCTGTCTTAATCGACCAAACTTTTCGGATCGGGCATGATACGGTGAGATCTATGATCCGGTACGAGGGAATGACTCCATTTTGTCCATTCGAAGAAGGACTTTGCGTATTATTCGCATCGGTATAAACACGGCTCACATAATTGAATTGGCCGGTCAGCTTGATCTGCTTGAATTGCAGATTTAA
>DFST01000071.1:3970-8565 GCA_002378975.1 Chitinophagaceae bacterium UBA3430
CTTTTGTAACTGACCGCCTATCCATCGACTTACTTGCAATCGAATGTAGCGGGCATCGTTGTATGCATAAGAAATAAAACCACCCCATTTCCAATGTGAACGTTCTTTCGATAGTCTTCCTTGGTATTCGGTGAACAGCTCGAGTCCCTTAGACCGACTGCTTCCTACATTGGTCCGGAGATTGTAAAAATTTCCATTGGGATCTTGTTCTAGTAAGGTACCGATCCGATTTCCATACTGCAGGAGATACAGACTGACGTCTACATAAATTCGTTTGTGTACCTGTCCACGAATGCCCAGATCGGCATTGTATCCACGGGCGTCGCGGAGAGCGGGATCAATCCGGTCGGTTCCCGGTGGTGTACTCAGGTCGGCAAATTGAACCGGGCGATAGGCTTGGGTGATATTGGCATATAACTCGGTTTTAGATCCGACATGATACTCGGCTCCTAAGCCCGTTAGAAAAAAAGCGCGCTGTTTGCTTTGGGGAATCAAGAAAATCGGGAATCCATTTTCAATGTTGTTTTGACCACGAACCGTTCCTTTCAGCCATTCAACTCGAATACCGGGAATGAGTAGCCATTTTTCTCCCAATCGGAAGATGTTCTCCGCGAACCCGGCATAGTTACTACTTTGAAAATCCAGATCGCGGCTCCAGATCCCGTCGATCAAATCCAAATTATAATTAGTTCCCGGGCTTCCTTTTCCATCGGCCGCCAATCGATCGGTGTTTCCGGTAAACCAACGAATGCCTCCGGAGAGAGTAGCCATCGATTTTCTGATCGAATAATCTCCAATCATCTTTATTTCCATGCCGGCGTTCCGGTATCGATCGATGTTCACGTTTCGGTTGGCGTATTGTCCGCTAGTTGGGTCGATCGCATCCGGTTGAATGATGCCATTGCCCGGCATGAATCCTACACTGTTCCGATCACCGATCAAGGTGAAGACTTTCGCGTCGATTCGAGTTTGCGCGTTGATGGTATAACGAACTCGTAGGGCCAAGGTGGACCAATCGATGTCCATCCAGTTTCGTGATCGAACACTTTGCCGGTTGTTTGCATAGAGCGCAGAGTCGGTCAGTCCGCCCGACTGCTGGCTTCTGATGTGGGATTGCATGAACTCGAGGGTAGTGGCTAGTTTCGGATGGGGCGTGTAGGTAACGGAGGCGAATCCGGCATTGGTGAAATAGCGACTGTTTGCTCGATATCCTTGGGCTTGTCGATGATCGATGAAACTGTAGTAATTCCATTTTCCGGATCGCCCCCCGATACCGGTATAATGATTATACAGGCCGAATGAACCAAGTGTTTGTTGTGTTTCGACTTGCAGTGGTTTTTTGAATTCGGACCCATCGCGCAAAATGTAATTGATCATGCCACCGAATTGCGGACCGTATTGCAGGGCTCCGTGTCCGCGAATGAATTCGATCCGTTGAACTGCTTGTAGTTGGGGATTGTAATACGCTTCCGGATAGCCGTATGGATCAGCGGCGATGTCGTATCCGTTTTGGCGGATGTTGAATTCCCAGCTGCGGTTGGGACTCAGCCCACGGGTGGCTATACCAATTTGTATGCCGCTGCCGTCGCTTTCCCAGACTTGTAGTCCGGGTATTTTCGCCATTACTTGGCGCATGGTGTTGGTTGTAATGTTTCCTTCCACATTTTTTAAAACCAGTAAGCTTGCTTTTTTCCCTGCATAGATCGAGGTGCCGACGATCTCGGGGATCTGTTGGAGATCGGACCGGCTGGAGCCTCCCACCAGCGTGATCTCCGGTAAATATTTAATGTGGGTTGAGCTTGTATCTACGGGCTGTCCTAGAAACAACAGGGTCTTGAACAATAGTCCGATCACACAGAGGGTCCGTTTCATGGCCGCAAAGATCAACGGGAGGGCAGCATCCTGAATTTCGAAATGGGGAAAAGGGATTTTCGAAAAGCGGAAAAACCGATCAATGACCAGCAGACACTACAGGGGCTGATCTATTTCCGCCTTGATTTTTTCGAATGCCGAATCGCTAACTTTGTAATGATCTTAAATTTAAACATGGAACGTTCCCGCATCGCACTCCCCATTGGCATTACGTTGGATCGTTTCATAAAAAGCAAGCAATCCGAATATCCGCAAGCTGCGGGTGAGTTCTCTCAATTGTTACGGGATATTGCCCTGGCCTCCAAAGTGGTGAATCGCGAGATCAATCAAGCCGGTTTGGTGGACATCATGGGATACATCGGTCAGCAGAATAAAGCTGGGGATGAGCAACAAAAATTGGACATGCTGGCGCATATTCGGTTCAGTCGCGCCTTGTCAAAAGGCGGGGAGGCGGCCGGCATTATTTCCGAAGAAACCGAAACGTTCACTGATTTCAAAAATAGAGGGAAGTATGTAGTGGCCATCGATCCGCTTGATGGGTCTACCAACATCGATGTCAATGTTTCCATCGGAACGATCTTTTCCATCTACAAACGCAAGACCAAGCCCGGCACCAAACTGACCAAAAAAGATTTTCTTCAAAAAGGATCGGAGCAGGTCGCTGCCGGCTATGTACTCTATGGTTCTTCGACCATGTTGGTGTATACAACCGGAAAAGGCTTGAATGGATTTACCTACGAGCGTACGCTGGGTGAATATGTATTATCCCATCCGCAGATGCGTTGTCCGGCTAGCGGAAAGATCTATTCGATCAACGACGCTGGTATTCCCCAGGCGATGCCGGAGATTGCGCAGTATATAGAAGGCTGCAGAGCGGCGGGATTCACTTCGAGGTACATTGGATCGCTGGTGGCCGATATTCATCGGAATCTGATCAAGGGTGGGATCTTCCTCTATCCGGCAACCAGCAAATATCCCAAGGGGAAATTGCGCCTGCTCTATGAGTGCAATGCCCTCGCGATGATCGTTGAGCAGGCGGGTGGCATGGCCACAGATGGATCCAACCGTATTCTGGACCTCGAACCTACCGGTCTGCATCAAACCACTCCTTTTTATGTTGGATCGAAGCGATTGGTAGAGGGATTGTTGAAACGGATAAAAAAATAAAATGACTAAGTATGCAAACCGATGAACAACTAAAAGAGATTGTACGGCAGAAGTACAGTGAGATTGCCTTGCAGGATAAAGAGACCAACATGTCGTCTTGTTGTGGGGCAGGTGGCTGCTCAACCGAAGTATATAACATCATGTCGGATGATTACACAGCATTAGCTGGTTACAATGCAGATGCGGATCTGGGATTGGGTTGTGGATTGCCGACCCAGTTTGCTCGAATCAAAACGGGTGATACAGTGATCGATCTGGGCAGTGGCGCCGGTAATGATTGTTTTGTGGCTCGTCATGAGACAGGCGAAACCGGAAAAGTGATCGGCATTGATTTTACGCCGGCGATGATCGAAAAGGCGCGGCAAAATGCGGAGATGCGGGGTTTCAATAATGTAGAGTTTCGTCAGGGCGACATTGAAAAAATGCCCATTACTTCCCAAGTGGCGGATGTGGTGGTCAGCAATTGCGTATTAAATCTGGTACCCAATAAATACGGAGTGTTTCAGGAAATTTCTCGGGTGCTCAAACCCGGGGGGCATTTCAGCATTTCGGATGTAGTGCTGATTGGTGCTTTGCCGGAAGGGTTGCGAAAGGATGCGGAGATGTATGCGGGTTGTGTGTCGGGAGCCATTCAAAAGGACGTCTATGTGGAATTGATTCATGCCACGGGTTTCGTAAATATTCAAATCCAAAAAGAGAAGCCGATCGTGATACCGGATGATATTCTGAATCGATACTTGTCGGCCGAAGAGCTACATAATTTCAAATCGGGCGATACGGGTATTTTTAGCATCACGGTCTATGCCGAGAAACCGGGAAATGCTTGTGTGCCGGGTGCGGGTTGTTGCTGAACAGATATTATATCACGTTATGCAAATGAAAGCTGCTCAAACGGTAGATGAGTATGTATCTCTTTGCCCCAAGCCCATGCCATTCTAATAACCCCGTACTCATACTAGGCCGGCTCCCATACAACGATTTTTATCAGTTTGACGAACAAATCTTACTATGAGGGCGTTTTATAGATAATCCCTACATTACAAATTCAACTACAAGAAAGATGTCAACAAAAATTACCATCAATGACAATGGCTCTATGAAAGTAGAAGGCGATTTCACCATCACCGATCGGGCTGGGAACACATACGACCTGGGTGGTCGTGAAATCGTGGGTCTTTGCCGCTGCGGACTGAGCAACAACAAGCCTTTTTGTGATGGTGCGCATAACGGTAAATTCACACATGAGGCCAAGGCTTTTGCATTGCCACCGAAGAAAGCGCAGTAAGAGCCAGGCATAGAGATCTAACCAGGGAGACTCGATTTTCGTATTTATAAAGTCAGGCGTGTCATGACACGAGGAACGTCTACACAATAACGCATCGCGAAGATGAAGTGCTGCTTGGTGTGTCCGTTCTATTCAATTTCCTTATGCTCAAACAGGTGTCGTTACTCACCATTTACATTGAATTATTTTAATGCATTTTATCTTCAGAAGAAGAATCCTATCTGCAGTCGTACTACCCTCGCTACTTTTTTCCGGATGTGATAACAACGAG
>DFST01000012.1:0-554 GCA_002378975.1 Chitinophagaceae bacterium UBA3430
TGGCGCCGTTGATGTTTGCCTGGATTTTGAAATGGTAAATGAGCATGCATTTACCATTTCGGTTTGGGAGTTTGGGTAGTTTGGGTAGTTGTTCGGATCAGCAGTTGATCTTTGATACTCTGTTTTGATGTCGGCCTCCTTCAAAAGGGGCTGTCTGAAAAACGTTTACCATTTCCAACGCAGTTTCCTGAGAAACAAACCGAGCTGGGATGCAAATGATGTTTGCATCGTTGTGGGCTCGGGCTAATGAAGCGAGTTCCTCGTTCCAACAGATCGCTGCACGCACCCCGGCATGTTTATTCGCTGTGATGGCAACGCCATTTGCACTTCCGCATATCAATATTCCATAAGAGGCTTCTCCGGTTTCAACCTGAGTTGCTACGGGGTGGGCAAAATCGGGATAGTCAACGGAGTCTTTACTGTGCGTTCCGTTGTCGCGTATTACAAATCCTTTTGATCGTAAAAAATCGGTGATGAATTGTTTGTACTCATAACCGGCATGATCGCTTCCGATCGAAATAGGTTTTGTCAAGTCAAAATGCATATATCTCCAT
>DFST01000012.1:962-6795 GCA_002378975.1 Chitinophagaceae bacterium UBA3430
AACTCCCAAACTGCCCAAACTAGCCGATCTCCGATCGGCTTAGCTCCATTCCTTCTTCTGCTCCTTATTCACCCGTCCGGCGAGTATGATGCTGGCTTCGAACAGCAAATAAAGCGGGATGGTCACGATGGTCAGACTAAACGGATCGGTCGAGGGGGTGATGATCGCTGCGGCGATCAGAATGATCACGAACGCATGCCGGCGGTAGGTGCGCAGGAAGGTCGCCGTAACGACGCCGATCCGGGCCAATAACATAACCAGCAAAGGCATCTGAAACAACACCCCGATCCCGGCGGTGGTATAGATCAGATTCTCCAAATAATCAGAGAAGGAGGGCATGATCACGATCTGTGCGCTCAACTTGTAGTTGAAATAGAAGTTCACCATGAAAGGCGTGAGGATGAAATAGCCGAAGGCCACTCCGGTGAAGAACAACAGGGATACCCAGACAATGATGCCGCGGGTTTTTTTCAATTCTTTATCCGAGAGGGCGGGGCGTACAAAGCGCCAGAATTCCCAGAATATATAAGGGAAGGCTAGAATGAATCCGCCGATGAAGGCCAAGGTGAACGAGGCGATGAATTGCCCGGTCATCGTGGTTTCTAAAAATTGTGCTTGTACGGGCTGAAAGCAAAGCGCATCTCCAATGCCGATGTTTTGACCCAATGAACAGAGCCATCGGGCAGAGATGAAATCGGGTCGGGTGGGTGCAAAGAGAACGTCTTCGACCACCCAATCCGAATAAGCAAACACAAAAATGGCGCAGACCAGCAGGGCGATCGTTGAACGGATGATGTGCCATCGGAGTTCTTCGAGGTGATCGAGAAAACTCATCTCGGCCTGTTCGTCGGGGGTGCGTCGGTTGAAGAAATCTAAAAGCGCCATGGGGCACAAATATACAGCGGGTTATTGCAGCCGCTTCATGCGAACGGTTTCGATTCGGGTTTCGGTGACCTGCAGCACCTCAAATTCGTAGTCGTCGATGATGATCCGTTCCTTTTGCTGGGGGATCGTATCGTGGTGGTTGATGATGTAACCCGACAGGGTTTCGGCCTCGTCGTGGTCAAACCGGAAATCGTATTTGTCGGCCAGGTAATCCAATTCCAATCGGCCGGAAAAGATGAATTCCTGTTCATTCAATTGCTTTTCGACGAACTCTTCGGTGTCGTATTCGTCGCGGATCTCGCCGAATAGTTCTTCCAATACATCTTCCATGGTCACGATCCCGGCGGTACCTCCGAATTCATCCACCACCCAGGCGATGCTTTTGCGTTCGCGGGTGAATTGACCGATCAGTCGTGTGGTGCTCATGCTTTCCGGAACGGCGGGAATGGGTAGAATGATCTCTTCAATCGATTGGGGGTTTTTGAAAAGGTCGAGCTGATGCACGTAACCAATGATGTGATCGATGTCTTTGTTAAAAACGATCAGTTTGCTGAGTTGGGTGGAAATGAAAAGTTGTCGGAGCTCTTCAATCGTAGCTTTCTGGTTTACCCCCACGATCTCTTTGCGGGGTACCAGGCATTGGCGAACCTTGATCTTGGGCAGTTCTTGGGCATTCTCCATCAATTGCGCGTGCAGGTCGTCGACCTCTTCAGGCACGGGTGTTTGAAACAGGTGCTTCAGATCGCTTCGCTTTAGCGGTTCACGTTTTTCATGGATGCGCACATCAAATATGTTCCGAAGTAGCCATTCGGCCGCATCGATGGCGGCAGCGGCGATGGGGAATAGGCCGTTTTGGATTCGATGGAGGAAGCCGGAAAACCGGATCAGTCCCCATTCACCCCGGGCGCGGAAAAAAGCACGGGGCAAGAATTCGCTCAGTATCAATACCAGCAGCGTGGTGATGGCGATTTCGAT
Organism: Chitinophagaceae bacterium UBA3430; assembly: GCA_002378975.1. GTDB lineage: Bacteria > Bacteroidota > Bacteroidia > Chitinophagales > Chitinophagaceae > JJ008. The sequence continues at coordinate 2,823 of DFST01000012.1, forward strand.
CAGCAATTGCAGGGTGTTCGATTCGATGTGTGCGTAGCTCCATAATGGCTGCATCACATCGTTGATCTGCAGCGCCAGCAATACCAGCAGCAGTTGGAAGCCAACCAAGGTGCTGCCCAGTAGGCGGGCCGGTGATTCGAGCAGGGGATCGAGTCGTTTGAGGGCATCGGGGTTTTGTCGACGTCTGAGTTCTAAGGTCATCCGATTGGCGCTGTAGAACGACATTTCGAGTCCGGCCAACAGGGCCATTCCCAGCAACGTTATCAGAAAGACAATGAATACGCTCATGAACCGATTGGTTATGCTTGCAGGAAGTTACGAACCAATTGCTCGGTCTCCGCACAGGCCTGATCGAGGTCTGCATTCAGGATGATGTGATCGAATTCCCCTTTGTAACTCATCTCATAGGTTGCCTTGTTGATGCGGGCATCCAGTGATTCGGGCGTTTCGGTTCCGCGGGCATGGAGCCGACGTGAGAGTTCCTCGAGTGAAGGGGGTTGAATGAACAGAGCCAGACTGCGATCGGGAAAACGTTTGCGCACATTCAGCCCGCCTTTGACATCAATGTCCAGCAGCGGCGTCTTACCCATTTCCCAGATCCGCTCGAGTTCGCTTACCGGCGTGCCGTAGTATTTACCGAAGTATACCATTTCCCATTCTGCCAATTCACTCTTGGAGATTTTTTTTTCGAAGTCTTCTACGGATGTGAAATAGTATTCAACCCCGTCTGTTTCTCCGGCTCGTGGTGAACGGGTTGTACAGGAAATGGAGAATGCCAGTTGTTCAGGCATTTGCTTGAGTAGGTATTTGACGATCGAAGTTTTACCGGCTCCTGATGGGGCGGCAATGATGATGATCTTATTTCCGGATGGGGCCATGTGCAAAGAAACGCGAAAAGAAGATTCGGATCAGTACCGTTTCTTTTTGAAACCGCCGCGCATGTCGCGTCTTCCGCCGCCACCGCCGCTGCCTCCACGTTGTTGGAATTTGCCGCGTTTTCCAAAGTTGCCTCTACCTTCTGGTTGCATGCGGTATGCTTTTACAAACGGGGTATTGGTGAAGGTGAGTTGTCCGTTGGTCAGTGCATTCATTTCGCTTTGAATGACATCATCGGCGACCAATTCTTTGTGCCAGTTGTTGTAGGCCAGCTTCATGTAATAGGCGATCGCATTGGCGAAGCCCAATTTCTTATCGGCATCTTCTACTTCCAGGGCTTTGTTGATGACCAGTTCCAGATTCTTGCCCAAGTGCGAGTAGCGCGGATGACGCTTCGGATAGGGCAGGGGCTTGGGGCGGGCTTTGGCCTCTTCGCGAGTCGGGACGGGATAGGGAGACTTTACATCGAGGGTATAATCGGAAATCTCAAAAAGATGGTCCCAGAATTTCTGCTTGTAATCCTCGACATTTTTCAATTGGGGATTGAGAATACCCATGGTCTCTATGACGACTTGGGCGTTCTTCTGACGTTTCTCGGGTTCTTCGATCGTCATCACGTATTCGACCATGCGTTGGATGTGACGGCCGTATTCGCGCAGCGCCAGGTGGTTGCGGCTAGTATTGTAATCCATAAAGTGTTGTGAAAGGACAAATATAGGAAATCTTCCAGAGTGCCTCCGGGCGGGGAGGATGGGGTGTTACCTTTGTGCCCCCATGCGCATTGCAGTCAATACCCGTTTTGGATGGTTGGAACGCCTCGAAGGATATGGCTATTTCACGGAGCAGGTCTTTCTGCGTTTAGCTGAGCAACACAGCGAGCATGCTTTTCTGTTCATTTTCGATCGTCCGGTCGATCCGGTCTTGTCGTGGCCTTCCAATGTCAAGATCTGCGTGGTCGGTCCGCCAGCTCGCCACCCTTTGCTCTGGCGTTTGTGGTATAATTGGCGGATACCCGGCGTGCTTAGTCGGTTCAAGGCGGATGTATTTGTATCGCCCGATGGGATTGCATCCTTGTGTACCCGGGTGCCGCAATGCTTGGTGGTCCATGACCTGGCTTTTCTCCACGACCGGGACTGGTTTTCGGCCTCCATTCGCCGTTATTACCGCGTTCATTTGCCGAAGTTTTTGAAAACGGTGAAGACCATTGCAACGGTCTCAGAAAAATCCCGTGCCGAATTGATCGATCGGTATCAGATCGCTCCGGATCGAATCGATGTGGTGTATAGTGCGGCCAAGTCGGCATTCCGCATTTTGAGTGAACAAGAGCGTGCCGACATCAAACTGCGATTCACAGAAGGCAAAGAGTATTTTCTCTATACGGGGGCCATCCATCCGCGCAAAAACCTGATTGGACTGCTGAAAGCGTTCTCGTTGTTTAAAAAAAGACAACAGAACGGCTTCAAGTTGGTGTTGGCCGGACGAATGGCCTGGCAATCGGGTCGGTTTGAAGCGTTGTTGTCCACCTACAAATACCGCAACGATGTGGTGCTGACCGGCTATGTGGATCTAGAGACGTTGGTGGGGCTCACCGGATCAGCCTATGCCTTGGTGTATCCTTCTTTTTACGAAGGGTTCGGTGTTCCGGTGTTGGAATCGATGCAAGCGGGTGTGCCTGTGATCACGAGTTCGGATACGTCTATGGAAGAGATTGCAGGAAGCGCTGCTCTGTATGCAGATCCCAAGGATCCGGCTTCGATCGCAGAGCAAATGAACCGGTTGTACATCGATGAAGCGCTTCGTCGGCGTCAGATCGAGGCGGGAAAACCCGTGGCTGCCCGTTTTCAGTGGTCGGCCACCGCCGAACGGGTCTGGGATTGTATGCTGAAGGCTGCCCATTCGAATTGAGTTAATTTTGACATTCAAATTATATTATGCATCAATCAACGATCACGGTTAAGGTAGCTTTAGATGAGAAGCGTGTGCCAACCGACATTCAGTGGGCGGCCAGCGAGTCGGCCGAGGGCCAATTTCAGCAAGCGAAGGCCATGATGATCTCTTTGTGGGATGGGGCCGATAAAGCCGCTTTGCGCATTGATCTGTGGACGCAACAAATGATGGTCGACGAGATGGCTGACTTTTTCTATCAGACGATGATGACCATGGCCGACACGTATGGTCGAGCTACGCAGTATCAAGACCAAGTCGAAGAGATGAAGACCTTCGCGCGTACTTTTTATGAGCAATTCCGAGCCAAACAATTAGCCAACAATAAAGCATAAAACATGCCTCTGGAAACTGACGTGATGGCTGCCTTGAAAACAGCCATGTTGAAAAAAGACGAAGCGGCTTTGCGCAGCTTGCGTGCCATCAAATCCGCGATCCTGCTGGCAAAAACAGCGGAAGGGGCATCGGGTGAATTGGATGAGGCCGCCGAGATCAAGATCTTGCAAAAAATGGTGAAGCAACGGAAAGACGCCCTTGAGATCTTCCAACAACAGAATCGCCCGGAATTGGCGACCAAAGAAGCAGAAGAGATCGCGGTGATCGAAAAGTTTCTGCCACAAGCGATGTCGGAAGCGGAGATCATCGCCGGACTGAAACAACTCATCGCCGAATTGGGGGTAAGTTCTCCGGCAGAAATGGGCAAACTGATGGGTGCGGCCAATAAAGCTTTTGCCGGCCGTGTAGACGGAAAGACGCTCTCCAATTATGTGAAACAAATGCTGACCGGCGGATAAAAGATCCACATGGGCATCGATCTGATCGTTTTATTAATCGCGGTATGGGCCGTTTATCAAGGGTATCAACGGGGGTTGATCCTGGCTGTATTTGCTTTTTTGGCAACCTTGTTGGGGGTCATGCTCGCGTTTAAATTTTCGTCGTTGGTGGCCGGTTGGTTGGGTGAACGGGTATCGGTATCGGATCAATGGTTGCCGATCGTGGCCTTTCTGGTCATTTTGATCGGTGTGATTCTATTGATTCGGTTGGGTGCCAAAGCGCTGGAAGGAATGGTTGAATTGGCCCAATTGGGTATCCTGAATCGATTGGGTGGGGTGTTGTTGTATGTAGGCCTCTATCTGGGACTGGCATCCGCTGT
>DFST01000140.1 GCA_002378975.1 Chitinophagaceae bacterium UBA3430
GCCTCTCGTCCCGAATTGAGTGTATGGATCATTACCGGCGATGGCGATAGTTTGAGCATCGGGGGCAATCATACCATCCATTTGTTGCGTCGAAATTTCGATGTGAACATACTGATGTTCAACAACCAGATCTATGGATTGACGAAGGGCCAATATTCACCGACATCCGAGGAACATAAGATTACCAAGAGTACGCCCATGGGCAGCATCGATCATCCGTTCAATCCCGCCGCCTTGGCTTTGGGAGCGGATGCGACGTTTGTGGCCCGCTCGATGGATCGCGACCCCAAGCATTTGCAAGCGATGTTGCTGCGGGCGCATGGACATAAAGGATCTTCGTTTTTGGAGATCTATCAGAACTGCAACATCTTCAACGACGGTGCCTTCGAGATCTTTACCGAAAAAGGAAGCAAGCCGGTCGAAACATTATTCCTGGAACAAGGGCAGCCATTGATTTATGGCGCGGATCGCGAGAAGGGTATTCGTTTGAATGGTTTAAAACCTGAAGTTGTTTCGTTTGCGGATGGATACAGCGCCGATGACTGTTGGATTCACGACGAGACCGATCTATACAAGGCGCAGGTGTTGACTCGTTTGTTCGACGATCCGAGTAAAGATGGACATTTCCCGCGTCCCTTTGGTGTGTTCTATGCCACCCAACGAATCTGTTACGAAGATCTGATGGCCGAGCAATTGGCTGTTTCGGAGAAGAAAAAGCCCGCGAATCTGGATGAGTTGTTGAGAGGCAAGGAAGTTTGGGAAATTAACTAGTTCAGCGTTCAAAGTTTAGCGTTCAGAGGGCTTGTCCGCTGTAGACGCACTCGAAGGCGGATTGAGATATTTGAGTAAAATCAGGTGTTTCCATTAAATATGTCAGTTGGGGGTTGTGCATGCAGCGATGTAGCGGCTGATGTCGTCTATCTAAAGATTGCTGCACCATGTTACTACGTATTCATCCCATTGATCCGCAGCCGCGGCTGATTCGTCAGGTCGTGGAGATTCTTCGTTCCGGGGGGATCATCATCTATCCCACCGATACGGTCTACGGCATTGGATGTGATATCCTGCAGGCCGATGCAATCGAGCGGATCTGTCGATTAAAGGGCATCGATTCACACAAGGCCAATCTCTCGTTTATATGCAATGATCTTTCGCATCTCAGTGAATACACCAAGCCGATCAGCACGCCCACATTTCGTTTGCTGAAGGAACACCTGCCCGGTCCCTATACGTTCATCCTCCCCGCTAGTAAGTTGGTGCCGAAGATCTTGCAGAGTAAGAAGTCAACCATTGGGCTACGCATTCCGGATAATTCCATCGCCATGGCGCTGGTACGCGAACTGGGTCGTCCGATACTGAGTACTTCCTTGCCGGGCGAACAAGTGGAGGATACGACCGATCCGGATGTGATGTATGAAAATTTTGGCAAGCAGGTCGATGCTGTGATTGATGGGGGCATTGGGGGTATGATCCCTTCGACGGTGGTAGATTGCTCCACCGATCTGCCGGAAGTGATCCGCGAAGGTGCGGGGCAGTGGGCGTTGTAGGGCGGCCGATTAAAATAACGGCACTTATCCAGGCAGTAATTGAAAGCTCCGTCGGTGGTGTGGAGTCATCCCGTATTTCAATAATGCATTTCGATGGATGGCAGTGCCGTAGCCTTTGTTGCGGTCCCAGCCGTATTCCGGATGTTCATTATGGATCCGGTGCATGTATTCGTCGCGGTGCGTTTTGGCCAGGATGCTGGCGGCCGCGATGGAGGCGAATTTTCCGTCTCCTTTGATCACACATTCATGCGGGATTTTGGGATAGGGCTTGAATCGATTTCCGTCGATGAGTAGAAATCCCGGTTTTTTCTGGAGTTGTTGAATGGCCCGGTGCATGGCCAGGATGCTGGCTTGTAAAATATTGATGGCATCGATCTCTTCGACCGAAGCAGTGGCCACGGCGAAGGCAATGGCTTCTTTTTCGATGAGGGGTCGGAGGATCTCGCGGTTCTTTTCGGATACCTGTTTGGAGTCGTTCAGCAGCGGATGGCGGAATTGGTGTGGGAGAATTACGGCGGCGGCAAAAACCGGTCCGGCATAGCAACCCCGTCCAGCTTCATCGCAACCGGCTTCGGTTCGGGATTTTTGTAGATAGGGGGCGAGCACACTCAAAGGTGCAAAAATTAAACAGATCCTACTCAGCTCGGTATGGATGTTACCTTTGCGCCCATGCAAGCAGCTTATTCGGAACGTTCGAGTCGACCGGTGGCCATTTGGCTGTTGGTGGGACTGGGCATGATCATCATTCAGGTCTTATTGGGCGGGATCACCCGATTGACGGGCAGCGGATTATCGATAACGGAGTGGAACGTGGTGACCGGGACCTTTCCGCCACTGAGTGAAACGGAGTGGCTGGTGGAGTTTGATAAGTATAAAGCAACGCCTCAATATGTATTGCTGAATTCAGATTTCACGCTGGGTGAATTCAAATACATTTTTTTCTGGGAGTGGTTTCATCGGTTTTGGGCACGGTTGATCGGTGTAGTGTTTTTGATTCCGTTCCTGGTGTTTTTATTCCAGCGTCGTTTTACAAAGGAGATGGTACGGCCGATGATGATCTTGTTTCTGCTCGGGGCCTTACAAGGCGCTGTGGGATGGATCATGGTAGCGAGCGGACTCACCGGGGATGCGATCTATGTGAAGCCGACAAGACTGGCTCTACATTTTCTGTTCGCACTCGGACTCTTTGCTTACACCTGCTGGTTTGCGATCGATCTGACAGTTGGACAGAAGCAAATCATCGCTGATAAAACCATTCCGCGACTGACCATCGGACTCATCGCTTTGTTAGTGATCCAATTGGGATTCGGTGCGTTGATGGCGGGTCATAAGGCGGCGACGGCCGCACCGACCTGGCCGGATATCAATGGGGCGATGATCCCCGAGGCGATGTGGCGTTCGGAGTGGGGGGTCTTGAATTTTCTGGAGAACAAGATCCTGATCCATTTTATGCATCGGAACTTGGGGTACTTGATCCTGCTCGGCGTGATACTTCTTTCTATAAACCTATATCGCCTCAAACCTCAATCCACCATCTTCAAACTTTACTGGTGGTTGCCTTTGTTCATCGTAACGCTTCAAGTCGTGCTTGGCATTGCCTCGGTCTTATTCAGTGTGCAGATCGTTCCGCGTACCTGGGGTGCTTTTGAATGGATGGCTCAACTGCATCAAATGGTAGCGATGTTCTTGTTGATGAGTTTGGTAGGGGTACGGTACTTGGTTGCGGGTAAGTAGTTGAGGTTTCAAGTTTTATGTTTTACGTTGAGCTAAACATAAAACCTCAACTTCTCAATCCCCATCTCCTAAACTGAAAATCGAGCGCTTATTCATCTTCCCAACAGGTCGAATGAGTAAAAAAGCATCTCGTAAGATCTCCATCTGAATTTGTTCAGCCGTGGGTGCCGGATCTCCATCGATGTGTAAGGGTGCGTTGTCGTGGTTGTGGATTGTGACGCGGTCCGATTGGATGTAGAGGATCCGTTTCTTCTCTTTTATTTCAGCCTCATCCAGCAATCGATAGCCCCCCAATAGTTGCTTGATCACGCGTCCGATCACGCTGCTCTTGGATTGTTCTTTCACCACTACCACATCCAGCAGCCCGTCATTCAGTGAGGCTTTTGGCGCGATCGTGAATCCATTGCCGAACTGATTGCTATTGGCTATAGAAATGAAATAGGCCTTAACAGCTATTTGTTGATTGTTCCATTCCAATTGAAAAGAATAGGTAGTCGCTTTTCGAAAATGCCGGATCACCTGACGGATGTAATTGAGTAATCCGCGTTGACCCATCTCGGCAAATCCCGCTGCCACGGCCGCATCGAATCCGAGTCCGGATAACATACACGCAAACCGACCATTCACCGTAAACGCATCGATGGGCGCCGATCGACCGATCACGATCAGACTCATGGCGCGAAGGGGATTCATTGGAATGCGCGCCGCTCGGGCGAGTCCGTTGCCCGAACCAACGGGAATGATCCCAAATTGAACCGGCAAATCGCGTAGAGCCCCAATGGTTGCACTCAAGGTTCCATCCCCACCGGCGATGGCTACATCCGTAAATCCATTTTGCTGTATCATCGAACGGATGCGATCATAGTTTCCATCCTTCGGTGAGTCCACTATGTCAAAAGGCAATTCCACTTTCCGACATGCCTGCTCGATCAACACCGGCAAATGCCGTTTCGACCGGGTGCCCGCAATGGGATTGATGATGAACAGAATGCGTCTACTCACTTCATTGCTCGCTTTACTGTACAAAGATGCACCGGTCTGACCTTTACCACCATCGCTTTGTTGATGTCTCTCGGAATCTCGGTATAATAAAACGACAGCTCACCCCCTTTGTCAATCAGGTTTTTCAATTCTCTCGTCGGGATCTTCCATTGTTTTTTCACCTCCTCCCAATTTTGCATGCCCGATCCGGCTGAGTCATTTACTAAAATGGTTCTACGCATCGCCGTGTCTGAGCGGTTGAAATTGATGTGAAAAAAAGCCGACTTATTCAGCTCTTCCTGAGAAAGTAACACTAGGTTGCCTTCTCTGTTCTCTTCAACGTGCTTCAATTTGATCTTCCCCTGTATCGACACACACCAAGTGTATTGAGCCTGCACGGAAGTGCTAAGCAACCAACAAACAACCGCAAACAGGAATGACTTTTTCATAGAATGAG